>NZ_JYGP01000002.1:1207586-1509483 GCF_000960005.1 Streptococcus mitis | reverse complement strand
TTGTAGTGCCCTGCACATTGGTTCGTCTTGTTCAGTTTTCAAAGGTCTTTGTCACTCGCTTCTCTCAAGCGACAACTATATTAGTATATCACAGTCGCTTTCGCTTGTCAACACTTTTTTGAAACTTTTTTAATCTTTTTTCATCAAGTGCCACAACCACAACATACCATAGTCCGTACGGGATTCGAACCCGTGTTACCGCCGTGAAAAGGCGGTGTCTTAACCCCTTGACCAACGGACCAGAGTTATTTTCAACTCTTACTATTATACCGACTTTTCATACTTTGTCAACTACTTTTTTAAACTTTTTATCTTTTTTGTATGACTTCCTATTGAGTACGGATGTCAAACTCTTTAAACACAATACGTAAGTCTCTTAACACTTTTTGACGTCCTCGAAAGCGTTCATTTCTTAAGACGCGTTCTAACTCTTCTTGTTTGTCTTTACTTTGTTTGTTTCTATAATCTCTTAGTGTCTCATGAAAGAGATAATAATCATCTAGACACAGACCTCCCTCACTGATACGATGACTAATCTCACCTACTTCTTCATAAGGTTCTTTATCATATCTACGCTTCTGGCTTTCTTGTTTACGGATATGGTCTAAAATTCGATTACGGAACTTTGTTTTGAAGTATTTACGTAAACGAGGAATATCTTCTGCCAGCTCTTCTTCTCTACTAATCAATTCATGTAAGCAAATCATCCCCTCTTGGTCCCAATCCGATAGATCCCATAAATGAAGGTAATATTCATTTCTACACTTATATACAATCCCCTGGACTTCTTCATATAATTCTTTAAACATAACGTCCCCTTTTCTAGATACAGTCTAACAGATTCAGAAACACTTTTGTCCCATTTCCCCCATTCTGTTCCCTACACCGTCTCAACTGCACAAAAAAGAGAGGACATGCCTCTCTGGGGGTTATTTTTCATCATTCATTTTTGACTTTACTTCATCATAAGATAATGCATGAGATTCCTCTTCTACGGTTTCAGGCATCTTTCCTGTTTCATAAAGAGCTTTAATTTGTGTACTATCCAATGTTTCGTATTTCAATAATGCTTCTGCAATCAACTTGTGAGTTTCACGATTTGATTGGATGATTTCAGCAGCTTTATTTCGTGCTTCATTTAATAATGAACGAACTTCTTCGTCAATTTCATAAGCTGTTTGTTCTGAAATTGATTTTTGAGGACTCTGTGCACCAAACATAGCATGGTTTCCTTCATATTGTACTGGGCCAAGTTTTTCACTCATACCGTACTCTGTAACCATTGCACGCGCCATTTGTGTCGCTTGTTCAAAGTCGTTTGAAGCTCCTGTAGTTTGGACATTAAAGATAATTTCTTCAGCTACACGTCCACCCATTAAACCAGCCAATTGCTCTTTCATATCTTCTTTAGAAAGAAGCATTTGGTCTTCCTTAGGAAGTGCAATCATATAACCGCCTGCACGTCCGCGTGGTACGATAGTAACTTTATGAACAACACGGGCATTCGACAAAACTAGACCAACAATGGTATGTCCTGCCTCATGGTAGGAAACTAATTCACGTTCTTTTTGTGAAACTGTCTTATCTTTCTTAGAAGGTCCAGCAATAACTCTATCTTCTGCTTCATCAATATCTGAAGCATCAATTATCGATTTATTGCGACGAGCAGCGACTAAAGCCGCTTCATTCAATACATTCTCTAAATCAGCACCAACAAAGCCTGGAGTTTGTTGAGCCACTAATTTCAAATCAACATCTTCTGCTAAAGGCTTGTTCTTAGCATGAACTTTCAAGATTGCTTCACGACCCTTAACATCAGGACGGCCAACCAATACTTTTCTATCAAAACGTCCTGGACGCAAAAGGGCAGGGTCTAGTACATCTGAACGGTTTGTCGCAGCAATGACGATAATCCCTTCATTTCCCTCAAAACCATCCATCTCAATCAAGAGTTGATTCAAGGTTTGTTCACGTTCGTCATTTCCTCCGCCAAGACCAACTCCACGTTGACGTCCAACAGCATCAATTTCATCTATAAAGATGATGGCTGGTGCTGCTTTTTTTGCATCCTCAAAAAGTGAACGAACACGACTAGCTCCAACTCCGACAAACATTTCTACAAAGTCAGAACCTGAGATACTAAAGAATGGAACACCTGCTTCTCCGGCGACTGCTTTAGCAAGCAAAGTCTTACCTGTTCCTGGAGGTCCCTCTAGAAGGACACCTGCTGGAATACGGGCTCCAAGTTTTGTAAATCGTTTTGGATCTTTTAAAAATTCAACAACTTCAACTAGTTCTTGTTTTTCTTCCTCAGCTCCAGCAACATCTGAAAATCTTACTTTAATATCTTCTTTATTTGCGGCTTTAGCCTTACTACGTCCAAAACTCATTGGGTTACGGCTATTATTTCCTCCCATATTTCCCATCATAGAGAATAGGAAGAAGAAGAGAATACCGAATGGCACAATGGATACAAGAATATTAATCCACATACCACTTGAACTTTCATGCTTAACAGTTACTTCTGCCTTATGGTCAGAAGCAAGTTTTTGCAATTCTGATACTGTAGTATCTGAAGGAAGAATAATACTTGAAAATTTCTCTACTGTTGTAGCAGAAGGAGAAAAGAACTGGATACCTGTTTCTTCTTTACTTGTTTTAGGATTTTTATAAACACCTGAAACTTCGATAACACTGCCATTTGGTTGGTAAGTCAATTCTTTTACATTGTCATCGGTAATTTCTTTTACCAATTCTGTATAATTAATTTGCTCACTTTTCCCTGCAACACTACCTGTACTGAAATACTGGTAAGCTGTAACTAGGAAAAAAATAAGTAATAACCATAGAAAAGGATTTTTAATTAAACCATTATTTTGTTTTTTCATTAAAAATTGTTCTTTCTAATTTGAATACACTTCTTCTTTCAATACTCCAACATAAGGAAGGTTACGATAGTTTTCTTTGTAGTCTAAACCATAACCTACTACAAACTCATTTGGGATAGTAAAGCAAGTATAGTCTGCCTCAATTTCTACAACACGTCCTTCTGGTTTATCCAACAAGGTTGCAATGTTAACAGAAGCTACTTCTCTTGCAATAAACATATCTCGCAAATTCTTCAAAGTTTGACCTGTATCAATGATGTCCTCTACAAATAGAACATGTCTCCCTTTAATATCTTGAGTTACATCTTGCTTGATATTGATGACACCACTACTTGCTGTTCCACCATGGTAGCTAGAAACCATCATGAAGTCCATTTCAATATGTGTGTCGATATGTTTAACCAATTCAGCCATAAAAGGAATAGATCCTTTTAAAATCCCAACTAAAATTGGATTTTTTCCTGTATAGTCTTTAGTGAGTTGAGCACCTAATTTTTTAGCAGCTTCTGTAATTTCATCGTGTGAAACGAGGATTTTTTTAATATCGTTTTCTAACATTTTTTTACCTATCTATTTTTTCTATATAAAGTACAGTGTTCATTATATCATTTTTCGTGTTTTTACTCAAATTACTGGTCGCAATTCCCAAAATTGAGACAATTTCACCAAATTGCTCAATAATCAGAGCAGATTTCCGCTTTTCCATAGGGATTTTCAAATCAATAAATAGACGTCTGAGTTTTTTTCTATACCCATTTTGAATCAAAAAATCCCCTGTTTTTCGATGACGAATGTGTATAGATGTTTCCCGTGAAACAGGTATTTGTTGAATTGATTCACCTTCTAAAGGAAGTCCAAAGGAAAATAAATATCCCTGATAAGATACCTGATTTTGATAGTGTAACACAAGTTCATCTTCCTTTTCATCAGACTGAGGACTGATTTTACAAATCCGAAACTGTTGATACTCTTTTACTAATTCATAACCATTTTTAAGCGGATGACGATACTGGCTTTTAGTTTTTAAAATTTGTCTAACTTCTTCAAACTGAGCTTTTGTAAGATTCAAATCTGGAAAACGATTCAGGTAAGTTTGAAGTAAAACTCTTTGTGTGGACTCAGAGTAAGACAATAGCTGCTCTAAATTTTCTACATCAATATTCTTTGATAGTTCAGCTATTGCCAAGTCATAATCTAAAATTTCATTACCGATGCTTAAGATTGCATCCCTAAATCGAGGATTTTCTTTTTCCAATTCTGGTAAGTATGAGTTTCGAATACGATTGCGAAAATAATGATTTTCCTTATTTGATGCATCTTCAAAGTGAAAAATTGATGGAAAGTCTTTTTTTTGAAAATGCAAGAAGGGGCGAATAATTTCTATCTCTCCGACTACTTGCTTCTCCTTAATCCCTGATAGATAGCGCAAACGAGTACCTCGAATCAATCGCATAAAAATCGTTTCCACCTGGTCATCAGCATGGTGGGCAGTGACTAAGGCTGTCGCACCTGTCTTTTTCATGACCTCTTGAAAAAAATCATAACGAAAATGTCGAGCACGGGCTTCTGAAAATTCTCCTGAAAAATTGCTGATATAAATAGGAAGCTCTGCTTCAGCAGCCAACTTCCTTAATTCCTTTTCTTCCCAATCAGACTCTATTCTCTGCTTATGATTCACATGAGCTAAGATCAATTCAATTTCTAACTCTTTTTGATAAGTAGACAATACCTTAAATAGAAACATAGAATCTAATCCACCAGAAAGAGCTAGCACCAACTTAGCATGCTTTTTGAAATATCCCTTCTTTAGAAAATGATTTAAAAAATCTTGTTCTCTCATTTTAGAACCTCATAAACATCCTTGGATATCTGAGAAATTGTATCATAATCAGAATTTTTAGTCAAAATAGAAAGAATAAATGGAGAATCTGCATAGACAACACCAGTATCATGCTTAAATTCATCCGCATCTCCAATTTTATGAGCTACTTTAACAGAAACACCTTTGGCAATTCTCTCATTATCAAAATCTGTTTTAGTCAAAGACTCTAGCACAAATCCATTTTGATTATAAATAGCTTCCATGGCCTTCCCAGCCATCTTAGAAGAAATCAATTTTTCTTTTGAATCCCAATCATCTCCCATAATAGCAGACATCTTGGATTTAAATGTGGCATCAGATTGGTTTGAAATGTAATATCCCAATAGATTATGAGCTACATTGTCCGATTCTTTAGATACTTTCGTTATTAAGTCCTTGAGAGAATACTCTTTATTATCCTCTTTTTTAGGGAGGCTACCACTTCCCTCTGGTTTATAAGAACCTGGAAAATCATTGACTGCAGATACGTATTTTACAGTCGTGTCTAACTGATAAATCCCCTCATTTATTTTTTCTTGCGTATAATAAAGATAAGGGAGTTTCAAAACACTAGCTGCATACATCTTTTCATCTTGATTGATACCAGCTTCTTTTCCAGTAGTCAGTTGCTTAACATAAATAGAAAATGAATCCTTCTGATATTTTTCCGATAACATTTCTTGGACTTTACTCATCCGATTATCTTCTTCAGAAGTTGATTCTTTAGCTACCCATCCAGCCTGATCAATATGTAGAAATTCTCTTCCTTCTACAAACATGGTCTTATCGATTGATACCTGAGAATAAGCTGATAAGGATGATTTCACTTCTTTTAAGTCATAAGGACTATTGTACAGTTTAAAATCAGATTCTAACCATACTTTTTTTATTGTTGAAGTTACCTCTGATTGATCATATAAAAATCGTTTGTCCGCAGCTATAAATTGATGATTTGATAGCTTAAATACCGGAATTCCTTGTTTATTTAAGCGCCACTCGGTTATTTGAAAACTTGTTTGGGGAGTCAATTTTCCAGATTCCACTACTAAATCTTCATTCGCATAAACAGGAACTTCTCCAAAAACCATAGGGGAACTTAATTTTTCTCTAAAATAAATACCAAAGTCAGATTGTGAAAGGTAATAAATTTCTTTTGAAGTATAGACTACTTCTTTTTCTGTGCTAACGACTTTTGAAATGGTCAAAAAACTCGGTAACAACAAAATAATTAAGAATTTACGCATTCTTCCTTTCCTTTTCTTCTTGTAAACGCAATAGTTGATTTTTATCAGACAACTCTTCTAGTTTTTCATCCGATAGACTCAAAAATTGCTCAATTACGTCTAATAAATTTTCCATTTTATCACCTTGGGAGCAAGTCAGGAATCGTATAAACAGCTTCCCGATTCTTAGAATAATAATATTTTGCACGCATGTATTTAGCAGCGTAATCTTCATCTTTCAACTTTGTAGCAAAAGCTGTCTCTTTCTCCTTTTCCTCACTCAAGGTTTGATACTGAGTTTGCAAGTCTGATAACTGTTGACGTCTTTGGAGTAATTGGTGATAGCTTTGGGCAAGATTATAAGTTGGTAAAATGAACAATAAAATCATCAAAATAAGAACCCAACCCATGAAACGATTACGTTTTTGTCGTTCCTTCATCAGATAGCGACGACGTTGGTGCTCATTTTGAATAAAAGAATTATTCAATTGTACGATATTTTTAGACATTTTCTTCTACCCGTGTTTCACTGATAATTTCATACATGCCTGCTGCATCTTCTTTTTTTGTACTATCTTTCATCTCCAGTACTTTTACAAGTAGCAACTTATTTCCAAAACGAATTTCAACTTGGTCATTAACTTTCAAATCCGTTGAACTTTTGGCCAAGATTCCATTTACCTTGATTCTGCCTTTATCTGCTACTTCTTTTGCGACTGTACGACGCTTGATAATTCTTGATACTTTTAAATATTTGTCTAGTCTCATTTTTATTACCTCAAATTATTATTGTACCATTTTTATCCCTTTTATAGAAGAAAAATGTTAAATGGAAATTGCTTCCTTTGATTCTTTTATCTCTAATAAACTTTCTCCAAAAATGAGCAGATCTTCTAAAATTTCATAGTCCTTCTTGTTTCGGATATCAAATACAACTTCCATTAATCCCTTATTCTCAGCTATGGCTGCTTTTAAATTCGTTGCGGATAAAGATTTAAAATAATCTTGAGCCAAAAACAATCGCTGAGTGACTTTTTCAAATTGTACTGTAATCTTATTATCTTTTCTTTCCACACGTTGAACAAAGACCTTGTCAAGATAAGACTTAACCAAACTAATCTCTAAAAGATAGGCTACCACGTCTGGGTACTCTCCAAAGCGGTCCATCAACTCTTCTTGTAACTCTTCATAGTTGGCACGGTTGTCAATTTGACGAATTTTCTTGTAAATTTCAATCTTATGTCGTTGATCAGAAATATAGGTATCAGGAAGATAGGCATCAATTTGTAAAATCAACTCAGCATTCCCTTTGGTTCTTGTGTTCCCATTACCATGTCGTTTAGCAATAGCTTCCTCCAATAACTGCGAATACAATTCAAAACCAACAGAATCAATGAAACCAGACTGGGATTTTCCTAAAAGATTTCCTGCTCCACGAATCGAAAGATCTCGCATTGCAATCTTAAATCCAGAGCCCAATTCTGTAAATCCTTTAATCGCTTCTAATCTCTTCTCGGAGACTTCACTGATTGATTTTTCTGGACGATACATGAGATAGGCATAAGCAATACGATTACTACGACCGACTCTTCCTCTTAACTGATACAAGGTTGACAAGCCCATATGGTCCGCATTTTCAATAAATAAAGTATTGGCATTTGGAATGTCCACCCCTGTCTCAATAATGGTAGTTGTCACCAAAATATCATACTGACCTTCAATGAAATCCAGTAGAGTATTTTCTAACTGAATCTCACTCATTTGCCCATGAACATAACCAATCGAAGCCTCTGGAATCAACTCCTGTAATTCGTAAACCTTCTGATCAATCGTGTCAACTTTATTGTAAAGATAGTAAATTTGACCTCCACGCTCCATTTCACGCAAGACAGCATCCCGAATTACACTATCATTCTTTTCTAAGACATAGGTTTGCACTGGATAACGATTAGTCGGCGGAGTTTCAATGACAGACAAATCTCTGATTCCCAGCATAGACATGTGAAGGGTACGAGGAATTGGCGTTGCTGTCAAGGTCAGGACATCTACTTGTTTTTTCAGTTCTTTCAAGGTTTCCTTATGCTTGACACCAAATCGCTGTTCCTCATCAATAATCATCAAGCCCAAATCAGCAAACACAACATCTTTTGATAAAATACGATGGGTTCCAATCAAAATATCAACTTGACCCTTTTTCAATTTTTCAAGTGTTTCAGTCTGCTCTTTTTTACTTCTAAAGCGACTCAACACATCAATATTAACTGCAAAATTTTGGAATCGTTCCTTAAAATTCGTATAGTGCTGTTGCGCTAAAACCGTCGTCGGAACTAGAACGACAACCTGTTTGTGATCATTGACTGCCTTAAAGGCTGCACGCATAGCAACTTCAGTCTTTCCAAAACCAACATCCCCAACTAAAAGTCGATCCATTGGCTGACAAGCCTGCATATCTCTCTTGATTTCCTCAACACTACGAAGTTGATCATCCGTTTCAACATAAGGGAAGGCATCATCAAAAGCATGTTGATCCTCATCATCAGCTGAAAAAGCAAATCCCTTCAACTGGCTGCGCTCAGAATAAAGTTTAATTAAATCATCAGCTATATCCTCTACCTGGTTCTTAACTTTTTGCTTGGCTTTTTTGAAATGACCGTCATTTAATTTATTGAGTTTAGGAGCTTTCCCGTCACTTGAAATATATTTGGACAATAACTGAATCTGCTCTACTGGGATGGAAATTTGGTCCCCATTTTGATACTGGACACTGACATAATCACGGTGAATCCCTTTGATTTCAATTGTTTCAATCCCTAGATATTGACCAATTCCATGGATATGGTGAACAACGTAATCTCCTTTTTCAAGTTCATTGTAATCTTTTAATCTCTCTGCGTTTGAAACATGTTGTCTTCGAAAACGACGTTTCAATTTCTTTTGAAAAATCTCATGTTCAGTTATCAATAAAACCTTTTCATCTACAAAATGAAAACCATGTCTGAGACTACCCTCGATTAAGTTTACAGATTCTTTACAAACACTTGACTTATCTCTAGAATCCAATTTAATCTGGTATTCCTCTAAAACATCCTCCAATGTTTTACTTCCCATTGAATTGCTAGACTGCAGGATAATAGTATAATCCATTTTTTTGTATCGCTCAATTTCTTCTTTTAGAAAAGAAAATTGATTGAAAAACTCCTGCATAGGATATTGATTAAATTGATAAATTTGGTCAAACTTGAGATTTCCTAACCCCTTTTGCAGATTAGAGAAAAAGGTAACCGGACTCTGTTTTTTATAGATTTGCTCTGTATCAGCAAAATACTGCATCTCAGAAAATACTTTACTGTTCTGTAATTCTTCTGTAAAGTATTGTGCTAACTCCCTTTCAAAGACTTCATACTGATTCATCAATTTCTGATAATCATCAAAGAATACTGGGGTATCTTTTTCAATATAGTCAAAAACAGTCCATGTCTTGTCATAACACAAAGATAAAAATTTCCGAGAATCTAAATGCACTTGTTTTTGGTAAAAACTCGAAAAAATTTCTTCTAAGTATGATTTTAAAATAGGTGATAACGTTTTTGTAATCTGTTTTTCTAAAGCTGACTGACCTCGTTGATAATCCTTTTCTCTTAAAAGCATATCACTAGCTGGAAAGATAGTAAGTTCTGTCTGATTTTCTTTCGATAATTGTGTTTCGACTTCAAATGACCTGATACCATCAATTTCATCACCAAAAAACTCTATTCGGCAAGGTTCTAACTGGGATATTTCAAAAATATCTAAAATATCTCCTCGCAGACTAAATTCGCCTTGAGTTTGTACTTGTGTAACTTTTCGATAGCCAATTTCCTTTAACTGATGGATAAGCGCGTGTTGATCATATTCTTCACCAACTGAGATTTTTACAATACTATTTTTGAATACATTGGGAGACGGTAAAATCAATCGGCTTGCTGCGATATTACAAACTAAAATCCCTTTCTTAGATGAATCAGTCAAAAAACGCAAGGCTTCAACCCGTGAAATGATTTTTTCTTGTGAAGACATCAAAAACTCGACCATAGGGGAGTCATCTACCAAAAATGGATAGACAAGTTCCTCACCCAAGATAGAGATAAGATCACTAACAAGTCCTTCTGCTTCTCCATAAGTTGACGTCAACAACAAAATCTTATCTTCCTGTCTCAAACTACTAGCAATTGCTAAAGCTTTTGTAGAAGTTGACAAGCCTAACATTAATTGTCTTTTCTTATCTGTCAGATTTTGATGCCATTTTTTTATCTGATCATTTTCTGAGAATAAATCTAATAAGGTCACCATTTATCCATTATACCTCTGCATCGTTTTTTCAAAGTTTTTCTCTTTTAAATAGTAGTTTACAGAATCGTCAACTTTGTCAATAGACTGTAAAATACCAATATAATCATCCTTGTCAAACTTACTCAAAACATGGTTAACAACTGACATTCCATTTTTAGGTCTTCCGATTCCAATCTTAACACGATTAAAGGTTTGGGTTCCAATATGTTGAATAATAGACTTGATACCATTATGACCACCTGCTGAACCTTTTGCTCTTAAACGAATTTTCCCAACTTCCATGTCAAGGTCATCGTAAATGATGAGTAAATCTTCAATATCCAAACCATAATAAGTCAATAAAGCATGAACCGCTTTTCCACTTTCATTCATAAATGTCGTTGGTTTGACAAGATAAATTTTTTCTCCATTTAGGAAAAAGGATGCTAGGTCAGCTTGAAATATCTTATCGTGTGTAAAAGTGACATTCTGTTTCTTCGCTAGTTGGTCAATCAACATAAATCCAACATTGTGTTTGGTCTCAAAATATTTATCTCCTGGATTTCCTAATCCTACAAGTAATTTGGTCATTTATTTTTCCTTTCAAAAGCCAAAAGGGTTGGAATTTTTTTTCCAACCTAATTGACACTATTTATTAAATTTTTAGACATTAAATCGGAATTCCATGATATCGCCGTCTTGGACGATATATTCTTTACCTTCTTCACGCAAGCGTCCAGCTTCTTTTACTGCCTTTTCAGATCCATATTTCACTAGATCCTCATATGACATGGTTACTGCACGGATAAAGCCTTTTTCAAAGTCTGAGTGGATAATACCAGCTGCTTGAGGAGCCTTCATACCACGTTTGAAGGTCCAAGCGCGAACTTCTTTTTCACCAGCTGTGAAGTAAGTTCCCAATCCAAGCAAATGGTAAGCAGCACGAGTCAACTTATCAACGCCTGATTCTGTCAACCCAAGTGCCTCAAGAAACTCTTGCTTGTCTTCATCGTCTAACTCAGAAATTTCTTCCTCAGCACGCGCAGAAATAACGACTACTTCAGCATTTTCTGTCGCTGCAAATTCACGAATTTGTTTGACATAGTCGATAGAGTCAGGTTCTGAAACCACATCCTCATCTACATTCGCTACATAAAGAACTGGTTTAGTCGTCAAAAGGAAGAGACCTTTGACAACTTTTTGTTCTTCATCTGTAAATTCGATGGTACGAGCTGATTTTCCATCTTCAAGGACTGGTTTAATCTTTTGAAGAACATTAAACTCTGCTACTGATTCTTTATCTTTTTGTGTACGTGCCATCTTTTCTACACGCGCATAGCGCTTATTGACTGATTCTAAGTCAGCAAGAATCAATTCTAGGTTAATGGTATCAATATCTGCAAGTGGATCCACAAAGGCATCTTCACGTCCTTGCTCGCGCATGACATTTTCATCATCAAAAGCACGAACTACATGAACAATCGCATCTACTTCACGGATATTAGCCAAGAATTTATTCCCTAGCCCTTCTCCTTTTGAAGCTCCTTTTACAATCCCTGCAATATCTGTAAATTCAAATGTTGTTGGCACTGTCTTTTTAGGAGTAATCATTTCAGTCAATCTTTGTAGGCGTTCATCTGGAACTTCCACCATTCCAACGTTTGGATCAATCGTTGCAAATGGGTAGTTCGCTGCCTCTGCTCCTGCTTTTGTAATTGCATTAAATAGTGTTGATTTACCAACGTTTGGCAAACCAACGATACCTGCTGTTAAAGCCATATTTTCTCATTCTCCGTTTTCATTTCAATCCCTAATATTATAACACAAAAAGGGAAAACTTGCTAACCCTCTAACTAAGGGTTTTCAGTCAATAATTTTATTCATTTTTCGATCAAAATCATAGCGTCCCATCATGACAACATGGTCACAATTGCTACATTTGATTTTGATATCTGCTCCTACACGTGTAATTTCCCAACGATTAGCTTTTTTTCCTGTTGACTTGATTGTGCAAGCATGTGGTTTTTTCATTTCAACAAAATTTCCAACTTGATACATACTACTCTCCTTTTCTTTTTCGATTATATCATAAAAGAGGCGAGCCAGGCTCAACCTCTTTCACTTAATTTGTACGAACTGGTGTAATGAGCTGCATGAAGTCCTCATCAGTGTCCGCTGGCACAAGAGTAAATGGACGAACAGCTGAGATAAAACTAATGGTCACTTTTTCGCTATTTAAAGCTTTAAGAGAATCAATCAAGTAAGTTGGGTTGAAACTAATGGTCAAATCTTCACCAGTAACCTGATCAGTATCGATTTCTTCGTTTACTTTACCAACTTCTGGCGAGTTAACATGAGCGCTAACAACCCCATCTTTTATTTCAAGTTTCACAGTACCATTTTGAGTCGCACTTGATAAAAGGCGAGCACGTTCCATTGACTGGCGTAAATTTACAACATCAAAAGTAATAGTAGTATTAAAGTCTGTCGGAATCAAGCGATCTGTATCAGGATAGTTTCCTTCGAGGAGACGAGTATAGAAGCTAATATTTTCGCTTCTAAAGAGGATTTGATTGTTAGCAAAGAAAATCTCTACAGTTTCGATATCATCTGTAAATACCGCTGAAAATTCGCGTAGAGAACGGCTAGGAATAACGACATCAAAATCATCACTATTTTTCTCAAGCGTTAATTTTTTCTGGCTTAGACGATGAGAGTCTGTTGCCACTGTTTTTAGCTCCTTGTGTTGACTCAATACAAAATGAACACCTGTTAAAATCGGACGACTTTCTTGTGTACTTGCAGCAAATGCTGTTTCATTGATAATTTTCTTGAGTAATTTTGTTTCAAGAATTAAAGGAGTGCTTGCTGAAATTTCTTGGATTCGTGGATATTGTTCACTATCTTTTCCTTTTAGGGTAATTTCTGATTTGCCACTGGTTAAAACAATTTGATTTTGTTCAATTTCTTTAAAATCAAGAGTCACATCAGGTAGACTAGATACAACATTGATAAAGAAAGAAGCTTCAAGAAGGATCGAACCTAAAGAAGTAATTAACAAACCAGCATCTTCATTTTTTTGAGAAATAAAATTTTCAATTGAAATTTGACCATTTGAACCAATTAAAGTAACACCTTCATTAGTCACGTCAATTTTTACGGTTGATAAAATAGGAATAGCATTTTTAGAACTAATAGCTCTCTTAGTAGTATTTAATGCTTGTAGAAATAAATTTTTATTAATTGAAAAATGAATCATGGATTCTCCTTTATTTATTTTTAGTATTAGAAGGATAATAGTAATAATAGAGTCTGTGAAATCTGTGGAAAACAGACTTTAAACAAGTCATATCAAGTTTTTTGGCTTGTTTAAAAAATGTGGATAAAAAAGATAATAAAGTGAAAGTTATCCACAAGTTATTTAATTTTCTTTTTGATTGATTCAATTTCTAAGCGTAAATTATCGTCTTCATCAATCAAAGATTTAATTTTAGCATGGGCATGAATGACTGTTGTGTGATCTTTTCCACCAAATTCCTTCCCAATTTTTGGAAGACTATTATCTGTTAGTTCTCTAGATAAATACATGGCTACTTGACGGGCTAACACAATATTTTGAAGGCGTCTGCTTCCCTTCATTTCTTTGACGCTGACACCATAAAAGTTACCAACTTCATTTTGGATTTTATCAATTGGGATGACGAGCATTTGGTTAACATCTTGTTTACGTGCTCGAATAGCCTCGGCAGCGATATCGATTGTGATATCCTTAATCTTCTTCACTCGGGCAATTAAAGTGATGTCGTTGATTGCTCCTTCAAGTTCTCGGACGTTTGAATCAAATTGGCCAGCTAGGTATTCTAGGGTATCACTTTGGAAATGGTAGTCTAAATGCTCTGTTTTGCTTTGTAAAATGGCAATACGTGTCTCAAAGTCAGGTGGTGTGATGTTTTGCGTCAATCCCCAGCTAAAGCGCGTGACAAGTCTTTCTTCAAGTCCCTCTAAGTGTTTAGGACTACGATCACTAGTCAGAACAATTTGTTTTTGATTGCTATGGAGAACATTGAAAGTATTGAAAAATTCTTCTTGAGTTGCAACTTTTTTTCCACTCAGCGATTGGATATCATCAATTAACAAGAGATCAAGGCTACGGTAAGTTTTTTTGAATTTTTCCATTTCTCCCAGTCTCAGGTGTTCAAGAAAGTCGTTGATAAAGCTTTCAGCAGGGATGTACTTCACACGCGCATCAGGAATATTTTTCAAAATCTCATTCCCAATTGCATTGAGTAAGTGAGTCTTACCAAGGCCAGGTCCTCCATAGATAAAAAGAGGATTATAGGTCAAGGCTAAATCTTCAGAAACAGCCAAAGCGGCTGATACTGCCCAAACATTCCCATCCCCTTGAATAAAATTATCAAAGGTATATTTTTCTTTTAATCCAGTATCCGAATAAGGAATAGATGCTAACTTTGGACTATAGTCATAAAGAGTTGAATTTGGAGCTTCTTCAACTTGTGAGACGGTAGTATATTGAGGTTTGATGAAAATATAGTGGGGAGTTATCTCAGCATCATAAATTTCAAATCCAGCAACTACAATAATATCTTTTAGTTGTTTTTCCCAGACCATTTCCATTTCAGATCGTGGTAAAAATATAGTGGCAACATTTTCCTCTACCTTGATGAGTTCAGCTTGAATAGCATAGAAATCATACATGGATCGAGTCAGTCTTTCTTGAGCAAATTCTAATATACGATTCCAAAATTGTTTTTCTTTCAATCCTTTCTCCTCCTTTACTATTTAAAAGTTTAATGCTAGACTTATTTTACCATAGATAGCAAGAATTTTCCACAAGCTGTGAAAAATAATCCACAATGTTATCAAGTTTTATCCACAGCTTGGGGATAAAAGCAGAAACTATTGATTTATTAAGCTTTTTATCAAAAAAATTAGTGGATAACCTTGTGAGATAAAAAAAATAAAAGAACAGCCTTATTTCAGGCTGTTGATAATTCTACTGTATTCTTCTTGATTTGAAAAAGAAATAATGATTTTTCCATTGTCTTTTTTAGACAATTTGATTTCTACATCTAATCCGAGTAGTTTTTTTAACTGTTCTTCTTCATTTTGTATGAAATAATCATTTTTTTTCTTTTTCTTTTGTTTTTTCTCTGTCAGAAGAGCTTCTAACTTCCTTACAGAAATGTCTTCATATATAATCCGTTGAAAGAAATAGTCTTGTTGTTCCTTATTCAAGCCAACTAGAGAACGTGCATGGGCTTGTGATAGTTTGCCATTTTCTACTTCTGAGAGGATATGTTCTGGCAAGGACAGCAAGCGAATAGAGTTGCTGATATATGGACGAGACTTGCCCATTTTATCTGCAATTTCAGCATGGGTAAATCCTTTCTCTACAAGAGATTCATAGGCGCGTGCTTCTTCTATTGGATTTAAATTTTCTCTTTGTAAATTTTCAATGATGGACTGGACCATCATCTCTTGGTCTGAGAGCTGTTTAACAACAGCTGGGATAGACGTTAGACCAGCTAAAAGTGAAGCCCGATAGCGTCTCTCTCCTGCAAGGATTTCATAACCAATAACAGGAGATTGACGAACAATAATCGGTTGAATGACCCCATTTTCTTTGATAGACTGTGCTAGTTCATGTAGTTTTTCTCCATCAAATTCTTTTCGAGGTTGATAGGGATTTTTTTGTATATCCGTGATAGAAATCATTTCAAATTTTTCCATGATTCTACACTAACACATCTTTTCTCTTATGTAAAGCTTTCTTTACATAGATGTTAATTAAGATTCTAAATCACCTGAACTCTTGTCAAGTTTAATAGATGTAGTTTCTTCTTTACCGTTACGATAGTAAGTTATCTTAATGGTGTCTCCGATAGAATGATTGTAAAGAGCACTTTGTAAGTCTGTTGATGAAGCAATGTCTTTGTCATCTACTTTTGTAATAACATCGTATTTTTCAAGGTGACCATTGGCAGGCATATTACTTTGTACAGAACGAACAACGACACCAGATGTTACGTTACTTGGAATATTCAGTCTTCTAAGATCACTTGTATTAATATTTGAGAGATTGACCATTTGAATTCCCAAAGCTGGACGAGTCACTTTTCCGTTCTTTTCTAACTGTTCAATAATATTGATAGCATCATTTGCAGGGATTGCAAAACCAAGACCTTCTACAGATGTTCCTCCATTTGTTGCAATTTTACTTGAGGTAATTCCGATAACCTGTCCTTGAATATTGATTAGTGGGCCACCAGAGTTACCTGGGTTAATAGCAGTATCAGTTTGGATGGCTTTTGTAGAAATGGCTTGTCCATCTTCAGATTTTAAAGATACATTTCGATTAAGACTAGATACAATACCCTGAGTGACAGTATTTGCATATTCAGAACCCAATGGGCTACCAATAGCAATGGCAGTTTCTCCTACGGTTAACTTGCTAGAATCACCAAACTCAGCTACTGTTGTCACTTTTTCTGAAGAGATTTTGACGACAGCAATATCAGAGAAAGTGTCCGCTCCGACAATTTCTCCGGGTACTTTAGTTCCATCTGACAAACGAATATCTACTTTGCTGGCGCCATTTATAACGTGATTATTGGTGACGATGTAAGCTTCTTTGTCATTCTTTTTATAAATAACCCCAGATCCTTCACTAGAGATTTGCTGAGAATCTGTGTCAGTATCATCATTACCAAATACGCTATTTTGTCTGTTTGCTGAATAAGTAATAACTGAAACAACAGCATCTTTTACTTTGTTAACAGCCTGTGTTGTTGAATTTTCATTCTTATAGGCAGTCTGTGTAATAGTACTATTGTTGTTAGAGGTACTTACAGTACTTTTTTGAGTTAGTTGGTTTATTGAAAAGCTACCCAAGGCTCCACTAATAAAGCTAATGACGATAACGACTAATAATTGAAACCCTTTTTTGTAAAATGTTTTTAAATGTTTCATATTTGCCTCCATATTTTTGAATTACTGAAAGTATAAACTGACTAGCTTAATTATAACTTAAACACAAAAAGTTTTTCACAGATTGTGGATAACTTTCAAAAATCTGTGGTTTTCTCGGCTAAAATTAACCTTTTGTTTTGTGAATAAGATGTGAAAAAATAGAGAATATGTTAGAATAGAGTCATGAAAATTAAAGTTGTAACAGTTGGGAAACTGAAAGAAAAGTATTTAAAAGATGGTATTACAGAGTATTCAAAAAGAATTTCTCGATTTGCTAAGCTTGAAATGATTGAGCTAGCAGATGAAAAAACACCAGATAAGGCTAGTGAATCAGAAAATCAAAAGATTTTAGAAATAGAAGGTCAGAGAATTTTATCAAAAGTTGGTGACCGTGATTTCGTTATTGTGTTGGCTATCGAAGGGAAAACTTTCTCCTCAGAAGAATTTAGTAAACAATTAGAAGAAGCTTCTATAAAAGGATTTTCTACTCTTACATTTATTATTGGAGGGAGTCTGGGATTAGCACAGGATGTAAAAAAGAGAGCCAATCTTTCTGTTAGTTTTGGTCGCTTAACCTTGCCCCATCAGTTAATGAGACTAGTCCTTGTTGAACAAATCTATCGGGCTTTTACAATACAACAGGGCTCGCCCTATCATAAATAGAAAATTGACTTTCAATTGAATTTTTGGTAGAATAACTGTATCAGGTCTCATAGCTCAGCTGGATAGAGCATTCGCCTTCTAAGCGAACGGTCGCAGGTTCGAATCCTGCTGGGATCAATATAGTAGCAAAGCTGGGAATTTTCCCGGCTTTTTTCTTAAAAAAGTACACTTGGGGAGAAAAAAATGACAGTTGAGAGAATTTTATCTAAAACGAAATTCCATTTTGTATAATAGTTTTTGTAAGTTAGCTTACAGGAAAAAAACATTTTAGGAGATTTTATTATGAAAAACACAGTTAAATTGGAACAGTTTGTAGCCTTGAAGGAAAAAGACTTGCAAAAGATTCAAGGTGGGGAGATGAGGAAACCAGATGGTGCTTTATTTAATTTATTTAGAAGAAGATAAAGGAGTAGCAGAATGGATTTTTTCTTAGTAGTGGATTTTATATTATATTTTCTAATTCTTAGTCACAGTTACCATTTAATTTGTAAAGGTCAAATAAAAGCAAAGGAACTATACGTTTTTGGTGCTTATACATTACTAGTAGAAGCAGTACTTGAACTTCCCTTCTATTTTCTATCTTTAGATGGGTTAGGAATTGTAACATTTTTATTTCCTTTGGGATTATATTCCTATTTTCGATGGATCAAACAGTATGAGAGGGATAGAGGACTATTCCTAAGTTTGCTACTATCTCTTTTATATGAGAGCACTCATAACTTTCTGTCCGTGACTTTCTCCTCTATAACAGGAGACAATTTTGTTTTACAATATTATGGCCTATTCTTTTTAGCAATCTCAACGTTGACCTATTTTGTTGTCTTAAAAATCATTCATTATTTCCATTTGGAACTAGCCTATTTTGATAAGGACTACCTTTATCCTTTTTTGAAAAAAGTATTTTTTGCCTTACTACTGCTACATGTTGCATCTTTCGTTTCAGATATGGTAAGTACGATTAAACATTTGAATAGTTTTGGAAGTATTTTATCATCTATTGTCTTTATTTCTCTACTTTTGATTTTCTTTGCAATGAATTCTTATAAAGAACAAATGGAAAAAGAGATTGCTTTGAAGCAGAAGAAATTTGAACAGAAACATTTACAAAACTACACAGATGAAATTGTCGGTCTGTATAATGAAATCCGTGGTTTTCGACATGACTATGCTGGGATGCTTGTCAGTATGCAGATGGCAATTGACAGTGGTAATTTACAGGAGATTGACAGAGTTTACAATGAAGTTTTGGTCAAAGCTAATCACAAACTGCGTTCAGATAAGTACACTTACTTTGATTTGAACAACATAGAAGATTCAGCTTTACGAAGTTTGGTTGCTCAGTCAATTGTCTATGCTCGAAATAACGGTGTAGAGTTTACACTGGAAGTAAAAGATATAATTACTAGACTACCAATAGACCTTCTGGATTTAGTTCGTATTATGAGTGTTTTATTGAACAATGCTGTCGAAGGATCGGCTGATAGTTATAAAAAGCAGATGGAAGTAGCAGTTATTAAGATGGAAACTGAAACAGTGATTGTGATTCAGAATTCATGTAAAATGACGATGACTCCTTCAGGAGATCTATTTGCTTTAGGATTCTCTACTAAGGGAAGAAATCGCGGAGTAGGATTAAATAATGTGAAAGAACTACTAGATAAGTACAATAATATTATTTTAGAAACAGAGATGGAAGGCAGTACATTTAGACAAATCATTAGATTTAAGAGGGAATTTGAATGAAAGTTTTAATTTTAGAAGATGTTATTGAACATCAAGTGAGACTAGAGAGAATATTGGATGAAATTTCGAAAGAATCGAATATTCCAATATCATACAAGACAACGGGAAAAGTTCGTGAATTTAAGGAATATATCGAAAATGATGAAGTAAACCAGCTTTATTTTCTAGATATTGATATTCATGGAATTGAGAAAAAAGGGTTTGAAGTTGCTCAGTTTATTCGTCATCACAATCCTTACGCTATTATCGTCTTTATCACAAGTCGATCAGAGTTTGCTACTCTAACCTATAAATACCAGGTATCAGCTCTAGATTTTGTTGATAAGGATATTAATGATGAGTTATTTAAGAAGAGAATTGAGCAAAATATCTTCTACACGAAGAGTATGTTACTTGAAAATGAAGATGTGGTAGATTATTTTGACTACAATTACAAGGGAAATGATTTAAAAATTCCTTATCATGACATTCTGTATATTGAAACGACAGGAGTTTCTCATAAATTGCGCATTATTGGTAAGAATTTTGCAAAAGAATTTTATGGTACCATGACAGATATTCAGGAAAAGGACAAACATACTCAGCGATTTTATTCTCCTCATAAGTCATTTTTGGTAAATATAGGCAATATCAGAGAAATTGATCGA
The DNA here is from genome assembly GCF_000960005.1 of Streptococcus mitis. GTDB lineage: Bacteria > Bacillota > Bacilli > Lactobacillales > Streptococcaceae > Streptococcus > Streptococcus mitis_CK. The sequence goes on along the minus strand of NZ_JYGP01000002.1, from coordinate 1,489,160 downwards.
AAAAACCTAGAAATTGTTTTCTATGAAGACCATCGTTGTCCTATTTCAAGATTAAAAATTAGAAAATTGAAAGATATTCTAGAGAAAAAATCTCAAAAGTAATTGACAATTAGCAAGAAATTGATATAATGGTTATATCTGCTACAGATAGAAGGTCCGTTGGTCAAGGGGTTAAGACACCGCCTTTTCACGGCGGTAACACGGGTTCGAATCCCGTACGGACTATTTTATCCGCCATAGCTCAGTTGGTAGTAGCGCATGACTGTTAATCATGATGTCGTAGGTTCGAGTCCTACTGGCGGAGTATAGGTAAAAGGGAACACAACTGTGTTCCTCTTTTTGTATCAATTTGTATCACCAAGCATTTTCATAAGGAAGTCTGTTATTTCTTGAGGACTTTCTTTTTTTCCATGTGCAATCCAAGTTTGGCAGACACCAAAAAGTGCGTGAGTTAGATAGATGCTACTATATTCTAATTCAGTGGTATTGAGATTCAGTTGCATAAAGCGTTTTTGTAAATCTGTGCTGAGCATGATATGAAGTTTATTTCGTAAGAAATTTTGGATTTCTTTAGTCCCATTTTCAGAAAGAAGGGCAGCCAGAAGTGGTTCTGACTCTAGATATTCAAAGACTTCTAAAATAGCATCTTTTTTGTGATGAGCATGTTTTTGGAAAATATATTCAAATGTATGAAATAGCTTGCTTTGATAGTGCTCAATCATATCATACTTATCCTTATAGTGAGTATAGAAGCTGGAACGACTAATTCCGGCTTTTTCTGCTAACTTGACAGTAGAAATTTGATCAAATGGCTGTTCCATCAGTAATTGTACCATAGCATTTTCAATAGTTCGCTTTGTTTTTAATCGTTTATTACTTTCTTGCATACTTCCTCCTTGTAAACAAATTAGACTATATGTCTAAAAATGGATTTTTTATCTTGTAATTTAGATTTTTTATTGTATAATCTATTATATCAAAATTTTAGACAATATGTTTAAAAAAGGAGAAACTATGTTTAAAGAATGGAAAGCAATTTTTAAAAAACCAACCTTTATTATTGTCATGATAGGGATTTCTCTTATTCCCGCTCTGTACAATATCATATTTTTGTCATCAATGTGGGACCCATATGGACAATTGTCTGACTTACCTGTGGCAGTTGTCAATAATGATAAAGAGGCTTCCTATAATGATAATACTATGGCAATAGGAAAAGACATGGTGTCTAATTTAAAAGAAAATAAAACCTTGGATTTTCATTTTGTAGATGAAGAGGAAGGAAAGAAGGGATTGGAAGATGGCGATTACTATATGGTAGTGACTTTACCAAGTGATTTATCTGAAAAAGCAGCTTCTATTTTAACGGATCATCCAGAGCAAATGCAAATCGATTATCAGACTTCAAGTGGCCATAGTTTTATTGCCAGCAAGATGAGCGATTCTGCTATGACACAATTAAAGCAGAGTGTTTCTACCAATGTAACCGAGACTTATACTAAAGCTTTCTTTAACAAGATGGTCGATTTAAAGGATGGTATGAGTCAAGCAGCGTCTGGTAGTGAAAAACTAACTGATGGAGCGAATCAGTTAGTGGCAGGAAGTCAAACATTAACTACTAACCTACACTCTTTAGCAGATTCAAGTTTAACATTTTCAAATGGAACGGAGCAGTTTACTAAAGAATTATCCTCTTATGTCTCTGGTGTTGAACAACTTCATCTTGGATTAGGAAATTTTAATAGTGGTTTAGTTACATATACTGGTGCAGTGAGTCAATTAGATAGCGGATTAGGTCAATTATCTTCTAAAAGTCCTGAATTAGTGAGGGGAATCAATCAACTATATACTGGTGTAGAGTCCTATACTGGCGGTGTTTCTCAGCTCAATGCTGGTCTTAATCAATTTTCATCTGGTGTTAGTGCCTACACCAATGGAGTGGGAAGTCTTGCAACAGGTGCTAATCAGTTATCTAATCAATCAGCTACACTTCGAATGGGGGTGGAGCAATTAAGTGAAGGAATTCAACAACTTTCTAGCAAGTTAGATGCTTCGTCTGAGCAAAAAGATCAAATTAATCAATTATCTTCTGGTCTAAATCAGTTAAATCAAGCTATTCAAAATATTGATGTTGGAGATACAAAACAATTAGATTCTGTTTTATCAAGTATAGTATTTCTTTCTAATCAAATGTTAGCAAGTGCTCATTCTGATAAAGCGACTACATTAGCTAATATTCAATCGACAGCAGCTTATCAATCTTTGACAAGTGAGCAACAAGCTGAGATAAGTGCTTCTGTATCTCAAAATTCGACTGATAGTATTCAATCAGCACAGTCAATTGTAGCTTTAGTTCAAGGTTTACAAGGAAGTTTAGAAAACTTACAAAATCAATCTTCTAATCTTTCGACTTTAAAAAATCAAGCTAATCAAGTATTACCTATTGCTTCTACTTCTTTGACAGGATTGTCAAGTGGATTAACAGAGATACAAGGAGCTGTTGCTAGCAAATTAGTTCCTGCCAGTCAGTCGATTACATCGGGTGTAAATGCATATACTGCAGGTGTTGATAAAGTTTCTCAAGGCGCAAGTCAACTAAGTGAAAAGAATTCCACCTTGACAGGTAGTCTGGATCAACTAGTTTCAGGCTCAACTACCTTGACACAAAAATCTTCTAACTTGACAGCAGGAGTTGGTCAATTAGTTGAAAAAACTCCAGAATTAGTGTCTGGTATTGAAAAATTATCAACTGGCTCTAACCAATTGAATCAAAAGAGTCAAGAATTAATGGCAGGAGTTGATAAATTACAATCAGGATCTGGTCAATTAGCAGACAAATCTAGTCAGTTACTTTCAGGTGCTTCTCAATTAGAGAATGGAGCTAATAAATTGGCAGATGGATCTGGTAAACTTGCAGAAGGTGGAACAAAGTTAACTTCTGGATTGGAAGGTTTACAGATAGGAGTTGCTTCTTTGGGACAAGGATTAAGTAATGCTAGAGATCAACTTAAATCAGCATCAACGGAATCTCAAAATGCAGAGATTTTGTCAAATCCACTCAGTCTTTCAAAAACAGACAATGATCAAGTTCCTGTAAATGGAATTGCAATGGCTCCTTATATGATATCAGTTGCTCTTTTTGTTGCAGCAATATCAACGAATATGATCTTTGCGAAGTTGCCTTCAGGACGTCATCCGGAGAGCCGTTGGGCTTGGTTGAAATCTCGAGCTGAAATAAATGGTATTATAGCTGTTTTAGCAGGAATTTTGGTATATGGAGGAGTTCATCTTATTGGTTTAACTGCAAATCATGAGATGAGAACATTTATTCTCATTATCCTAACAAGTTTAGTATTCATGTCCATGGTGACCGCTTTAACAACATGGAATAGCCGTATAGGAGCTTTCTTCTCTCTTATCTTGCTTTTATTACAGTTAGCATCAAGTGCAGGTACTTACCCACTTGCTTTGACAAATGATTTCTTTAGAGCCATTAATCCCTGGTTACCAATGAGTTATTCAGTTTCTGGATTACGAGAAACAATCTCTATGACAGGAAATATTCATCAGCAAGCCATTTTCCTAGCTGTCATACTAGCTCTATTTACTGGTTTAGGTATGCTAGCCTATCAACCTAAGAAAATGGAAGAATATTAAAAAAATCGACCAATTGGTCGATTTTTTTATGTATTAGATGTCTTTCGTTTGTGATTATAAATTCCAAATAGTAAAAGTGAAGTAAAGGAACAGATTGATCCAGTAATAAAACCATTGGGAATAAAGGAAAGTGTAATAGTTCCTTTTCCTTTAGGAATATCAACTTTCATAAAACCAGTTTGAGCTTGTTTAATTTCTATTTTCTTACCATCTTGGTAGGCAGACCAGCCTTTGTCATAAGGAATGGTGAAGAAAATGGACGTATCTTGTTTGATATCATATGTAGCAAAGACCTTGTTTTTAGAAGTTGATACTGTGACAGGTTGTTCTTTAATTTTTTGAATTGCCTCGGTGAAAGTTTTGGTATCTAAACGATAGAAGGTAGGAGATTCAAATGATACTTGTGAATTTCCAGGGAAACTAACATTGATATTGAAAGTTTTTTTCTCTTTTGTATAGCCTAGATTAAAGAAGGAGAAGACATTATCAGTTGTAAAAGTTTTCTTTTCTCCATTTACAAGGATGTCAACCTTTTTTTGTTTGTCATTAGAAAAGTGAAGGTTTGTGATAGAAAGATAAACTTGACTGTTTTCGGGAACCTCAATTTGATACTGGATTGCTGCATCCTCATTTGAAGAACTTGTAACAGTAATTAAATCATCAGTATTCTCTGTTTTGTCATAAGGGATCGGAGAAAAATAATCAAAATTGACATTAGCAAGTTGATTTAAAAATGAGGCCTGATTATCCAAGGTATGTTCATTGAACTTGACATCATTGTAAACAGATTGACTAGCAAATGCAATCGGAAGAGAGTATTGATTTTCATATAGGGTAAGATTATCTTTTTGATAGATATCTTGGAATCCATACTTATCAATAGGACTGTCTGATATATTGTACTGTATGCTAAATAAACTATCAGCCAAAATACTATTGTTAGCATAGCGGAGATTGAGATTAGTACCAGAGGATTTAAAACCAAGTTTATCTAAAGTAGAGCTTGCTGAACGATTTCGAACAGATGAAAATTGAGATATTCCATTGTAGTTGAATTTCATACTGTCATTTCCTGTCTGAGTCTCTAGTTTTTCAGTACGAGTAAATTGATTTCCAATATCTGTTGAGAAAGATTCCATAGCTGGGATATCTCGATTATATGCACTTCGAGAAGCAAATCCCCATTCCTTAGCAATTCCATCCATTTGAGATGAAGCATTTAAACTTATTTCAACCATTATAAATAAAGAGATTAGAATGGCAAATAGATTTACAGAGATAAACTTTTTGATAACTGCAAGGAGTAAAAGAGAATAGACAACTAAAAATTCAAGAGTAAGCAGAATATTCAAATCTGTTAAAAAAGAATAATGTGATTTTAGATAGATGGTAGCTAAAAATCCTGTTACTATAAGAAAAAGCGAAACTAAAAAATTCCAGATTTTAATTTCTTTCAGACGATTTAAGACTTCCGCTGCTGTGTAAATTAACAAGGTAGAGAAAATCCAAGCATAGCGATGTAAAAACATATTTGGAGTATGCATACCTTGCCAAAATAAATCAAGAGCTTCTATATAAAAGCTGGCAATTAGAAATGCAAAGAAAATTGCATAGATAAGTTTCACGTGAAACTTAATAGATTTCAGCGTAAAAAATAAAATGGTCAAAATAAAGGGAAGTAGTCCAACAAAAATCATTGGGATGGCCCCATACTTTGTTGTATCAAATGAACCAATGAATTGCTTAGCAAAAAGATCAAGATACCAGCTACTTTCAGTTTGAAACTTTGTAATTTCAGTTAATTTTTCCCCATGTGTCTGTAAATCAAATAGAGTAGGAAGAGTCAGAATCAAACTAGCCATACCAGCTAAAACGGAGGTGATTATGAAATCAAGAAAAGATGATTTTCGAGTTTTAAAGTCCCAAGAAATTTGGCAGAGATACCAGAAAATAAGAAACAATGCTGTCATATAGCCAAAATAATAATTTTGAATAAATAAAATTGACAGACTTGTAAAGTATAATAGGATTTTTTTTTCAGTGATAATCAGATGTAAACCAGTTATAATTAAAGGAATCAAGATAAAAACATCTAGCCAGGTTTTTATCTCTAATTGACTGACAGTGAAACTCATCAGAGCATAGGAAGTAGATAAAGCTATTTTTAAAGGTTTAAGAATCGATTGAAATAATTTATTTAAACTAAAGTAAGTTGACAAACCAATCAATCCAAATTTTAAGAGAGTTGTCAGATAGACAGCATCTGGCATATTAGTTAGATCAAAAAAGTAAACTAGTGGTGAAAAGAAACTACCCAAGTAATAACTAGATAGGGCATAGAAATTTAATCCGAGACCACTTGTAAAGGTGTAAAACAGACTACCATTTCCATGTAGGATATTTCTTAGAGCTATATCAAAAATAACGTATTGATGAAACCCGTCTCCTAATAGTGGAGATGTATCGCTATTCCAGTAGATACCTTGAGATAGATATACTCCTATCATAATGATTATGGGAATGATGAAAGAAACAAAATAGGTCCAATATGTTTTAAAAAATAATTTCATGTTACCTCATAAAATGTTAGAAAACTCAGCTGGTTAACCCAACTGAGTTTTGAAGATTTTAGTCTTTCCAAAGTTCTTTAACTTTTGCTTGTACTTCTGCATTCTCTAGGAATTCATCATAGGTTTCATCTATACGGTCAATGACGCCATTTTTAGACAAGACAATGATATGGTTGGCTAGAGTTTGAATAAACTCGTGGTCATGGCTGGCAAAGATGATTGATTCTTTAAAGTTTTTCAATCCATCATTCAAGCTTGAGATAGATTCCAAGTCCAAGTGATTGGTTGGATCATCAAGTACAAGGACATTTGATTTTAAGAGCATGAGTTTTGAAAGCATGACACGAACTTTTTCTCCCCCTGACAAGACATTTACAGGTTTGTTAACCTCATCTCCAGAGAAGAGCATACGGCCGAGGAAGCCACGTAGGAAAGTATTGTCATCTTCTTCTTTACTTGCGAATTGACGTAACCAGTCAAGGATTGACTCTCCTCCTGCAAAATCTGCCGAGTTATCTTTTGGCAAGTAAGAACGGCTAGTAGTTACTCCCCACTTGACAGTTCCTTCATAGTCAATGTCCCCCATGATTGCACGAATTAATGCAGTCGTTTGGATGTCATTTTGACCAATAAGAGCTGTCTTATCACCTGGACGCAAGATAAAGCTGATATTATCTAAAATAGTCTCACCATCAATCTTTACAGTTAGATTTTCTACTGTCAAGAGATCATTACCAATCTCACGTTCCGCTTTAAAGTTGATAAATGGATATTTACGACTAGATGGAACAATTTCTTCTAGTTCAATCTTATCAAGCATTTTCTTACGTGATGTTGCTTGTCTTGATTTAGAAGCATTGGCAGAGAAACGAGCAACGAACTCTTGCAATTGTTTAATTTTTTCTTCTGCTTTGGCATTACGGTCTGCTAGCAATTTAGCAGCGAGTTCAGAAGATTCCTTCCAGAAGTCATAGTTTCCGACATAGAGTTTGATTTTTCCAAAGTCAAGGTCGGCCATGTGAGTACATACTTTGTTTAAGAAGTGACGGTCGTGGGATACTACGATAACTGTGTTATCAAAGTCAATCAAGAAGTCTTCTAACCAAGTAATCGATTGGATGTCCAAACCGTTGGTAGGCTCGTCCAATAGAAGCACATCTGGTTTACCAAAAAGTGCTTTGGCAAGGAGAACTTTTACTTTTTCACCGTTGGCCAATTCGCTCATGTTTTGATAGTGCAATTCTTCTGGAATGTTTAGGTTTTGAAGGAGTTGAGAGGCTTCACTTTCTGCTTCCCAACCTCCAAGCTCGGCAAACTCTCCTTCGAGTTCGGCAGCACGCACTCCATCCTCATCTGAGAAATTTTCCTTCATGTAGATGGCATCTTTCTCCTTCATGATGCTATAAAGTTTTTCATTTCCCATGATAACGACATCAATGGCACGTTCATCTTCATAGTCAAAGTGATTTTGACGAAGAACAGAGAGACGTTCATCTGGACCAAGAGAGATGTGACCAGTAGTAGGTTCGATATCTCCAGCTAAAATTTTTAAAAAGGTTGATTTTCCAGCACCATTAGCACCAATTAATCCATAAGTATTTCCTTCTGTAAATTTGATATTGACATCATCAAAAAGTTTACGATCACTAAAACGTAGTGAAACATCAGATACTGTAAGCAATGTTTTTCTCCTATATGTGTAATATATTTATTCTACTAGAAAATACGGAAATATTCAAATTTTTATCTGTCAATTTTGTGTAAATTATGTTTACAACTCTCTTTACAAAAAGCAGTAAATAGCAAGGTTGATTTATTTTGATAAATTGCAGTTATTTCATTAAAAAAATGCTATAATTGAAGGGACTATATCGAAGGAGAACAAAATGACTAAACCCATTATTTTAACAGGAGACCGTCCAACAGGAAAATTGCATATTGGACATTATGTTGGAAGTCTCAAAAATCGAGTATTATTACAGGAAGAGGATAAGTATGACATGTTTGTGTTCTTGGCTGACCAACAAGCCTTGACAGATCACGCCAAAGATCCTCAAACCATTATAGAGTCTATCGGAAATGTAGCTTTGGATTATCTTGCAGTTGGATTGGATCCCAGTAAATCGACAATCTTTATTCAAAGTGAAATTCCAGAATTAGCTGAGTTGTCTATGTACTATATGAATCTAGTTTCATTAGCACGTTTGGAACGAAATCCGACAGTAAAAACAGAGATTGCTCAGAAAGGGTTTGGAGAAAGCATTCCGACAGGATTCTTGGTCTATCCAATCGCTCAAGCAGCTGACATCACAGCTTTCAAGGCTAATTATGTTCCTGTTGGGACAGATCAGAAACCAATGATTGAGCAAACCCGTGAGATTGTTCGTTCTTTTAACAATGCATATAACTGTGATGTTTTGGTAGAACCGGAAGGTATTTATCCAGAAAATGAGAGAGCAGGGCGTTTGCCTGGTTTAGATGGAAATGCTAAAATGTCTAAATCCCTCAATAACGGTATTTATTTAGCTGATGATGCGGATACTTTGCGTAAAAAAGTAATGAGTATGTATACAGATCCAGATCATATCCGAGTTGAGGATCCAGGTAAAATTGAAGGAAATATGGTTTTTCATTATCTAGATGTTTTTGGTCGTCCAGAAGATGCTCAAGAAATTGCTGAAATGAAAGAACATTATCAACGAGGTGGTCTTGGTGATGTGAAGACCAAGCGTTATCTACTTGAAATATTAGAACGTGAACTGGGTCCTATTCGTGAGCGCCGTATCGAATTTGCTAAGGATATGGGAGAAGTTTATAATATGCTTCAAAAAGGTAGTGAAAGAGCGCGTGAAGTTGCAGGTCAAACCCTATCTGAGGTTAAAGGAGCAATGGGACTTCATTACTTTAACTAAGTTTATTTTTACAAGAAACTATCATTTCTATCTCAAAGAAAAGATAGTTTTTTATTTACCCCTGTAACATTTGACAAATTTTTATAGAATGGTATGATAGATACAATATAAAAAGAGTCAAGCTCAAAAAGAAAGAAAAGAGGAAACTTCGAATGTCTAATTGGGACACTAAATTTTTGAAAAAAGGTTTTACCTTTGATGATGTATTGCTTATTCCAGCTGAAAGTCATGTGTTGCCTAACGATGCAGATTTAACAACTAAATTGGCAGATAATTTGACTTTAAATATCCCAATTATTACCGCTGCCATGGACACAGTAACAGAGAGTCAAATGGCTATTGCTATTGCTCGTGCAGGTGGTCTCGGAGTTATCCATAAAAACATGTCAATTGCTCAACAAGCAGACGAGGTTCGCAAGGTAAAACGTTCTGAAAATGGGGTTATTATTGATCCCTTCTTCTTGACGCCTGAACATACAATTGCTGAAGCAGATGAGCTTATGGGACGTTACCGCATCAGTGGTGTTCCAGTTGTTGAAACACTTGAAAATCGTAAATTGGTTGGTATTTTGACAAACCGAGATCTTCGTTTTATTTCAGATTATAACCAACCAATCTCAAATCATATGACTAGTGAAAATCTTGTTACTGCTCCTGTGGGTACAGATCTTGCAACAGCTGAGAGCATTCTTCAAGAACACCGTATTGAAAAACTTCCTTTGGTAGATGAAGAAGGTCGTCTTTCTGGTTTGATTACTATCAAAGATATTGAAAAAGTTATTGAGTTTCCAAATGCTGCTAAAGATGAGTTTGGTCGTCTCTTAGTTGCAGGTGCAGTAGGTGTTACTTCAGATACATTTGAACGTGCAGAGGCACTTTTTGAGGCAGGGGCGGATGCGATTGTTATTGATACTGCACATGGTCATTCTGCAGGTGTCTTGCGTAAAATTGCTGAGATTCGTGCTCACTTCCCAGATCGTACTTTGATTGCTGGAAATATTGCTACTGCTGAGGGAGCGCGCGCACTTTACGAAGCAGGTGTAGATGTTGTCAAGGTTGGTATTGGACCAGGTTCTATCTGTACTACTCGTGTGATTGCAGGTGTTGGTGTTCCACAAGTAACAGCTATCTACGATGCTGCAGCCGTTGCGCGTGAATATGGAAAAACGATCATTGCTGACGGTGGAATCAAGTATTCTGGAGATATTGTAAAAGCCCTTGCTGCAGGTGGAAATGCAGTTATGCTTGGATCAATGTTTGCTGGAACTGATGAAGCTCCAGGTGAAACTGAAATCTTCCAAGGACGTAAATTCAAGACATACCGTGGTATGGGTTCAATCGCAGCAATGAAGAAAGGTTCAAGCGATCGTTACTTCCAAGGTTCTGTCAATGAAGCAAATAAACTTGTTCCAGAAGGAATTGAAGGTCGTGTTGCTTATAAAGGAGCGGCAGCTGATATCGTCTTCCAAATGATTGGTGGTATTCGCTCTGGTATGGGTTACTGTGGTGCAGCTAACCTTAAAGAGTTACATGACAATGCTCAATTTATTGAAATGTCTGGTGCTGGTTTGAAAGAAAGCCATCCTCATGATGTACAAATTACTAATGAGGCACCAAATTATTCTATGTAAAAGAAATAAAGAGAACTCCCGTGAAAACAGGAGTTCTTTTACAATGTTGTCAATATTAGTTTACAACAACTTTACCACCCTGAATAGTGAAGATACTTAGATTTTCTGGTAGATTTTGAAGATGGTCTAAGCTTGTTGTTGTGATAAAGGTTTGGATTGACTGAGAAATCGTTTCTAATAATTTTAGTTGTCTAGTGTTGTCAAGTTCACTCATAACATCGTCAAGTAATAATATCGGAGATTCTGTAGTAATACTTTCCATTAATTCTATTTCTGCTAATTTTATAGAAAGTACGAGACTGCGATGTTGACCTTGACTTCCAAAGCTAGCATCCATCCCATTTATATAAAAAGAAATATCATCTCGATGAGGACCAACGCCAGTATTCTTTTTAAATAAATCTCTGGATCTACTTTTTTCTAAAGCAATTTTGAAAGATTCGGATAAGTTTTGTTTGTCAGTTATCTTGACAGAAGATTGATAAGATATTGACAACTCTTCAATCTGATTTGAGAGTTCAAAATGTTTCTTACGCCCAAATGATTCTAGTTTTTTTATGAAATCTAAGCGGTGATTCATTACACGACATCCATAATCAACTAGCTGGTCATCCAATACTGAGAGGAAGGTTTCATCTATTTTTTGAGCTGATTTTAGGTAAGTGTTTCTTTGTTTTAGGATGTGATTATAATTGGTTAAATCTGATAAATAGATTGGCTTAATTTGTCCAAGTTCCATATCAATGAATTTCCGTCGAACCGAAGGTGCTCCTTTAATTAGTTGTAAATCTTCAGGAGCAAATAAGACAACATTCATATGTCCGACATAATCTGAAAGGCGCGCCTGTTTTAAGTGATTAACTTTTGTCACACGACCTTTTTGTGTTAGTTCGATTTCTAGGGGAATGGATCCAGTTTTTTTCTGAACGAGACCTGAAAGATGAAGTTGTTCCTCATCAAAATGAATGAGATTTTTATCTGTTCGAGTTCGATGACTACGCGTTAAGGCTAAAAAATAGATAGCCTCTAGCATATTTGTTTTTCCTTGTGCATTACGTCCCAAAAAGACATTCAATTTAGGATTAAAGTCTATTTTCGTCTCTTTGTAATTACGAAAAGTTTTGAGAGATAGATGTTGTAGCCACATGATTATCTACCAGGGAATCGTGGAGCTTGTTTGCTTTTGGGTAATGAAGTAGGTTTGGATTTGTCTTTTTTAACTCCCTTATTCATCTCCTTTACAAGTTTAGCGATCCGTTCTTTTTCAACTTTATCAGCTTGGTATTCATCTTGTTCTTCAGAAGTAGGTTGTGTCAACAAGATGTCAATATTCATGTCAGGGATGTCAATTTTATCACCAATGCGAAGTTTTTTACCACGACGACTTTCTAACTCCCCATTAAAGTAAACAGAATGTTCAGAGAGAAATGATTTGATAGCTCCTCCGCTATGTGTAATTCCAAGTTCTTTGAGTAGTGCTTGGAGGGTAATAAATTCTTCAAATAATTTGTATTCCATAATTCACCTCAATCTTTGGTATTATACCATATTTTCCTAAAAATAGTGAGAGAAACTGGGAAAAATGTAAGCGATTTTTATTTCAAAAGTGTTACAGGGAACAAGAAAATTTCAGGTTTTCGTGATATAATAGAATTCTGTATATAAGGAGGTAAATCATGGAGTTAGTGCATGGAATTTCAACACATTTTATCCAATCAAAAAAGTTTAAAACGAACAAAATAACCGTGCGTTTTACAGCTCCATTATCTCTTGATACGATTGCAGGTCGCATGTTGAGTACGAGTATGCTAGAGACTGCTAATCAGATGTACCCCACTTCTCAAGATTTGAGAAGACATTTGGCCAGTCTATACGGTACAGATATGTCAACCAATTGTTTCAGAAGAGGGCAAAGTCACATTGTAGAATTGACATTTACTTATGTTTGTGATGAGTTTTTAAGTAGGAAAAATGTGCTAACTGCTCAGGTTTTGGGACTAGTAAAAGAAACTCTTTTTTCACCCGTGGTAGTTGATAATGGATTTGATCCGGCCTTATTTGAAATTGAGAAAAAGCAATTGCTAGCAAGTTTAGCAGCTGATATGGATGATTCTTTTTATTTTTCACATAAAGAATTAGACAAATTATTTTTTCATGACGAATGTCTCCAATTGGAGTATAGTGATTTACGAAATCGTATTTTAGCTGAAACTCCACAAAGTTCTTATTCTTGTTTCCAAGAATTTTTGGCCAATGATCGAATAGATTTCTTTTTCCTAGGTGATTTTAATGAGGTTGAAATTCTAAATGTATTAGAATCATTTGGTTTTAAAGGTCGAGAAGTGGATGTGAAGATTCAATATTGCCAACCTTATTCCAATATCCTTCAGGAAGGCATGGTTCGGAAAAATGTGGGACAGTCTATTTTAGAGTTGGGCTATCATTGCTCTGCTGAATATGGTGATGAGCAACATTTACCCATGATTGTAATGAATGGTTTACTGGGTGGATTTGCTCATTCTAAGCTCTTTACAAATGTCCGTGAAAATGCTGGATTAGCTTATACCATTTCAAGTCAGCTTGATTTATTTAGTGGATTTTTAAGGATGTATGCTGGCATTGATCGAGAAAATCGGAATCAGGCTCGAAAAATGATGAATAATCAACTGCTTGATTTAAAAAAAGGTTATTTTACAGACTTTGAGTTAGAACAGACCAAGGAAATGATTCGTCGGTCTTTGTTGCTTTCTCAAGATAATCAATCTTCATTGATTGAACGTGCTTATCAAAATGCCTTACTTGGAAAATCTTCAACAGACTTTAAAAGTTGGATTGAAAAACTCGAACAAATTGACAAAGACGCTATTTGTAGAGCAGCTAATAATGTGAAGCTACAGGCAATTTACTTTATGGAAGGAATAGAATGACAAAGGTTATTTTTGAAGAAAAATACTATCCAGCTGTAAAAGAAATGGTTTATCGAACTCGTTTGGCAAACGGATTGACAGTAGCTCTTCTACCTAAAAAGGAATTTAAAGAGGTTTACGGGAGTGTCACTGTTCAGTTTGGTTCGGTGGATACGCTTGTCACAGAAGTTGACAGAGATGTAAAACAATATCCTGCGGGAATTGCTCATTTTCTTGAACATAAATTATTTGAGAGAGAAGATTCTAGCGATTTGATGTCGGCTTTTACGAGTCTAGGTGCAGATAGCAATGCCTTTACAAGCTTTACAAAAACAAACTATCTTTTTTCATCTACGGATTATCTCTTAGAGAATTTAGATTTACTTGATGAATTGGTAACATCGGCACATTTTACTGAAGATTCCATTTTAAGAGAGCAGGATATTATTCAGCAAGAACGAGAAATGTATCAAGATGATCCAGATTCGTGTTTATTCTTTTCGACTTTAGCGAATTTGTATCCTGGTACATCTTTAGCAACTGATATAGTTGGAAGTGAGAAATCGATTTCCCAAATAAATTTAACTAATTTGCAAGAAAATTTTACAAAGTTTTACAAACCTGTAAATATGTCTCTGTTTTTAGTTGGTAATTTTGATGTGGAGCGAGTACAGGACTATTTCGAAAGAAAAGAACTGAAAGATTCAGATGTTCAGGAAGTATCAAAAGAAAAGTTACTTTTACAAAATGTGAAGTCAACAGACAGTATGAGAATGGAAGTATCTTCTCCCAAACTAGCGATTGGGATTAGAGGTAAGCGAGAAGTTGCTGAGGCGGATTGCTATCGACATCATATTTTATTAAAATTATTGTTTGCAATGATGTTTGGTTGGACTTCGAATCGTTTTCAAAAATTATATGAATCAGGTAAGATAGATGCTTCCTTATCTCTGGAAGTTGAAGTAACAAGTCGCTTTCATTTTGTTATGTTGACAATGGATACAAAAGAGCCAGTTGCTTTATCCCATCAGTTTAAAAAGGCTATTCGTAATTTTACAAAGGATTTAGATATTACAGAGGATCATTTAGACATTATCAAAAGAGAGATGTTTGGAGAATTTTTCAGTAGCATGAACTCTCTTGAATTTATTGCAACGCAATATGATGCTTTTGGACAAGGTGAGACAATTTTTGATTTACCAAAGATTTTACAGGAAATTACTTTAGAGGATGTCCTTGATGCTGGACATCATTTAATAGATGATGGTGACATAGTTGATTTTACAATATTCCCATCGTAGTAACCTATCATAATAGACACTAGAAAGAAGGGATGACAAGTATGAGGAAAAAAACAATTGGTGAGGTTTTACGATTAGCTAGAATCAATCAGGGATTGAGTTTAGATGAATTGCATAAAAAAACAGAAATTCAGTTGGATATGTTGGAGGCAATGGAAAATGATGATTTTGATCAACTTCCTAGTCCATTTTATACTCGTTCTTTTTTGAGAAAGTATGCGTGGGCAGTTGAACTTGATGAGCGAATTGTCTTGGATGCTTATGATTCTGGGAGCATGATTACTTATGAGGAAGTAGATGTTGATGAAGAGGAGTTGACAGGTAGGAGACGTTCAAGTAAGAAAAATAAGACATCATTTTTACCTTTATTTTATTTTTTACTCTTTGCCCTATCGATTGTAATATTTGTGACTTATTATGTTTGGAATTATCTCCAGACTCAACCGGAGCGTTCGTCTGCGTCTAGTTATAGTGTGGTCCAAGCAATAAGCTCGACTAGTTCTGTAACTTCATCTTCAAGCAGTAGTTCTTCGAATATGGAACCAGCTATAACGGTATCAGGTGAAGGAAATAGAGTAGAAGTTGCTTATAAAACGAGCAAGGAAACTGCAAAATTGCAATTATCAGTCTCAGATGCTAGAAGTTGGGTTAGTGTTTCAGAAAGTGAGCTTGAGGGTGGTGTGACCTTATCACCGGATAATAAAAGTGCGGAAACAACAGTTTCAACTAAAAATTCTGTAATCATTACTTTAGGTGTTGTCAAAGGTGTCGCTTTAACAGTAGATAATCAGACTGTTGACTTATCGAAATTAACAGCTCAGACTGGAAAAATCACTGTAACCTTTACTAAAAATTAAGGAAAAACGAATGAAAAAAGAACAAATTCCAAATCTCTTAACAATAGGTCGAATTCTCTTTATACCTATTTTTATCTTTATTTTAACGATAGGAAATTCGATAGAGAGTCATATTGTGGCAGCTATTATCTTTGCTATTGCCAGTATCACAGACTACTTAGATGGATATTTAGCTCGTAAATGGAATGTGGTCAGTAATTTTGGTAAATTTGCAGATCCTATGGCGGATAAGCTACTAGTTATGTCTGCTTTTATTATGCTGATTGAGTTAGGTATGGCTCCAGCTTGGATTGTTGCAGTGATCATCTGTCGTGAGTTGGCTGTGACAGGTTTAAGACTTTTATTAGTTGAAACTGGTGGAACAGTTTTAGCAGCAGCCATGCCTGGAAAAATTAAAACTTTCAGTCAGATGTTTGCGATTATTTTCTTGCTATTACATTGGACTTTGCTTGGTCAAGTTCTACTTTATGTAGCCTTGTTTTTCACTATCTACTCTGGCTATGATTATTTCAAGGGTAGTGCCTATGTATTTAAAGGGACATTTGGTTCGAAATGAAATCAATAATTGATGTAAAAAATCTTTCTTTTCGTTATAAGGAAAGTCAAGAATACTATGATGTGAAGGATATTACGTTTCACGTGAAACGTGGAGAATGGCTTTCGATTGTAGGTCATAATGGTAGTGGTAAATCAACGACGGTTCGATTAATTGATGGCTTACTGGAAGCAGAATCTGGAGAGATTGTAATTGATGGTCAACGTTTGACTGAGGAAAATGTTTGGAATATACGTCGTCAAATCGGTATGGTTTTTCAAAATCCAGACAATCAATTTGTTGGAGCGACTGTTGAAGATGATGTTGCCTTTGGTTTGGAAAATCAGGGACTTTCTCGTCAAGAAATGAAAAAGAGAGTGGAAGAAGCTCTGGATTTGGTTGGCATGTTGGACTTTAAAAAGAGAGAGCCAGCGCGTCTATCAGGTGGCCAAAAGCAACGTGTGGCTATTGCAGGTGTTGTAGCCCTAAGACCAGCTATTTTAATCTTAGATGAAGCAACGAGTATGTTGGATCCTGAGGGACGTAGAGAACTGATTGAGACAGTAAAAGGAATTCGGAAAGACTATGATATGACGGTCATTTCCATTACACATGATTTGGAAGAAGTTGCCATGAGTGATCGTGTGTTGATTATGAAAAAAGGGTCAATTGAATCAACTAGTAGTCCAAGGGAGCTTTTCTCTCGAAATGATTTGGATCAAATTGGATTAGACGATCCTTTTGCTAATCAATTAAAACATTCTTTGAGCCAGAATGGCTATGATTTGCCTGAAAATTATTTGACAGAAAGTGAGCTAGAGGATAAACTATGGGAATTGCTCTAGAAAATGTGAGTTTTACGTATCAAGAAGGGACTCCCTTAGCTTCAACAGCTTTGTCAGATGTTTCTTTGACGATTGAAGATGGTTCTTATACGGCTTTAATTGGCCACACAGGTAGTGGTAAATCAACTATTTTACAACTTTTAAATGGTTTGTTGGTGCCAAGTCAAGGGAGTGTGCGAGTTTTTGATACCTTAATCACTTCGACTTCTAAAAATAAAGATATTCGTCAAATTAGAAAACAGGTTGGCTTGGTATTTCAGTTTGCTGAAAATCAGATTTTTGAAGAAACGGTTTTGAAGGATGTTGCTTTTGGACCGCAAAATTTTGGAGTTTCTGAAGAAGATGCGGAGCAGATTGCGCGTGAGAAACTGGCTCTGGTTGGAATTGATGAATCACTTTTTGATCGCAGTCCGTTTGAGTTATCAGGTGGACAAATGAGACGTGTGGCCATTGCAGGCATACTTGCCATGGAACCAGCTATATTAGTCTTAGATGAACCCACAGCAGGCCTGGATCCTCTGGGAAGAAAAGAGTTGATGAATTTGTTCAAAAAGCTCCATCAGTCAGGGATGACCATCGTCTTAGTAACACATTTGATGGATGATGTTGCTGAATATGCGAACCAGGTATATGTGATGGAAAAGGGACGTTTAGTTAAGTTTGGTAAACCGAGTGATGTCTTTCAAGATGTTGTTTTTATGGAAGAAGTGCAGTTGGGAGTACCTAAAATTACAGCTTTTTGTAAACGATTGGCTGATAGAGGCGTGTCATTTAAACGATTACCGATTAAGATAGAGGAGTTCAAGGAGTCGCTAAATGGATAGTATGATTTTGGGGCGTTATATCCCAGGGGATTCGATAGTTCACCGATTGGATCCACGCAGCAAATTACTGGCTATGATGCTACTGATTTTGATCGTTTTTTGGGCTAATAATCCCTTGACGAATCTAATTCTTTTTATGGTGACAGGGATATTTATTGCCTTGTCAGGAGTATCTCTTTCATTCTTTATTCAGGGCTTGAAATCTATGTTTTTCTTGATTGCCTTCACAACTATTTTTCAATTGTTTTTCATTTCTAATGGGAATGTTTTGTTTGAGTTTTCGTTTGTGAGAATTACGGATTATGCTTTGCAACAAGCTGGAATTATCTTTTGTCGCTTTGTATTGATTATTTTCTTTTCAACTTTGTTAACCTTAACGACCATGCCCTTAAGTTTGGCATCAGCTGTCGAAGCTTTGTTAGCGACTTTAAAGCGTGTGAAAGTTCCAGTTCATGAAATCGGTTTGATGCTGTCTATGAGTTTGCGTTTTGTCCCAACCTTGATGGATGATACGACGCGGATTATGAATGCACAGAAAGCGCGTGGAGTGGATTTTGGAGAAGGAAGTATTGTTCAAAAGGTGAAGGCTATGATTCCCATTTTGATTCCTCTTTTTGCGACAAGTTTAAAACGTGCAGATTCCTTGGCTATCGCCATGGAAGCGCGTGGTTATCAGGGTGGAAAAGGGAGAAGTCAATACAGACAATTGAAATGGACTCGAAAGGATACGCTGACCATTATTGTTGTTCTCGTACTTGGTTGTTGTTTATTTTTCTTAAAATCTTAGTAGATTTCAGGAATTGATAAAAAAGTTACTGTAACAGTTTTTGATATAAAGGTAGGGATATGAACCGTTTTAAAAAATCAAAATATGTCATTATTGTTTTTGTCACTGTTCTGCTTGTCTCAGCTCTCTTGGCGACGACTTATTCAAGTACAATTGTGACAAAATTAGGAGATGGAATCTCATTGGTTGATAGGGTTGTGCAAAAACCTTTTCAGTGGTTTGATTCTGTCAAATCAGATTTGGCTCATTTAACACGAACATATAATGAAAATGAAAGTTTGAAGAAACAGATTTATCAATTAGAAGTTAAATCAAATGTGGCGGAAAGTTTAAAGACAGAAAATGAACAATTGCGCCAATTGCTTGATATGAAGTCCAAGTTGCAAGCTACAAAGACTTTAGCAGCAGATGTTATTATGCGTTCTCCAGTATCTTGGAAGCAGGAGTTGACCCTGGATGCAGGCAAATCAAAAGGGGCTTCTGAGAACATGTTAGCCATTGCAAATGGTGGTTTGATTGGGAGCGTTTCAAAAGTAGAGGAGAACTCTACTATGGTTAACCTTCTGACAAATACAGAAAATGCTGATAAGATTTCTGTTAAAATTCAACATGGTTCTACTACAATTTATGGGATTATTGTTGGCTATGACAAGGAAAATGAAGTTCTTAAAATTAGTCAATTAAATAGTAACAGCGATATTAGTGCAGGAGATAAGGTGATCACTGGTGGATTAGGAAACTTTAATGTTGCGGATATTCCTGTTGGTGAAGTGGTTGCCACAACGCATAGTACAGATTATTTGACACGAGAAGTAACTGTTAAATTGAGTGCAGATACTCATAATGTGGATGTGATAGAATTAGTGGGGAATTCATAATGAGACAGTTGAAGCGAGTTGGAGTGTTTTTATTGCTTCCTTTCTTTGTTCTAATTGATGCCCATATTAGCCAGCTTCTGGGGTCATTTTTTCCCCATGTACATTTGGCTAGTCATTTTCTGTTTTTGTTTCTTTTATTCGAGACGATTGAAGTATCAGAGTATTTCTATTTAGCTTATTGTTTTGTAGTTGGTTTGGTTTATGATATTTACTTTTTCCACTTGATTGGAATTGCGACTCTGTTGTTCGTCTTGTTGGGGGTATTCATCCATAAATTTAATAGTATTATTTTATTGAATCGTTGGACGAGAATGTTAGCAATTATTGTCATGACTTTTCTATTTGAAATGGGGGCTTACATACTTGCAAAAGCGGTAGGTTTAACTGTGGATAGTATGTCTTTATTCATAGTCTATAGTTTAGTTCCATCAATGATTTTGAACCTTATATGGATGATTATTTTTCAGTTTATTTTTGAAAAATTTTACCTATAAGAAAGAAATAAAAATGTAACAAAGGCGTAATATTCATTAGGCCTTTTTTTGGTATACTAGTAATGTCTTTAAAAGAAGGAGTATCTACGCAATATGAAGAAAAAAATCTTAGCGTCACTTTTACTAAGTACAGTAATGGTTTCTCAAGCAGCTGTTTTAACAACTGCGCATGCAGAAACTACTGATGACAAAATTGCTGCTCAAGATAATAAAATTAGTAACTTAACAGCACAACAACAAGAAGCCCAAAAACAAGTTGATCAAATTCAGGAGCAAGTGTCTGCTATTCAAACAGAGCAATCAAACTTGCAATCTGAAAATGATAGATTACAAGCAGAATCTAAAAAGCTTGAGGGTGAAATTACAGAACTATCTAAGAATATTGTATCTCGTAATGATTCTTTGCAAAAACAAGCTCGTAGTGCTCAAACAAATGGAGCTGCAACAAACTACATCAATACAATTGTAAATTCGAAATCAATTACAGAAGCTATTTCACGTGTTGCTGCAATGAGTGAAATCGTATCTGCAAACAACAAGATGTTGGAACAACAAAAAGCAGATAAAAAAGCTATTTCTGAAAAACAAGTAGCAAATAATGATGCTATCAATACAGTTATTGCAAATCAGCAAAAACTAGCTGATGATGCTCAAACATTAACTACAAAACAAGCAGAGTTGAAAGCTGCCGAATTGAATCTTGCTGCTGAAAAGGCTACTGCAGAGGATGAAAAAGCAAGTTTACTTGAGAAAAAAGCTGCAGCGGAAGCGGAAGCTAAAGCAGCTGCAGAAGCAGAAGCTGCTTATAAAGCTAAACAAGCAAGTCAACAACAAACAGTCGTTGCTTCTGGAAATACAACTTTTACAGCAGAAGTTCAAGCAGTATCTAGCTCATCTGAATCATCTTCAAGTTACACACCTGCACCAGTAAAACATCGTCCAACATACAGTACAAATGCTTCAAGTTATCCAACTGGTGAGTGTACATGGGGAGCTAAAACCTTGGCCCCTTGGGCTGGAGACTACTGGGGTAATGGAGCACAGTGGGCTACAAGTGCAGCTGCTGCAGGTTTCCGTACAGGATCTACGCCTGAAGTTGGTGCGATTGCATGTTGGAATGATGGCGGATATGGACACGTAGCAGTAGTTACAGCTGTTTCATCATCAACAAGTATCCAAGTATCTGAATCAAACTATGGTGGAAATCGTACAATCGGAAACAAACGTGGATGGTTCAATCCTACTACAACTTCAGAAGGTTTTGTAACATATATCTATCCAAACTAATGAATGAAACGAAGAGGCTCTATTCGAGTCTCTTTTATGATTTATATAGTTAACTTACTTTAAAAATCTACTAAAACAGCTTGAAAATATTGAAAAAGTATGGTAAAATGAAACTTGTCGTGTGAACGATAATACTCATTCTTGATGAATTGTGAAACAGTTGCCCTTGGGTCGTTTTGCGAGTTGAAGTCAAGAAGAGGAAAAAAACAAAAAGGAGAAATACTCATGGCAGTAATTTCAATGAAACAACTTCTTGAGGCTGGTGTACACTTTGGTCACCAAACTCGTCGCTGGAACCCTAAGATGGCTAAGTACATCTTCACTGAGCGTAACGGAATCCACGTTATCGACTTGCAACAAACTGTAAAATACGCTGACCAAGCATACGACTTCATGCGTGATGCAGCAGCTAACGATGCAGTTGTATTGTTCGTTGGTACTAAGAAACAAGCAGCTGATGCAGTTGCTGAAGAAGCAGTACGTTCAGGTCAATACTTCATCAACCACCGTTGGTTGGGTGGAACTCTTACAAACTGGGGAACAATCCAAAAACGTATCGCTCGTTTGAAAGAAATTAAACGTATGGAAGAAGATGGAACTTTCGAAGTTCTTCCTAAGAAAGAAGTTGCACTTCTTAACAAACAACGTGCACGTCTTGAAAAATTCTTGGGTGGTATCGAAGATATGCCTCGTATCCCAGATGTGATGTACGTAGTTGACCCACATAAAGAGCAAATCGCTGTTAAAGAAGCTAAAAAATTGGGAATCCCAGTTGTAGCGATGGTTGACACAAACACTGATCCAGATGATATCGATGTAATCATCCCAGCTAACGATGACGCTATCCGCGCTGTTAAATTGATTACAGCTAAATTGGCTGACGCTATCATTGAAGGACGTCAAGGTGAAGATGCAGCAGCAGTTGAAGCAGAATTTGCAGCTTCAGAAGCTCAAGCAGATTCAATCGAAGAAATCGTTGAAGTTGTAGAAGGCGACAACGCTTAATTCATATAAATAGTAATTACCTAGGAGGGCGGGGCTTAGCCCGGCTCTCCTATTTTTAAAAAATATAGGAGAATCAAAATGGCAGAAATTACAGCTAAACTTGTAAAAGAGTTGCGTGAAAAATCTGGTGCCGGAGTTATGGACGCTAAAAAAGCGCTTGTAGAAACAGACGGTGACATCGAAAAAGCGATTGAATTGCTTCGTGAAAAAGGTATGGCTAAGGCAGCTAAGAAAGCTGACCGTGTTGCTGCAGAAGGTTTGACTGGTGTTTATGTTAACGGTAATGTTGCAGCAGTTATTGAAGTAAACGCTGAAACTGACTTCGTTGCGAAAAACGCTCAATTCGTTGAATTGGTAAATACTACAGCTAAAGTTATTGTCGAAGGAAAACCTGCTAACAATGAAGAAGCTCTTGCTTTGACAATGCCTTCAGGTGAAACTCTTGAAGCTGCATACGTATCTGCAACAGCAACTATCGGAGAAAAAATCTCATTCCGTCGCTTTGCATTGATTGAAAAAACAGACGCACAACACTTTGGAGCTTACCAACATAACGGTGGACGTATCGGTGTTATTTCAGTTGTTGAAGGTGGAGATGAAGCTCTTGCTAAACAATTGTCAATGCATATCGCAGCGATGAAACCAACAGTTCTTTCTTATAAAGAATTGGATGAGCAATTCGTTAAAGATGAGTTGGCACAATTGAACCACGTAATCGACCAAGACAATGAAAGCCGTGCAATGGTCAACAAACCAGCTCTTCCACACTTGAAGTATGGATCAAAAGCTCAATTGACTGATGATGTTATTGCCCAAGCTGAAGCTGACATCAAAGCTGAATTGGCTGCAGAAGGCAAACCAGAAAAAATCTGGGATAAAATCATCCCAGGTAAAATGGATCGCTTCA
This sequence comes from Streptococcus mitis, assembly GCF_000960005.1. Classification (GTDB taxonomy): domain Bacteria; phylum Bacillota; class Bacilli; order Lactobacillales; family Streptococcaceae; genus Streptococcus; species Streptococcus mitis_CK. Next base: position 1,465,764 of record NZ_JYGP01000002.1, on the reverse strand, counting down.
TGCTTGATAACACTAAAGTTGACCAAGCTTACACACTTCTTGCACAAGTATACATCATGGATGACAGCAAGACAGTTGAAGCATACCTTGAATCAGTTAACGCTTCAGTAGTTGAGTTCGCTCGCTTTGAAGTTGGTGAAGGTATCGAAAAAGCTGCAAACGACTTCGAAGCTGAAGTTGCAGCTACAATGGCAGCAGCCTTGAATAACTAATAATAAAAAGGAAGCCAAATTGCTTCCTTTTTCTATGCAGTCGATCTTTATAGGTACTTTTAAGGTATAAATAAAAAGCCCTATAATAAGGGCTAAGTGTATTTAGGAGACTACACTTCAAATTCATAGAGTGCTGTAGAGAGATAACGTTCGCCGTTATCTGGTGCTAGAGCAAGTACTTTCTTACCTGTACCTAATTTCTTAGCAACTTCAATGGCTCCATAGATAGCTGCAGCTGAAGAAATCCCTACAAGGAATCCTTCTTTTCCACCAATTTCACGTCCAAGTGCGAGAGCATCGTCTGATGTTACACGAACGATACCATCATAGGCTTTAGTATCAAGTGTATCAGGAATAAATCCAGCTGAGATACCTTGAATTTTGTGTGGTCCTGGTTTTTCACCAGATAGAATAGCAGATTCGTCAGCTTCCACTGCATAAACTTGAATGTTTGAATTTGCTGTTTTGAGTGCATGAGAAACACCAGAAATTGTTCCACCGGTACCAACTCCAGCAACAAAGGCATCTAATCCATCTTTACCGAAAGCAGCTAGTATCTCAGCTCCTGTTGTTCTTTCGTGTACTTCTGGATTAGCTGGATTGTCAAATTGAAGAGGAAGGAAACCATCGCGTTCAGCAGCGATTTCTTGTGCTTTGGCGATAGCACCTTTCATTCCTTCGCTACCAGGAGTGAGGACGAGTTCAGCTCCATAGGCTTGGATAATCTTACGGCGTTCTACACTCATAGTTTCAGGCATAACAATGACAACTTTATACCCTTTAGCAGCACCTACCCATGAGAGTCCAATACCAGTGTTTCCACTTGTTGCTTCAACAATGGTAGCACCCGGTTTTAGAATACCGTCTTGTTCAGCTTTTTCAATCATGCTAAGAGCAATACGGTCTTTTACAGAAGAACCAGGGTTGAATGCTTCAAGTTTTACATAGACATCCGCAGCACCTTCTGGCACAATATTGTTGAGTTTAACAATCGGAGTTTGACCGATTAGTTCAGTAATGTTGTTATAAATAGACATATGAATACCTCTTTGTATAAGATATTTCTAGTATAACGCTATCTATACCATTTGTAAAATATAGAAATCCTATCGAAGCGATAGGATTTTTTTATATCATAGGTCTAAGCCATTAATTTTTAAGTGATTGTGACAAGCTAATTCTAGTAAATAGGTGAAAAGGAGAACGCTATCCGTTTTCTTTTTGAATTGCTTCATTTTCTAGTAGGTCTTGGCAAGTATCTTTTTATGTTGCTAATTAAAGTAGCGGTGAGAATGTCAGTAAAAAACTGTATTATCTATTATTTACACTAAGTTTACAGGAACTTCAACTTCTCGTAAACCTTGATCAGTTAAAGTGACCTTTCCATTAAAAAACTCTACAAGTGCAGCTTTAATAGTTTCTTTTTCTTTTTTATCAACATAAATCATCGTATAGACTTGATCTGTAAAGTTTGTATCCAGCTCCATGAGACTATGTTCTTTAAGGAAGTTATTGTACTCTTGGTACTGAGCGTAGGACATTTGAATAGCAATTCCAGCCTGTTCCTTTATTTCAATGATGCCAATTTCTTTGACAGCTAAAGCTACACTACCAGCGTAAGCACGAATCAATCCTCCAGCACCTAGTTTAATGCCACCAAAGTAGCGTGTCACTATCACACAGACATTGGTGAGATTGTGATTTTCTAGTACCCCTAGCATGGGAACGCCAGCAGTACCACTGGGTTCACCATCATCACTTGTACGTTTGATTTCACTACGTTCTCCAATAATGAAGGCAGAGCAGTTATGCGTCGCTTTGTAGTGTTCTTTTTTGATGGTGGTGATGAATTCACGAGCCTCTTCTTCGCTATAAACACGCTTGGCATGACAGATAAAGCGGGATTTTTTGATTTCTTCTTGGACTTGTCCGTCCTCTTTAATTGTTCTAAATTCCATGATTTAATTGTACTAAAAAATCATCTAAAGCGCTAGGTTTTTACGAATAAAGAAGTATGAAAGTAAATCCAAATTATCTCGGTCGTTTGTTTACTGAGAATGAATTAACAAAAGAGGAACGTCAGTTGGCGGAGAAACTTCCAGCAATGAGAAAGGAGAAAGGGAAACTTTTCTGTCAACGTTGTGATAGTGCTATTTTAGATGAATGGTATTTGCCCATCGGTGCTTATTATTGTAGGGAGTGTTTACTGATGAAGCGAGTCAGGAGTGATCAAGCTTTATACTATTTTCCGCAGGAGGATTTTGCGAAGCAAGATATTCTCAAATGGCGCGGTCAATTAACTCCTTTTCAAGAGAAGGTGTCAGAGGGACTAATTCAAGCTGTAGACAAGCAGGAACCAACCTTGGTTCACGCTGTAACAGGAGCTGGAAAGACAGAAATGATTTATCAAGTAGTAGCTAAAGTGATCAATGCGGGTGGTGCAGTATGCTTGGCTAGTCCTCGCATAGATGTTTGTTTGGAGCTGTACAAGCGCCTGCAAGATGATTTTGCTTGCGAGATATCTTTACTACACGGAGAATCAGAGCCGTATTTTCGAACACCACTAGTTGTTGCGACGACCCATCAGTTATTGAAGTTTTATCAAGCTTTTGATTTGCTGATAGTGGATGAAGTAGATGCCTTTCCTTATGTTGACAATCCCAAGCTTTACCATGCTGTCAAGAATAGTGTAAAGGAGAATGGACTGAGAATCTTTTTAACAGCGACTTCGACTGATGAGTTAGATAGGAAGGTTCGCATAGGAGAACTAAAACGATTGAGTTTGCCAAGACGATTTCATGGAAATCCGTTGATTATTCCTAAACCTGTCTGGTTATCCGATTTTAATCACTGTTTAGAGAAAAATCGGTTGTCACCAAAGTTAAAGTCCTATATTGAGAAGCAGAGAAAGACAGCTTATCCGTTACTCATTTTTGCTTCAGAAATTAAGAAAGGGGAGCAGTTAAAAGAAATCTTACAGGAGCAATTTCCAAATGAGAAAATTGGCTTTGTATCTTCTGTAACAGAAGATAGATTAGAACAGGTACAAGCTTTTCGAGATGGAGAACTGACAATACTTATCAGTACGACAATATTGGAGCGTGGAGTTACCTTCCCTTGTGTGGATGTTTTTGTAGTAGAGGCCAATCATCGTCTTTTTACCAAGTCTAGTTTAATACAGATTGGAGGACGTGTCGGTCGGAGTATGGACAGACCGACAGGAGATTTGCTTTTCTTCCATGATGGGTTAAATACTTCAATCAAGAAGGCAATTAAGGAAATTCAGCAGATGAATAAGGAAGCGGGTCTATGAGGTGCTTATTGTGCGGGCAGACTATGAAGGCTGTTTTAACTTTTAGTAGTCTCTTACTTCTGAGGAATGATGTCTCATGTCTTTGTTTAGATTGTGATTCTACTTTTGAGAAAATTGGAGAAGAGTACTGTCCAAACTGTATGAAAACAGGATTGTCAACAAAGTGTCAAGATTGTCAATTTTGGTGTAAAGAAGGAATTGAGGTCAGTCATAGAGGGATTTTTACTTACAATCAAGCTATGAAGGATTTTTTCAGTCGGTATAAGTTTGATGGAGACTTCCTTTTAAGAAAAGTTTTTGCTTCATTTTTAAGTGAGGAGTTGAAAAAGTACAAAGAGTATCAATTTGTCGTAATTCCCCTAAGTCCTGAAAGATTACTTGAGAGGGGATTTAACCAGGTTGAAGGTTTAGTTGAAGCAGCAGGGTTCTCTTTTCAAGACTTACTAGAGAAGAGAGAAGAGCGGGCCAGTTCTTCTAAAAATCGTTCAGAACGCTTGGGGACAGAACTTCCTTTCTTTATTAAAAGGGGAGTCACTATTCCTAAAAAAATCCTACTTATAGATGACATTTACACTACTGGAACAACTATAAATCGTGTGAAGAAACTGTTGGAAGAGGCTGGTGCTGAAGATGTAAAAACATTTTCCCTTGTAAGATGAGGAAAAAATTTGCAAAACTAAAATGAAAGCGTTATAATGAAATCAGAAAAACAAAAATGTTTAGAAAGAAGGTACTCATATGATTAAATATAGTATCCGTGGTGAAAACCTAGAAGTAACAGAAGCAATTCGTGATTATGTAGTTTCTAAACTCGAAAAGATCGAAAAGTATTTTCAAGCTGAACAAGAGTTGGATGCTCGAGTTAACTTGAAGGTGTATCGTGAAAAAACGGCTAAAGTGGAGGTGACGATTCCGCTTGGCTCAATTACTCTTCGTGCAGAAGATGTGTCTCAAGATATGTATGGTTCAATTGACCTTGTAACTGATAAAATTGAACGTCAGATTCGTAAAAATAAAACAAAAATCGAGCGTAAAAATAAAAACAAGGTAGCAACTAGTCAATTATTTACAGATGCTTTGGTGGAAGATACAAATGTTGTCCAATCTAGAGTGGTTCGTTCAAAACAAATTGATTTAAAACCAATGGATTTGGAAGAAGCTATTCTACAGATGGATTTGTTGGGACATGATTTTTTTATCTATGTGGATGTTGAAGATCAGACAACCAATGTGATTTATCGTCGTGAGGATGGCGAAATTGGTTTGTTAGAAGTTAAAGAATCTTAATTTCAATATGTGTAAAGGAAGGTTTACTGAATTGTAAACCTCCTTTTTCTTATAATTGATAGAATTACTGATTACACCTTTAAAAAGTCGCTTTTTGGTGGTTATTATGGTATAATGGGTGCCAAGAGGTTTGGAATGAAAAAATTTTATGTAAGTCCTATTTTCCCCTTAATATTAGGAATAGTGGCGTTCGGAGTGCTATCTGTGCAACTTGTTTTTGTAACGAATACACTGGTAACGCTATTTCTTTTGCTACTTATTTTGGGTTCATATAGTTTATTATTCATCCATCAGAGAGACTACTACTCAAAGAGTGAAGTAGAACAAATCCAGTATGTAAACCACCAAGCTGAAGAAAGTTTGACAACCTTGTTAGAACAGATGCCTGTCGGAGTTATTAAATTAGACTTGTCGTCAGGTGAAGTTGAATGGTTTAATCCTTATGCTGAATTGATTTTGACTAATGAAGTGGGCGAGATTGATGTTGCATTAATTCAAACAATTATCAAGGCATCGGTAGGAAATCCAGGTTCTTATGCTACCTTGGGTGAGACCCGCTATTCGGTTCATATGGACAAGGTGTCTGGAGTTCTTTACTTCTTTGATGTGTCTGGAGAATACGAAGCGACTGTTGAGTTAGTAACGAGTCGACCTGTGATTGGGGTCGTTTCCGTTGACAACTATGATGATTTAGAAGATGAAACATCGGAGTCTGATATCAGTCATATCAATAGTTTTGTAGCCAATTTTGTTTCAGAATTTGCTGGTAAACATGCCATGTTCTCCCGTCGAGTAAGTATGGATCGCTTTTATCTATTTACGGACTACACGGTGCTTGAGGGATTGATGAACGATAAATTTTCTGTTATTGATTCTTTCAGAGAAGAGTCGAAACAGAGACAGTTGCCATTGACCTTAAGTATGGGCTTTTCTTATGGTGATGGAAATCATGATGAGATAGGGAAAGTTGCATTGCTCAACTTAAACTTGGCTGAAGTACGTGGTGGCGACCAGGTGGTTGTCAAGGAGAATGACGAAACGAAAAATCCCGTTTATTTTGGTGGTGGATCTGCGGCGTCAATCAAGCGTACAAGGACACGTACGCGCGCTATGATGACAGCTATTTCAGATAAAATTAGAAGTGTAGATCAGGTTTTTGTAGTTGGTCACAAAAATCTTGATATGGATGCTTTGGGTTCTGCTGTAGGTATGCAGTTATTTGCTAGTAATGTAACAGAAAATAGTTATGCTCTTTATGATGAAAATCAGATGTCTCCGGATATTGAACGAGCTGTTTCATTCTTAGAAAAAGAAGGAGTTACGAAGTTGTTGTCTGTTAAGGATGCAATGGGGATGGTGACCAATCGTTCTTTGTTGATTCTTGTAGACCATTCAAAGACAGCCTTAACTTTATCAAAAGCTTTTTATGATTTATTTACCCAAACCATCGTCATCGACCACCACAGACGGGATCAGGATTTTCCAGATAATGCGGTTATTACTTATATCGAAAGTGGTGCAAGTAGTGCCAGTGAGTTGGTAACGGAATTGATTCAGTTCCAGAATTCTAAGAAAAATCGTTTGAGTCGTATGCAAGCAAGTGTCTTGATGGCTGGTATGATGTTGGATACTAAAAATTTCACCTCACGAGTGACTAGTCGGACATTTGATGTTGCTAGCTATCTCAGAACGAGAGGAAGTGATAGTATTGCTATCCAAGAAATTGCTGCGACAGATTTTGAAGAATATCGTGAGGTCAATGAACTGATTTTACAGGGGCGTAAATTAGGTTCAGATGTACTAATAGCAGAGGCTAAGGACTCGAAATGCTATGATACAGTTGTTATTAGTAAGGCAGCAGATGCCATGTTAGCTATGTCAGGTATTGAAGCGAGTTTTGTTCTTGCGAAGAATACACAAGGATTTATCTCTATCTCAGCTCGCAGTCGTAGTAAGCTGAATGTACAACGGATTATGGAAGAGCTGGGAGGTGGAGGCCACTTTAATTTGGCAGCAGCTCAAATTAAGGATTCAACCTTGTCAGAAGCAGGGGAAAAACTGACAGAAATTGTATTAAATGAAATAAAGGAAAAGGAGAAAGAAGAATGAAAGTAATCTTTTTAGCAGATGTCAAAGGAAAAGGTAAAAAAGGCGAAATTAAGGAAGTACCAACAGGGTATGCGCAAAACTTTCTTATCAAAAAGAATCTAGCCAAAGAAGCGACTGCTCAAGCTGTAGGTGAACTTCGTGGTAAACAAAAATCAGAAGAGAAAGCTCACGCTGAGATGATTGCAGAAGCAAAAGCAATTAAAGCCCAACTAGAAGCAGAAGAAACGGTTGTAGAATTTGTTGAAAAAGTTGGTCCAGATGGCCGTACTTTTGGTTCTATTACCAATAAGAAAATTGCAGAAGAATTGCAAAAGCAATTTGGAATTAAGATTGATAAACGTCATATCCAAGTACAAGCTCCGATTCGAGCGGTTGGTTTGATTGATGTACCAGTGAAAATCTATCAAGATATCACAAGTGTGATCAATCTTCGTGTGAAAGAAGGGTAAATTTACACTTTCTTGACAAGATTGTAAAAGGAAGGGAAGTCTGATGGCAGAAGTAGAAGAGTTACGAGTACAACCTCAAGATATCTTAGCTGAGCAATCCGTTTTAGGGGCTATCTTTATTGATGAGAGTAAGCTTGTTTTTGTGCGAGAATATATTGAGTCTCGGGACTTTTTTAAGTATGCCCATCGTTTGATTTTCCAAGCTATGGTCGATTTATCCGATCGTGGCGATGCTATAGATGCAACAACGGTTCGTACCATTCTTGATAATCAAGGCGATTTGCAGAATATTGGTGGCTTGTCTTACCTGGTTGAGATTGTCAATTCTGTGCCAACTTCTGCTAATGCGGAGTATTATGCTAAGATTGTTGCAGAGAAGGCCATTCTACGTCGATTAATCTCCAAGTTGACAGAGTCTGTTAATCAAGCTTACGAGGCTTCGCAACCAGCTGATGAAATCATTGCTCAGGCAGAAAAAGGCCTGATTGATGTCAGCGAAAATGCTAATCGAAGTGGATTTAAGAACATTCGAGATGTGTTGAATATCAACTTTGGAAATCTGGAAGCTCGCTCGCAACAAACGACCGATATTACAGGTATTGCGACAGGCTATCGTGACTTGGATCATATGACGACTGGTCTTCATGAGGAGGAGTTGATTATCTTAGCAGCTCGTCCGGCGGTTGGTAAGACAGCCTTTGCCTTGAATATTGCTCAGAATATTGGGACTAAGTTGGACAAAACGGTTGCTATTTTTTCACTCGAAATGGGTGCGGAAAGTCTAGTGGACCGTATGTTAGCTGCAGAAGGCTTGGTGGAGTCACATTCTATCCGTACAGGTCAATTGACTGATGAGGAGTGGCAAAAATATACCATTGCTCAAGGGAATCTAGCTAATGCAAGTATCTATATCGATGATACGCCAGGAATTCGAATTACAGAGATTCGTTCTCGTTCTCGTAAACTGGCTCAAGAAACTGGAAATCTTGGATTGATTTTGATAGACTATTTGCAGCTTATCACGGGAACTGGGCGAGAAAATCGTCAACAAGAGGTTTCAGAAATTTCACGTCAGTTGAAAATTTTAGCTAAGGAACTGAAGGTTCCAGTAATCGCTCTAAGTCAGCTTTCTCGTGGTGTAGAACAACGTCAGGATAAGAGACCGGTCTTGTCTGATATTCGTGAATCTGGGTCTATTGAGCAGGACGCTGATATCGTAGCCTTTCTTTATCGCGACGACTACTATGAGCGTGGTGGTGAAGAAGAGGAAGGCATACCGAATAATAAGGTAGAAGTTATTATCGAGAAAAACCGTAGTGGAGCTCGTGGAACGGTGGAATTAATTTTCCAAAAAGAATACAATAAATTTTCAAGTATCTCAAAGAGGGAGGCATAAGATGTCAGATGCATTTACAGATGTAGCCAAGATGAAAAAAATCAAAGAAGAAATCAAGGCACATGAGGGTCAAGTCGTAGAAATGACTTTGGAGAATGGTCGTAAGCGCCAAAAAAATAGATTGGGTAAGCTAATTGAGGTTTATCCATCCCTATTTATCGTTGAATTTGGAAACGTTGAAGGAGATAAACAAGCTAATGTTTACGTTGAATCCTTTACTTACTCAGATATCCTTACAGAAAAGAATTTGATTCATTATCTTGACTAAAGTGAGAAATTTTCTCACTTTTTCTTTTTTTCTCCGAATAGTTTAAGTGAAGGTAATCTTCGATTTATATTATTTTTCAAGGAGGAAGAATGAAAATTTCACCATTTAAAGTAGCAGAGACAAGATTTTCTTTCAGAAAATCAGCTAAAAAGGTTGTTCCCTTTTTAGTAGTAGGATTGATGTTAGCAGCGGGTAATAGTGTATATGCCTATTCCGGAGGAAATGGATCGATTGCGCGTGGGGATGATTATCCTGCTCATTATAAAAATGGGAGCCAGGAGATTGATAAGTGGCGCATGTATTCTCGTCAGTGTACTTCTTTTGCAGCCTTTCGTTTGAGTAATGTCAATGGTTTTGAGATTCCGGCTGCTTATGGGAATGCGAATGAATGGGGCTATCGTGCTCGTCGTGAAGGTTATCGTGTCGATAATACACCAACGATTGGCTCTATTGCTTGGTCTACTGCAGGAACTTATGGTCATGTTGCTTGGGTGTCAAATGTAATAGGAGATGAGATTGAGATTGAAGAATACAATTATGGAATAAGGGAATCTTACAACAAGCGCATCGTGAAGGCAAATACTATGACGGGGTTTATTCATTTTAAAGATTTAGCTGGTGGCAGTGTTGGGAATAGTCAATCCTCAGCTTCAACAGGAGGAACACATTTTTTCAAGTCTAAGGCTGCTATCAAAAATCAGCCTCTAGCTAGCGCAACTGCGATTGATTACTATTATCCTGGGGAGAATGTTCATTATGATCAAATTCTCGAAAAAGACGGATACAAGTGGTTGAGTTATACGGCTTATAATGGAAGTCGTCGCTATATCCAGCTAGAGGGATTGACTTCTTCACAGAATTATCAGAATCAATCAGGAAATAGCTCTAACTATGGATCCAATAACAGTTCAACTGTCGGTTGGAAGAAAATAAATGGTAGTTGGTATCATTTTAAATCAAATGGGTCTAAATCAACAGGCTGGCTGAAAGATGGTTCTAGTTGGTATTATTTGAAATCATCTGGTGAAATGCAGACAGGCTGGTTAAAGGAAAATGGTCTGTGGTATTATTTAGATAGTTCAGGTGCAATGAAAACGGGCTGGTACCAAGTATCTGGTAAGTGGTATTATTCTTACTCTTCAGGCGCCTTAGCTGTCAATACGACAGTGGATGGCTACAGAGTAAATAGTGATGGAGTACGAGTATAGAAAATTGGAGTAGGAAAATTTCCTACTCTTTTCTGTAAGCAGTTTCCTTGACATTTTTTTGTTTTACGCTATCATATGTCCATATAATATATGGGAGTCTGTGTACAGTCTGAGAGGAAGTGTTAAACTTCGACCGCACCTGATCTGGGTAATGCCAGCGTAGGGAACGATACTTAGTCTATTATTGACCTTTTCCATATATGGTAAAGGTTTTTCTTGTTGTCAAAGGAAAACGAGAAGAGGAGGTTCTTATGAAAGCAAGCATTGCCTTGCAAGTTTTACCCCTATCACAGGGAATTGATCGGATTGCTGTTATCGATCAAGTCATTGCTTATCTGAAAGCTCAAGAAGTGACTATGGTGGTGACACCATTTGAAACGGTCTTGGAAGGGGAGTTTGATGAGCTTATGCGCATTCTCAAAGAAGCGCTAGAGGTGGCAGGGCAGGAGGCAGATAATGTCTTTGCTAATGTCAAAATAAATGTAGGAGAGATTTTAAGTATTGATGAGAAACTTGAAAAGTATACTGAGACGACACATTAGTCTATTGGGCTTTCTAGGGGTCTTGTCAATCTGGCAGCTAGCAGGTTTTCTTAAACTTCTCCCCAAGTTTATCCTGCCGACACCTCTTGAAATTCTCCAGGCCTTTGTGCGTGATAGAGAATTTCTCTGGCACCATAGCTGGGCGACCTTGAGAGTGGCTTTGCTAGGTCTAATTTTGGGAGTTTTGATTGCCTGTCTCATGGCTGTGCTCATGGACAGTTTGACTTGGCTTAACGATCTGATTTACCCTATGATGGTGGTTGTTCAGACCATTCCGACCATTGCCATAGCTCCTATCCTGGTCTTGTGGCTCGGTTATGGGATTTTGCCCAAGATTGTCTTGATTATCTTGACGACTACCTTTCCTATCATCGTCAGCATTTTGGACGGTTTTAGGCATTGTGACAAGGATATGCTGACCTTGTTTAGTCTGATGCGGGCCAAACCTTGGCAAATCCTTTGACATTTTAAAATCCCAGTCAGCCTGCCTTACTTTTATGCAGGTCTGAGAGTCAGTGTCTCCTACGCTTTTATCACAACAGTAGTATCTGAGTGGTTGGGAGGCTTTGAAGGACTAGGTGTCTACATGATTCAGTCCAAGAAACTGTTTCAGTATGATACCATGTTTGCTATTATTATTCTGGTATCGATTATCAGTCTTCTGGGTATGAAGTTGGTCGATATCAGCGAGAAATATGTTATTAAATGGAAACGTTCGTAGAATAAGGATGTTTCAAAAAAGAGAAGAGGAAATCAAAATGAAAAAAACATGGAAAGTGTTTTTAACTGTTTTAACAGCTCTTGTAGCTTGTGGTCAAGGAACTGCTTCTAAAGACAACAAAGAGGCAGAACTCAAGAAAATTGACCTTATCCTAGACTGGACGCCAAATACCAACCACACAGGACTTTATGTTGCCAAGGAAAAAGGTTATTTCAAAGAAGCTGGAGTGGATGTTGATTTGAAATTGCCACCAGAAGAAAGTTCTTCTGACTTGGTTATCAATGGTAAGGCACCGTTTGCAGTGTATTTCCAAGACTATATGGCTAAAAAATTGGAAAAAGGAGCAGGAATTACTGCCGTTGCAGCTATTGTTGAGCACAATACATCAGGAATCATCTCTCGTAAATCTGACAATGTAGCTAGTCCAAAAGACTTGGTTGGTAAGAAATACGGAACTTGGAATGACCCAACTGAACTTGCTATGTTGAAAACCTTGGTAGAATCACAAGGTGGAGACTTTGAGAAGGTCGAAAAAGTACCAAACAACGACTCAAACTCGATTACACCGATTGCCAATGGGGTCTTTGATACTGCTTGGATCTACTACGGTTGGGATGGTATCCTTGCTAAATCTCAAGGTGTAGATGCTAACTTCATGTACTTGAAAGACTATGTCAAGGAGTTTGACTACTATTCACCAGTTATCATCGCAAACAACGACTATTTGAAAGACAACAAAGAAGAAGCTCGCAAAGTCATCCAAGCTATCAAAAAAGGTTACCAATATGATATGGAGCATCCAGAGGAAGCGGCAGATATTCTCATCAAGAATGCGCCTGAACTCAAGGAAAAACGTGACTTTGTCATCGAATCTCAAAAATACTTGTCAAAAGAATACGCAAGCGACAAGGAAAAATGGGGTCAATTTGATGCAGCTCGCTGGAATGCCTTCTACAAATGGGATAAAGAAAATGGTATCCTTAAAGAAGACTTGACAGACAAAGGATTCACCAACGAATTTGTGAAATAATGACAGAGATTAGACTAGAACAAGTCAGTTATGCCTATGGTCAGGAGAGGATTTTAGAGGATATCAACCTGCAGGTGACTTCAGGTGAAGTGGTTTCTATCTTAGGCCCAAGTGGTGTTGGTAAGACTACGCTTTTCAACTTAATTGCGGGTATTTTAGAAGTTCAGTCAGGGAGAATTGTCCTTGATGGTGAAGAAAATCCCCAGGGGCGCGTGAGTTATATGTTGCAAAAGGATCTGCTCTTGGAGCACAAGACCGTGCTTGGTAATATCATTCTGCCCCTCTTGATTCAAAAAGTGGATAAGGCGGAAGCCGTTGCCCGAGCGGATGACATCCTTGCGACCTTCCAGTTGACAGCTGTAAGAGATAAATACCCTCATGAACTCAGTGGTGGGATGCGCCAGCGTGTAGCCTTGCTCCGAACCTACCTTTTCGGGCACAAGCTCTTTCTCTTAGACGAGGCCTTCAGCGCCTTGGATGAGATGACTAAGATGGAACTCCACGCTTGGTACCTTGAGATTCACAAGCAGTTGCAGCTAACAACCTTGATCATTACGCATAGTATCGAGGAGGCCCTCAGTCTCAGCGACCGCATCTATATCTTGAAAAATCGACCTGGGCAGATTGTTTCAGAAATTAAACTAGATTGGTCTGAAGATGAGGACAAAGAAGTCCAAAAGATTGCCTATAAACGTCAAATTTTGGTAGAATTAGGCTTAGATAAGTAGAAAAATAGGGAGTTGGTGAAGATTATCCTTTACCAGCGCCCTTTTTCTTTTAAAAATGAGAAAATTTCGGTATAATAGTCAAAGATAGTCAAGGTTTAAAGAGAGAGGTGGGTTTGTAATGAGATTTAAAAATACATCGGATCATATTGAGGCCTACATCAAGGCGATTTTAGATCAATCTGGAATTGTGGAGTTGCAACGGAGTCAGTTGGCAGATACTTTTCAGGTTGTTCCTAGTCAGATTAACTATGTGATCAAGACACGCTTTACGGAAAGTAGAGGTTACTTGGTTGAAAGTAAGCGTGGTGGCGGAGGCTACATTCGCATAGGACGGATTGAGTTTTCTAGTCATCATGAAATGCTCCGCGATTTGCTTTACTCGATTGGTGAGCGGGTCAGTCAAGAAATTTATGAGGATATTCTGCAGCTTTTGGTTGAGCAGGAATTGATGACCAAGCAGGAGATGAATTTGCTGGTGGCAGTAGCTTTAGATCGCGTTCTAGGAGAAGAAGCTCCAGTTGTTCGTGCAAACATGCTACGACAGGTCATACAAGAGGTAGATAGAAAAGGGAAGTAAGATGAACTATTCAAAAGCATTGAATGAATGTATCGAAAGTGCCTACATGGTGGCTGGCCATTTTGGAGCTCGTTACCTAGAGTCTTGGCACTTGTTGATTGCCATGTCTAATCACAGTTATAGTGTGGCAGGGGCGACTTTAAATGATTATCCATATGAGATGGACCGTTTAGAAGAGGTCGCTTTGGAACTGACTGAAACGGACTATAGCCAGGATGAAACCTTTACGGAATTGCCGTTTTCTCATCGTTTGCAGGTCCTTTTTGACGAAGCAGAGTATGTAGCGTCAGTGGTCCATGCTAAGGTGCTAGGGACAGAGCATGTCCTCTATGCGATTTTGCATGATGGCAATGCCTTGGCGACTCGTATCTTGGAGAGAGCTGGTTTTTCTTATGAAGACAAGAAAGATCAGGTCAAGATTGCTGCCCTACGTCGAAATCTAGAAGAACGAGCAGGTTGGACTCGTGAAGATCTCAAGGCTTTACGCCAACGCCATCGTACAGTAGCTGATAAGCAAAATTCTATGGCTAATATGATGGGCATGCCCCAGACTCCAAGCGGTGGTCTCGAGGACTATACGCATGATTTGACAGAGCAAGCGCGTTCTGGCAAGTTAGAGCCAGTTATCGGTCGGGACAAGGAAATCTCGCGTATGATTCAAATTTTGAGTCGGAAGACTAAGAATAATCCTGTCTTGGTTGGGGATGCTGGTGTCGGAAAAACAGCTCTGGCGCTTGGACTTGCCCAGCGTATTGCTAGTGGGGACGTGCCTGCGGAAATGGCTAAGATGCGCGTGTTAGAGCTGGATTTGATGAATGTCGTTGCAGGGACACGCTTCCGTGGTGACTTTGAAGAGCGCATGAATAATATCATCAAGGATATTGAGGAAGATGGTCAAGTAATTCTCTTTATCGATGAACTCCACACTATCATGGGTTCTGGTAGTGGAATTGACTCAACTCTGGATGCGGCCAATATCTTGAAACCAGCCTTGGCGCGTGGAACTTTGAGAACGGTTGGTGCGACCACTCAGGAAGAATATCAAAAACACATCGAAAAAGATGCGGCCCTTTCTCGTCGTTTCGCGAAAGTGACGATTGAAGAGCCAAGCGTGGCCGACAGTATGATCATTTTACAGGGTTTGAAGGCGACTTATGAGAAACATCACCGTGTGCAAATCACAGATGAAGCAGTTGAAACAGCTGTCAAGATGGCTCATCGTTACTTGACTAGTCGTCACTTGCCAGACTCTGCTATTGATCTCTTGGATGAAGCAGCAGCAACAGTGCAAAATAAGGCTAAGCATGTAAAAGCAGACGATTCAGGTTTGAGTCCAGCTGACAAGGCCTTGATAGATGGTAAGTGGAAACAGGCAGCTCAGTTAATCGCAAAAGAAGAGGAAGTGCCTGTCTATAAAGACTTGGTGACAGAGTCTGATATTTTGACCACCTTGAGTCGCTTGTCAGGTATTCCAGTCCAAAAACTGACTCAGACTGATGCTAAGAAATACCTAAACTTGGAAGCTGAACTGCACAAACGTGTCATCGGTCAAGATCAAGCTGTTTCAAGTATTAGCCGTGCCATTCGCCGCAATCAGTCAGGGATTCGCAGTCACAAGCGTCCGATTGGTTCCTTTATGTTCCTAGGACCTACAGGTGTCGGTAAGACCGAATTGGCCAAGGCTCTAGCAGAAGTTCTTTTTGATGACGAATCAGCCCTTATCCGCTTTGATATGAGTGAGTATATGGAGAAATTTGCAGCCAGTCGTCTCAACGGAGCTCCTCCAGGCTATGTGGGGTATGAAGAAGGTGGGGAGTTGACCGAGAAGGTTCGCAACAAACCATACTCTGTTCTCCTCTTTGATGAGGTAGAAAAAGCCCACCCAGACATCTTTAATGTCCTCTTGCAGGTCTTGGATGATGGTGTCTTGACAGATAGCAAGGGGCGCAAGGTTGACTTTTCAAATACCATTATCATCATGACGTCAAATCTTGGTGCGACAGCCCTTCGGGATGACAAGACCGTCGGTTTTGGAGCTAAGGATATTCGTTTTGATCAGGAAAATATGGAAAAACGAATCTTTGAAGAGTTGAAAAAAACTTATCGACCAGAGTTTATCAACCGTATTGATGAAAAGGTGGTCTTCCACAGTTTGGATAGCGACCACATGCAGGAAATTGTCAAGATTATGGTTAAACCATTGATTGCTAGCCTGGCAGAGAAGGGCATCGACTTAAAACTACAAGCTTCGGCACTGAAGTTGCTAGCTAGTCACGGTTACAATCCAGAAATGGGAGCTCGTCCACTTCGCAGAACCCTACAAACAGAAGTGGAAGACAAGTTGGCAGAACTTCTTCTCAAGGGAGAATTAGAGGCAGGCAGCACACTTAAGATTGGTGTTAAAGCAGGCCAGTTAAAATTTGATATTGTATAAAAATGGAGAATCAGGAGTAATCTTGATTCTCTTTTTTGCTACTTTTTTATAAAAAATAATAAAAAACTATTGACAAAACAAAAATATAGTTTATAATAAAAACATAGATAATAAAAATATCAAAAACCATAAAAAGGTAATGCGTTTATGAAAAAGAAAACAGCAGTGGTATTTGGAACCTTTGCTCCACTTCATCAAGGACATATCGATTTGATTCAGCGTGCGAAGCGACAGTGTGACCAGGTCTGGGTTGTCGTTTCAGGCTATGAGGGAGACCGAGGAGAGCAGGTAGGCTTAACGCTTCAAAAAAGATTCCGCTATATCCGAGAGGCCTTTCGTGGTGACGAGTTGACCTTGGTTTGTAAGTTAGATGAAACCAATCTTCCTCGCTACCCTATGGGCTGGCAGGAGTGGTTGGACCAAATGTTAGCGGAGATTTCCTATGATGAAACCCAGCAAGAACTAATTTTCTTTGTGGGAGAAGCAGACTACCAGCAAGAATTATCAAATCGTGGTTTTGAGACCGTTTTGCAAGAAAGAAAGTTTGGAATCTCAGCGACTATGATTCGAGAAAATCCAAGCAAATATTGGAAAAACATCGCTCAGCCCTTCCGTCGTCAGTTTACAAAGAAAGTATTGATTATGGGGAGTGCCAGCAATGGGAAGACCACTCTGGCCAAGGATTTGGCAAGGTATTACGATGCACCCGTCAGTTTGGAATACGCACGTGAGTACCAGATTAAAAACAATGTCCGCGACGATGAATTGACTCCAAAAGATTACTATTATCTCCTGTTGGGGCAGTATGACCAGACCTCTAAGTTAATTGACAGTAATGCCAATAGGGGATTGGTGATAGCTGACACCAACTCCTTAGTAACTAAGGGCTACTATGATTATTACATGGAGACCGAGGACCAAGGGGACTTATCAGGAGAAACCTTTGATAATCTCTTTGTTTCGATCTTGGCTAAGGAAAAATGGGACTTGATTCTCTTTGTGCAACCGGTCGGCTCCTATGTCAATGACGGATTTAGAGATATGACTATGGCAGAAGACCATATTCGTCATAGTTTTTCCCAGCATTTGGACCATATGAGAGAGCGATATTTAACCACCATTCCACTAGTTTATCTAGCTGAGGATTACCTAGGCAATTATGAAGCAGCCAAAGTGGCTATTGATGCCATTTACCAAGCAGATTAGGAGAAAATTATGAAAAAACTAACTGAAAAAATCACACAATTTATCGAAAACTTTAAAAATGTTCATGCAGAAGCTCGTAAGATCGGTTTTGCAGGAATCATGCGCCTGCTCTGGAAGGATCTCTTTATGGGACGTAGTCTCTTCCAGTGGTTGTATCTCACCGTCCTGTCAAGTGTTCCCTTGATTTTAGAATTCACGCAAAATACAGAAAGTCATGACTGGATGAGCTTGTTTGCATCTTGGACTGGGATTGTCTGTGTTATCTTGGTAGCAGAAGGACGTGCAAGCAATTATCTCTTTGGGGCCATTAACTCTGCTATCTATTTGGTTTTGGCTATGAATGCGACTTTTTATGGTGAAGTTTTGACGACTGTTTACTTCTTTGTCATGCAGCCGATTGGTCTCTATGCTTGGCTGTCCAACCGTATCAATGACCAAGGAAAAGTAGAAGAATCTCACTTTGAATCTAAGAAATTATCTGTTTTTGACTGGCTCAAGTACTTAGCCTTGACTGCTATCATCTGGATTGGTATGGGCTTAGCTTACCAAAGTATCCATAGTGCTCGCCCTTTCCGTGATAGTGTTACCGATGCGACCAATGGTGTCGGCCAGCTCTTGATGACACGTCTCTATCGTGAGCAATGGATTTTCTGGATTGCAACCAATCTCTTTAGTATCTACCTCTGGTGGGGTGAAAATATCCATATTCAAGGGATGTACTGGGTTTACACACTCAATAGTCTAGTAGGTTGGTACCAATGGACCAAGGCAGTTCGTAAGGAGGCATAAAATGACGGACACGATGATTCCAGCAGGGATGACGGAAAAAGAATATTTTGAAATTCATGCCAGTCAGGAGGAGTTTTTGGATTGGTACTACAAGCAGGAACTTCCTCAATACGAAAAACCAAGTGTGACGGTGGATATGGTAGCCTACTGCTTTGTCGAAGGAAAGATCAAGCTCTTATTAATTCGTCGCAAGGCTCACCCTTATCAAAATTGTTTGGCTTTGGTTGGAGGATTTATGGACAAGGGCGAAGATGCTGCGCATGCCTGTCAGCGTGAGGTGAGAGAAGAAGTTAATCTCGATCTTCCTTTGGAAAAAATCGAGCAATTAATGACCGTATCGACCCCCGGCCGTGACCCCCGGGGCTGGACAGTGACCATTGCCCACTTGGTTTATCTGCCTAGTCGTGCATTAGAACTTGTTCAAGCAGGAGACGATGCTAAGGATGTGGTTTTTGTAGATGTCGATTTTCAGACAGGCAAGTGCTTCTTAAAGGGAGTGGAGTTGGAGGAACAAGCCTTCGCTTTTGACCATTATGCCATTATCCAAGAATCCATCAAACGAATCCAAGGGAGACTTGACTGGAATCCGACTTTCCTTTATCTGCTAGAGGAGGAGTTCACTGTCTACGAAGGGACTGAACTGGTCAATCTTATCAACCCCGGTCGCCCCATCGTCAGCAATAACTTTCTCGTAAAATACGGAGAATATGTAGAAGAAGTCGGACTCAAACGAGTGCCTAAAAAGAAACCAAGAAAAACCTATCGATTGAAATAAAAAACGAGGTCGGGAAAAGTTCCCGATCTCTTTATTTGCCTTTATTAGTTTGATTTGCTGTTGCGACTGTTTTAGGGATGGCTATCTTTCTTAGAATTACTCAACATGTGAGTAAAGAAGTCTTTGTATCTATACTTGAGATAGTTCTCATGTAAAAATAACAAAGCGATATAAACAATCAAAAAGATTGTAGTCAGATAGAAGATGTCAAATGCAGTTCGCGCATAGTAAGTTGCTGATTGATAAGAGCCAATAGCTCCCAAAATCAACCAAGGAAGATACTTGTAATACTTATTTAGCATAAGAATGCACCTCCTATATTCTATTTCAATGTTATTATATTTCTTTGTACTTAAAGATGCAAGCGATTACACAAAAACAAATTCAAATTTTTAATAGGAAAATCTCCTGTTTTTCTATTTTATTACGAATAGAAGAGTAGGAGGAGTAAATGTATCTAAAGTATTTAAGATTTTTAAAATAGTTTAGATAAATTGTTGACATATTTAAAACTGAATGTTACAATTATATTACAAAAAGATTTCTTTATATTTCTAAAATATTACAAAGGAGTAGAAAAATGAAAAAGAAAACCTATATCAAATTGATGGCAGCAACTGTATTGGCTTCTACCTTGCTATTAGGAGCTTGTGGAAATAAAAAGGAAACAACTCAAGCAAGCAGTTCTGCTAAGACAAGCCAGTCATCAAGTTCTAAAGCAACTTCTTCTAACAAAGAAAGCAAGACTCAGAAGTCCTCAAGTTCAGCTTCATCTGAAAAGACTAAGGCGTCTACTGATCAATCTTCAGCAACTGCAACGCCATCACAAGCGGCTCCTGCACCAGAGCAAAGACAAGGTCAAGAAGTGGCTAGTCAACAAACTCCTGCTCAGACTCCTTCAACTCAACAAGCTCCTCAAGCCCAATCTAACCAATCAAGCTATGATCCTACAACTGACCGCAAACTTCAAGACAAACAAGCAGAGCAAAATAAACGCTACAAGGGTGTTTTAACCATGGTAGATGGTGATTTCTCAGCTGCAGCGGGCAATTGGAAGGGAGCAAATGGCGAAACCATCACAGTTTCATCAGGTGGTCAATTTACAGTAGAATCTTCTGATGGAAAGAAAGAAAATTACTCTATCAAAGGCTATTCTTATACTCTTGATGATGGTAAGTATAATGCCAAAATTGGTGGAGGAAAAGTCATCCAAATTACAACAGGAGCGGATGGTAAGGTTTCCAGTGTTGCTTTGAGTCAATAATAAAATTTGGTGCTTTAACTTTTACTAGAAATCGTGCTGTAAAAGAGTGAGCCAACTGTTTTTCACTTAGTTTCTCCAAGAGAAAGTGGTATAATAAAAAAATCAAAGGAAAACGAGTGATAATACATGGCGGATAAATTAATATTACCTCAAAACACACGACTAATGGGAGTATTTCTTGGATTTGTAGGTGGTTCTTTGGATGTGTTTTGCCATATTCAATACCATAGTTTGGTAGCGACACAGACAGGGAATATTCTCCTACTTATATCTGATTGGCACGACTCAAATGTCATCAATACGATGCTGCGATTCTGCTCAATTATCTTCTTTTCTCTAGGATTTCTGTTTGCCCTACACATGAAAGAATACCGCAAAACGGCCTACTGGCGGGTTAAGATGTTGCTTCCTTTATTTATTGGGACACTTATTTTGCCTTTCTTTTCACGATCTCCTCTATTAGAAGTTCCTTTCATCGCTTTGGGAACAGGAATGATGATGCTAACATTTACGGGTAGCTTGATTGAAGATCATCCCTATGTCATTTTTATGACGTCTGGAAATTACCGAAAGATGTTGACCGCTTTGTATCGCATTGCTAGAAGAGAAGGAAATATCCAAGAATACCGTCGTCAAGCCTTAAATTATGGGATTGTTGTGGGAAGTTTCATAGTGGGGGCAATCAGCTTGGCTGTATTGATGCATTTTCTTCATGAATGGTCTGTTTGGATTATCAGCCTCAATTTGTTTTTGATTATGTCCTACTATATAGCTAGAGTGAAGCAATTAGATTTACAAGATGAAAACATATAAAAAACGACAAGACTCATTTTTGAGCTTTGTCGTTTTTGTGAGTTGTAGATGTGAGACTATGCTTTATCCAATTGCAAGAGGGCTTCAATCTCTGCCAGAGTGCTAGCTTGTGAAATAGCTCCACGGAGCTTGGCAGCGCCAGATGTTCCACGGAGGTAGTGAGGAGCGAGGCCACGGAATTCACGAACTGCTACGTTTTCTCCTTTGAGGTTAATCAAGCGTTTCAAATGTTCGTAGGCGATTTTCATCTTATCTTCAAAGGTCAAATCAGGTAGGATTTCTCCTGTTTCAAAGTAATGATTGATTTGGTTGAAGAGGTAAGGATTTCCCATGGCAGCGCGGCCAATCATGACTGCATCAGCACCGACTTCTTCGATGCGTTGTTTGGCTTCTTGGACCGTACGGATATCACCGTTGGCGATAAATGGAATCTTGGTCAAAGCTTGAGCGACCTTGTGAAGGGTCTCAAGGTCTGCGTGACCTGTATACATTTGCTCACGGGTACGGCCATGCATGGCGAGGGCAGAAACGCCTGCAGCTTCAGCAGCGAGGGCATTTTCTACTGCCAGAGACGGGTCAGCCCAGCCGGTACGCATTTTGACAGTAAGTGGGATATCAAGGACAGATTGAACCTTGTTGATGATAGAGTAAATCTTATCTGGATCCTTGAGCCACATAGCGCCAGCTTCGTTCTTCACGATTTTGTTAACTGGGCAGCCCATGTTGATATCCACGATATCGGTTTTAGTGTTTTCTTGGATGAATTCTGCTGCGCGTGCTAGGCTGTCTTCATCGCTACCAAAAAGTTGGATAGAGACAGGGTTTTCGCCTTCATCGATATGAAGCATGTGCAGGGTTTTTTCGTTGTTGTATTGGATTCCCTTGTCAGAGACCATTTCCATGACAACGAGTCCAGCTCCGAGCTCTTTTGCGATAGTACGAAAGGCTGAGTTTGTCACGCCAGCCATAGGTGCTAAAACGGTACGATTGGGAATCTCAACATTGCCAATCATAAAGGGTGTATTAAGATTTGTCACGAATGAGTTCCTCCAGGTCGTTTTCATCAAAGTTGTAAGTAGTTTGGCAGAATTGACAAGTGATTTCTGCCCCATGGTCTTCCTCTTTCATTTCCTGCAAGTCTGAGCTTGGAAGGCTTGCAAGAGCGTTCATAAAGCGCTCATGGCTACAGTCACATTGGAAACGGATTTCTTCTTCAGAAAGACGCTTGTAGGCCTCGTCCCCGTAGATAGCCTTGAGAAGGGCTTCGATATGGTCTTCACTCTCTAGAAGAGTCGAGATAGCTGGCATTTCTTGGATGCGTTTTTCAAAGCGGGCAATCTCTTCTTCCTTGGCTCCTGGTAAGACTTGGACTAGGAAACCACCTGCAACCTTGACCTTGTCTTCTTCGTCTAAAAGGACATTGAGGCCGACTGCTGAAGGCGTTTGTTGGCTTTCAGTCAGGTAAAAGGCTAGATCTTCACCGATTTCCCCAGAGATGAGGGGAGTCATAGAGTTGTAAGGATTCCCAGTACCGTAGTCTGTGATAACGAGGAATTGACCATTTCCAACAAAAGGTCCGACTAGGACTTCACCAGTTGCAGTCTTTTTGATGTCAACACCAGGATTTTGAACGTAGCCTTTGACGTTTCCCTTGGTATCTGCGACGGTGATGATAGCACCTAGAGAGCTAGAGCCCAGTACCTTAACGGTTAGTTTGGTATTTCCTTTTTCATTGGCTGCGAGAATCTGGCTAGCGATAAGAGTTCGACCAAGCGCTACAGTTGAGCTAGCTTGGGTTTGGTGTTTTTCTTGAGCAGTGCGGACTGTTTCTGTGCTGTCAAGGACAAAAGCACGAAAGGCTCCGCTTTCTGATATAGTTTTAATAATTTTATCCATAGCTACTATTTTAGCATAAAAATGCCCAAAGGGGGAGCCGTGTGTTTGCTGATTTTCAGGATAATGGACCAGGAAATCAGCATGAAAATAAAAAGAGAAACAGATTATTTCAGCATTTGTAAGATTTATGCTATGCTTAAGGTAGAAAATGAAAGGGGTAACAAATGTATTTAGGAGACTTGATGGAAAAGGCTGAATCTGGCCAATTTTCAATCCTTTCCTTTCTATTACAAGAGTCTCAGACGACCGTCAAGGCTGTAATGGAGGAAACAGGATTTTCAAAAGCAACCCTAACCAAATATATCACCCTGCTCAATGACAAGGCTTTGGATAGTGGCTTAGAGCTGACTATTCACTTAGAAGATGAAAATCTGCGTCTGTCAATCGGTGCAGCTACCAAGGGGAGAGATATCCGGAGCCTGTTTTTGGAGAATGCTGTTAAATACCAGATTTTAGTTTATCTCCTCTATCATCAGCAGTTTCTAGCCCATCAGCTGGCTCAAGAATTGATGATTAGTGAGGCTACGCTTGGCCGCCACTTGGCTAGTTTAAATCAGATTTTGTCAGAATTTGATTTATCCATCCAAAATGGACGTTGGCGAGGTCCAGAGCATCAGATTCGTTACTTTTATTTCTGTCTTTTCCGCAAGGTTTGGTCGAGTCAGGAGTGGGAAGGTCACATGCAGAAGCCAGAGAGAAATCAGGAGATTGCCAGTTTAGAGGAAATCTGCGGTGCAAGTTTGTCTTCGGGGCAGAAATTGGACCTGGTTCTCTGGGCTCACATCAGTCAACAACGTCTCCGGGTCAATGCCTGTCAGTTTCAAGTCATAGAAGAGAAAATGCGAGGGTATTTTGACAATATTTTCTATCTTCGTTTGCTGAGAAAGGCTCCGTCCTTTTTTGCTGGGCAACACCTTCCTCTCGGAACTGAGGATGGGGAGATGATGATTTTCTTCTCTTTCCTCCTATCTCATCGCATTCTTCCTCTTCATACTATGGAGTATATCCTTGGTTTTGGAGGGCAGTTGGCAGATTTGCTGACACAATTGATTCAAGAAATGAAGAAGGAGGAGTTACTGGGTGATTATACAGAGGACCATGTTACCTATGAACTCAGTCAGCTTTGTGCTCAAGTCTATCTTTATAAGGGCTATATTTTACAGGATTGCTACAAGTACAAGTTAGAGAATCGTCATCCATATTTACTGATGGAACATGATTTTAGGGGGACGGCAGAGGAGATTTTTCATGCTCTACCTGCCTTTCAGCAGGGGACGGATTTGGATAAGAAAATTCTCTGGGAATGGCTTCAGTTGATGGAATATATGGCTGAAAATGGTGGTCAGCATATGCGGATTGGTCTGGATTTGACATCTGGTTTTCTTGTCTTTTCAAGGATGGCAGCCATTTTAAAACGGTATTTGGAATATAATCGTTTTATTACCATTGAAGCCTATGACCGAACTCGACATTATGATTTGCTGGTTACCAATAACCCCATTCATAAGAAGGAACAAACCCCAGTCTATTATTTAAAAAATGACTTGGATATGGAAGATTTGGCGGCTATTCGTCAGTTATTATTCACTTAAAAGGCTTGGTCGTTCCAGGTCTTTTTTGTGAAATTCACACAATCTCCTCACATTTTTTTAAAAATTAAAAAAAGTTGATGAACAAGAAAGCGTTTTATTTTGTATACTAGTAAGTGTAAAGAGGAAACATCCTCAAGATCTTTATCAGGAGGACAGCACATGTCACAAGAAAAATACATCATGGCCATTGACCAGGGGACTACAAGCTCTCGTGCCATCATTTTCAACAAAAAAGGAGAAAAAGTTAGCTCGAGTCAAAAAGAGTTTACTCAGATTTTCCCTCAGGCAGGTTGGGTTGAGCACAATGCCAATGAAATTTGGAATTCCGTCCAGTCTGTTATTGCTGGAGCTTTCATCGAAAGTGGTGTCAAGCCAAATCAAATCGAAGCAATCGGAATTACCAACCAACGTGAAACAACTGTCGTCTGGGATAAGAAAACAGGACTTCCTATCTACAACGCTATCGTTTGGCAGTCTCGCCAAACAGCCCCTTTGGCTGAGCAACTAAAAAGTCAAGGTTATGTGGAAAAATTCCATGAAAAGACTGGTTTGATCATCGATGCTTACTTCTCAGCGACTAAGGTTCGTTGGATTTTGGATCATGTAGAAGGCGCTCAAGAGCGAGCAGAAAAAGGGGAATTGCTCTTTGGTACCATCGATACTTGGTTGGTTTGGAAATTGACTGACGGTGCGGCTCACGTGACTGACTACTCAAATGCAGCTCGTACCATGCTTTATAACATTAAAGAACTCAAATGGGATGATGAGATTTTAGAAATCCTCAATATTCCTAAAGCAATGTTGCCTGAGGTTCGTTCTAACTCTGAAATCTACGGTAAGACAGCCCCATTCCATTTCTATGGTGGAGAAGTCCCAATCTCAGGTATGGCTGGGGACCAACAGGCAGCCCTCTTTGGACAGTTGGCCTTTGAACCAGGTATGGTCAAGAATACTTATGGAACAGGTTCTTTCATCATCATGAATACTGGTGAAGAGATGCAGTTGTCTGAGAACAACCTCTTGACAACCATTGGTTACGGAATTAATGGCAAGGTTTACTATGCCTTGGAAGGGTCTATTTTCATCGCAGGAAGTGCCATTCAGTGGCTTCGTGATGGACTTCGCATGGTCGAAAATTCACCAGAATCTGAAAAATATGCCCGTGATTCTCACAACAACGATGAAGTTTATGTTGTTCCAGCCTTTACAGGTCTAGGAGCTCCATACTGGAACCAAAACGCTCGCGGTTCTGTCTTTGGCTTAACTCGTGGAACAACTAAAGAAGACTTTATCAAGGCGACTTTGCAATCTATCGCTTATCAAGTGCGTGACATCATCGACACCATGCAAGTGGATGCGCAGACAGCTATCCAAGTCTTGAAAGTAGACGGTGGTGCAGCTATGAATAATTTCCTCATGCAGTTCCAAGCTGACATTTTGGGAATCGATATCGCACGCGCCAAAAACTTGGAAACAACAGCTCTAGGGGCAGCCTTCCTAGCAGGTTTGTCAGTGGGCTATTGGAAAGACTTGGATGAGTTGAAACTCTTGAACGAGACAGGAGAGCTCTTCGAGCCATCTATGAACGAATCTCGCAAGGAACAACTCTACAAGGGCTGGAAGAAGGCTGTAAAAGCAACTCAAGTCTTTGCGGAAGTAGACGACTAATACTGGAAGAATAAAGCGACTCAGTTAGAAAGTGTGTAAATATGGAATTTTCAAAGAAAACACGTGAATTATCAATTCAAAAAATGCAGGAACGTACCTTGGACCTCTTGATTATCGGTGGAGGTATCACTGGTGCTGGTGTAGCCTTGCAGGCGGCAGCTAGTGGTCTAGATACTGGTTTGATTGAAATGCAGGACTTCGCAGAAGGAACATCCAGCCGTTCAACAAAATTGGTTCATGGAGGACTACGTTACCTTAAGCAATTTGATGTAGAAGTGGTATCAGATACAGTTTCTGAACGTGCAGTGGTTCAACAAATCGCTCCACACATTCCGAAACCAGACCCAATGCTCTTGCCAGTTTACGATGAAGATGGAGCTACTTTTAGCCTCTTCCGTCTTAAAGTAGCTATGGATCTTTACGACCTCTTGGCAGGTGTCAACAACACACCAGCTGCTAACAAGGTTTTGAGCAAGGAAGAAGTCTTGGAACGCCAGCCAAACTTGAAGAAAGAAGGTTTGGTAGGAGGTGGAGTTTATCTTGACTTCCGTAACAACGATGCTCGTCTCGTGATCGAAAACATCAAACGTGCCAACCAGGACGGTGCCCTCATTGCTAACCACGTGAAGGCAGAAGGCTTCCTATTTGACGAAAGTGGCAAGATTACAGGTGTTGTAGCTCGTGATCTCTTGACAGACCAAGTCTTTGAAATCAAGGCCCGTCTGGTTATTAACACAACAGGTCCTTGGAGCGACAAGGTGCGCAATTTGTCTAATAAGGGAACACAATTCTCACAAATGCGTCCAACTAAGGGAGTTCACTTGGTAGTGGATTCAAGCAAGATCAAGGTTTCACAGCCAGTTTACTTTGATACAGGTTTGGGTGATGGCCGTATGGTCTTTGTTCTCCCACGTGAAAACAAGACTTACTTCGGTACAACGGATACAGACTACACAGGTGATTTGGAACATCCAAAAGTGACGCAGGAAGATGTAGATTACCTACTTGGCATTGTCAATAACCGCTTCCCAGAAGCCAACATTACTATTGATGATATCGAAAGCAGCTGGGCAGGTCTTCGTCCATTGATCGCAGGCAATAGCGCTTCTGACTACAATGGAGGAAATAACGGAACCATCAGTGATGAAAGCTTTAACAACTTGATTACGACTGTTGAATCTTATCTCTCTAAAGAAAAAACTCGTGAAGATGTAGAGGCTGCTGTTAGCAAGCTTGAAAGCAGTACCTCTGAGAAACATTTGGACCCATCTGCAGTTTCTCGTGGTTCTAGCTTGGACCGAGATGATAATGGTCTCTTGACCCTTGCTGGTGGTAAAATCACAGACTACCGTAAGATGGCTGAAGGAGCTATGGAGCGCGTGGTTGACATCCTCAAAGCAGAATTTGACCGTAGCTTTAAACTCATCAATTCTAAGACTTACCCTGTTTCAGGTGGGGAATTGAACCCAGCAAATGTGGACTCAGAAATCGAAGCCTTTGCGCAACTTGGAGTGTCACGTGGTTTGGATAGCAAGGAAGCTCATTACCTAGCAAATCTTTATGGTTCAAATGCACCGAAAGTCTTTGCTCTTGCTCATAGTTTAGAACAAGCACCAGGACTCAGCTTGGCAGATACCTTGTCCCTTCACTATGCAATGCGCAATGAGTTGGCTCTGAGCCCAGTTGACTTCCTCCTTCGTCGTACCAACCACATGCTCTTTATGCGTGATAGTTTGGATAGCATCGTTGAGCCAGTTTTGGATGAAATGGGACGATTCTATGACTGGACTGAAGAAGAAAAAGCCGCTTACCGTGCGGATGTCGAAGCAGCTCTTGCTAACAACGATTTAGCAGAATTAAAAAATTAAGAAAAAATAAAAGAGGCGGCGGGCAACAATCCTTGTCGCCCGCCCCTTCTTTTTAATGGAGATAGAAAGATGATGAATGAATTATTTGGAGAATTTTTGGGAACTTTAATCCTGATTCTTCTAGGAAATGGTGTTGTTGCAGGTGTGGTTCTTCCTAAAACTAAGAGCAATAGCTCAGGTTGGATTGTGATTACCATGGGTTGGGGGATTGCAGTTGCGGTTGCAGTATTTGTATCTGGCAAGCTCAGTCCAGCTCATTTAAACCCAGCTGTGACAATTGGTGTGGCTTTAAAAGGTGATTTACCTTGGGCTTCCGTTTTGCCTTATATCTTAGCCCAGTTCGCAGGGGCTATGCTCGGTCAGATTTTGGTTTGGTTGCAATTCAAGCCACATTATGAGGCAGAAGAAAATGCAGGAAATATTTTGGCTACTTTCAGCACAGGCCCAGCTATAAAAGATACTGTATCAAACTTGATTAGCGAAATCCTTGGCACCTTTGTATTGGTATTGACAATCTTTGCTTTGGGACTTTATGACCTTCAAGCAGGAATCGGAACCTTTGCAGTGGGAACTTTGATTGTCGGTATCGGTCTATCACTAGGTGGGACAACAGGTTATGCCTTGAACCCTGCACGTGACCTTGGACCTCGTATCATGCACAGTATCCTTCCAATTTCAAACAAGGGAGACGGAGACTGGTCTTATGCCTGGATTCCTGTTGTGGGACCTGTTATCGGTGCAGCCTTGGCCGTGCTTGTATTCTCACTTTTCTAATCTAGAAAACAATTATGTTGATAAAGCTTGAGATGAAAATCTCAGGCTTTTTTAAAAATATACATAGAAAAACCGCATAATTTTAAAATTAGCTTAAATATAATGAAAATCTACGGCAAACAATTGAAAAAATACTATATAAAGTGGTACAATGGTAGAAAAATAAGCTAGTAAGAATCACTCTTATTTTAGCGAAAAATTACAGAAATGAATGGTTTTTCTTGATGAAACAGAGAAAAGAATTGTACCTCTTTCTTGGTCGGACAGCCTTGTATTTTCTTATCTTTCTGGGGCTGCTTTACTTTTTTAGCTATCTTGGTCAGGGTCAAGGAAGCTTTATCTATAATGAATTTTAACTTGAAGGAGAATCCCTATTGTGTCAAATAAACCAATAGCAGATATGATTGAAACCATTGAGCATTTTGCTCAGACCCAGCCTAGCTATCCTGTTTATAATGTTTTGGGTCAGGAACACACTTATGGAGATTTGAAGGCTGATTCGGATAGTTTGGCTGCAGCCATTGACCAACTAGGCTTGCCTGAGAAGTCTCCTGTGGTTGTTTTTGGCGGCCAAGAATATGAAATGTTGGCAACCTTTGTAGCGCTGACTAAGTCAGGTCATGCCTACATTCCAATTGATAGCCATTCGGCCTTGGAGCGAGTTTCAGCTATTTTAGAAGTAGCAGAGCCAAGTTTGATTATTGCCATCTCAGAATTTCCATTGGAGCAGGTTTCTACACCGATGATGACTCTAGCTCAGGTTCAAGAAGCCTTTGCTCAAGGGACAAGCTATGAGATCACGCATCCAGTCAAGGGAGATGATAACTACTACATTATCTTTACTTCTGGTACGACTGGTAAGCCTAAGGGAGTGCAGATTTCCCATGATAACCTCCTCAGCTTTACCAACTGGATGATTACGGATAAGGAATTTGCGACGCCAAGTCGTCCGCAAATGCTGGCTCAGCCACCTTATTCTTTTGATCTGTCTGTCATGTACTGGGCTCCGACCTTGGCATTAGGTGGTACGCTCTTCGCTCTTCCTTCAGCCATTACTCAGGACTTTAAGCAACTCTTTGCGACCATCTTTTCATTGCCAATCGCTATCTGGACATCAACCCCTTCTTTTGCGGATATGGCCATGTTATCAGAAGACTTTAATAGCGAGAAAATGCCTGACATCACGCATTTCTACTTTGATGGAGAAGAATTGACGGTCAAAACGGCTCAAAAACTACGCGAACGTTTCCCAAATGCCCGTATTATCAATGCCTACGGCCCAACAGAAGCGACAGTAGCCTTGTCAGCTGTTGCTGTGACAGACGAGATGTTGGCGACTCTCAAACGCCTACCAATCGGCTATACCAAGGCTGATTCTCCAACCTTTATCATTGATGAGAATGGCAAGAAACTGCCAAATGGTGAACAGGGAGAAATCATTGTGTCAGGACCAGCTGTTTCAAAAGGTTATATGAACAATCCTGAAAAAACAGCAGAAGCCTTCTTTGAGTTTGAAGATCTGCCAGCCTACCATACAGGCGATGTGGGAACCATGACAGATGAGGGCTTGCTTCTCTACGGCGGACGTATGGACTTCCAGATTAAGTTCAACGGTTACCGCATTGAGTTAGAAGATGTCTCTCAAAACCTCAATAAGTCTCGCTTTATCGAGTCTGCTGTAGCTGTGCCACGTTATAATAAAGACCACAAGGTGCAAAATCTATTGGCTTATGTCATCTTGAAAGACGGTGTTCGTGAGCAGTTTGAGCGAGATATTGATATTACCAAGGCTATCAAGGAAGATTTAACAGATATCATGATGTCCTACATGATGCCGTCTAAATTCCTTTATCGAGACAGTTTGCCACTGACTCCAAATGGAAAGATTGACATCAAAGGATTGATTAACGAGGTGAATAAGAGATGATGGAGTTCTTTCAACAGCTTCCTCATTTAGAGCCATATGGCAATCCTCAGTATTTTGTTTATGTGATTGCTGCAACCTTGCCCATCTTTATAGGCCTCTTTTTCAAGAAACGCTTTGCCTGGTATGAAGTGCTGGTAAGTCTCTTCTTTATCATCACCATGTTGGTGGGTGGAAAGACCAATCAACTAGCTGCCTTGGGTATTTACCTTTGCTGGGAAATATTGCTCTTGCTTTTCTACAAGCACTATCGAAAAAGTAAGGATGGCAAGTGGGTATTCTACCTAGTTAGTTTTCTGTCCCTCCTTCCGATTATCTTTGTCAAGGTGCAGCCAGCTATCAATGGAACGCAGTCTTTGCTTGGATTTTTGGGAATTTCTTACCTGACCTTTCGTTCGGTTGGGATTATCATCGAGCTGAGAGATGGAGTGATTAAGGATTTTACCCTCTGGGAATTCCTCCGTTTTCTTCTCTTTATGCCGACTTTTTCAAGTGGTCCAATCGATCGCTTTAAGCGTTTTAATGAAAATTATCAGACCATTCCTGAGCGGGATGAGTTGATGAATATGCTGGAAGAATCCGTTCGCTATATCATGTGGGGATTTTTGTACAAGTTTATCCTGGCTCATGTTTTAGGAGAAACTTTACTACCTCCTCTGAAGAATCTAGCCCTGCAGTCAGGTGGCTTCTTTAACCCCTATGCCTTGGCAGTTATGTATACCTTTGGTTTGGAGCTTTTCTTTGATTTTGCAGGTTACTCTATGTTTGCCTTGGCTATCTCAAACTTAATGGGAATCCGTAGCCCTATCAACTTTAATAAGCCCTTTCTGTCTAGGGATTTAAAAGAGTTTTGGAATCGTTGGCATATGAGCCTTTCTTTCTGGTTCCGTGACTTTGTCTTTATGCGAATGGTGATGGTGTTGACCAGAAAGAAGGTCTTTAAGAATCGCAATGTAACCTCAAGCGTGGCCTATATTGTAAATATGCTGATTATGGGATTTTGGCACGGTGTGACCTGGTACTATATCGCCTATGGACTCTTTCATGGGATTGGACTGGTTATCAATGACGCTTGGATTCGCAAGAAAAAAACGCTCAATAAGGAACGGAAAAAAGCAGGGAAGGCTGCTCTACCTGAGAATCGCTGGATTCAGTTGCTTGGCATGGTTATCACCTTCCATGTCGTCATGCTGTCATTCTTGATCTTTTCTGGATTTTTGAATGATTTATGGTTTAAAAAATAAAGGAAATAAAATATGGATATCAAATCAGAAGTTATCGAAATTATTGATGAGTTGTTTATGGAAGATGTTTCTGACATGATGGATGAAGATCTTTTTGACGCAGGTGTCTTGGATAGTATGGGAACGGTCGAGTTGATTGTGGAGATTGAAAACCGTTTTGACATTCGTGTCCCTGTAACAGAGTTTGGTCGCGATGACTGGAATACAGCTAATAAAATTATAGCTGGCATTGTGGAGCTACAAAATGCTTAAACGCTTATGGATGATCTTCGGACCGGTCTTGATAGCTGGTTTGTTGGTTTGTCTGCTTATCTTTTTCTATCCTGCTGAGATGCGCCATGATCTGGGAGCTGAAAAGCGTTCGGCGGTGGCTACTACCATTGAAAGTTTTAAGGAGCGGAGTCAAAAGGTCAGAGCCTTATCTGATCCAAATATGCGTTTTGTTCCCTTCTTTGGCTCCAGTGAATGGCTTCGTTTTGACGGTGCCCATCCTGCGGTATTGGCTGAGAAATACAACCGCTCTTATCGCCCCTATCTTTTAGGACAGAGGGGAGCTGCATCGCTCAACCAGTATTTTGGGATGCAACAGATGTTGCCACAACTGGAGAATAAACAAGTTGTATATGTCATTTCGCCCCAGTGGTTTAGTAAAAATGGCTATGAGCCAGCAGCCTTCCAGCAGTATTTTAATGGGGATCAGTTGACGAGTTTTCTGGAACATCAATCTGGAGATCAGGCTAGTCAATATGCAGCGACCCGCTTACTGCAGCAGTTTCCAAATGTAGCTTTGAAGGATCTAGTTCAGAAGTTGGCAAGTAAAGAAGAATTGTCGATGGCAGACAATGAAATGATTGAATTGTTGGCTCGTTTTAATGAACGCCAAGCTTCCTTTTTTGGTCAGTTTTCGGTTAGAGGCTATTTCAAATACGATAAGCATGTAGCTAAGTATTTAAAGACCTTGCCAGATCAGTTTTCTTATCAAGCTATAGAAGGTGTTGTCAAAGCAGATGCAGAAAAGAATACTTCCAATAATGATCTGGGAATGGAAAATTATTTCTATAATACGCAGATTAAAAAGGATTTGAATAAATTAAAGGATTCTCAGAAAAATTTTACCTACCTCAAGTCGCCAGAATATAATGACTTGCAGTTGGTGTTAACACAGTTTTCTAAATCCAAGGTAAACCCGATTTTTATCCTTCCGCCTGTTAATAAAAAATGGATGGACTACGCTGGTCTACGAGAGGATATGTACCAACAAACGGTGCAAAAGATTCGTTATCAGTTAGAAAGTCAAGGTTTTACCAATATAGCAGATTTTTCTAAGGATGGCGGGGAGCCTTTCTTTATGAAGGATACCATTCACCTTGGTTGGTTGGGTTGGTTGGCTTTTGACAAGGCAGTTGATCCTTTCCTATCCAATCCCACACCAGCTCCGACTTATCATCTGAATGAGCGTTTTTTCAGCAAAGATTGGGCGACTTATGATGGAAATGTCAAGGAATTTCAATAGATAATAGTATAGAAGAGTTCAAGGATGAAACTAGTTTTCACGTTTTTTCTTGACTCTTTTTTTGGTTGTGATATAATTAACCAGTAAATAATTTTTTTTAAAGAATAGTATTTTTCTCTTAAAAAAGAGAAGTCTAAAAGGAAAGGAGTCAGATATGAGACAGCTAGCGAAGGATATCGATGCCTTTTTAAATGAGGTGATTTTGCAGGCGGAAAATCAGCATGAAATCCTAATAGGTCATTGCACTAGCGAGGTAGCTCTGACCAATACCCAGGAGCATATCCTCATGCTCTTGTCAGAGGAATCTTTAACAAATTCAGAATTGGCCCGTCGTCTCAATGTCAGTCAGGCGGCAGTTACCAAGGCCATTAAGTCTTTGGTCAAGGAAGGGATGTTGGAAACATCTAAAGATCCTAAGGATGCGCGTGTGATTTTTTATCAGTTGACTGATTTGGCTCGTCCAATTGCTGAGGAGCACCACCATCACCATGAGCATACGCTTTTAACCTATGAACAAGTGGCAACTCAGTTTACTCCAAATGAACAAAAAGTGATTCAGCGGTTTTTGACTGCTTTAGTAGGAGAAATCAAATAATGAGATATATTACGGTAGAGGATTTGTCCTTCTATTATGATAAGGAGCCAGTTCTTGAACATATCAATTATAGTGTTGATAGTGGGGAATTTGTTACCTTGACAGGGGAGAATGGGGCAGCTAAGACAACATTAATCAAGGCCAGTCTTGGAATCCTTCAGCCACGCATTGGAAAGGTGACTATTTCAACGATAAATACGCAGGGTAAGAAATTGAGAATAGCCTATCTTCCCCAGCAGATTGCCAGTTTTAATGCTGGTTTTCCAAGTACGGTTTATGAGTTTGTCAAGTCGGGTCGCTATCCGCGAAAAGGCTGGTTCCGTCGTTTGAATGCTCATGATGAGGAGCATATCAAGGCCAGTTTAGACTCAGTTGGTATGTGGGAACACCGAGACAAACGCTTGGGGTCTCTATCTGGAGGACAAAAGCAACGAGCGGTGATCGCGCGTATGTTTGCTTCTGACCCAGATGTATTTATCCTAGATGAGCCTACAACGGGGATGGATGCAGGAAGTAAAAATGAATTTTATGAACTCATGCACCACAGTGCCCATCATCATGGCAAGGCTGTTTTGATGATTACCCATGACCCTGAAGAAGTTAAGGACTATGCGGACCGCAATATCCATCTAGTCCGTAACCAAGACTCACCATGGCGTTGTTTCAATGTTCATGAGAATGATCAGGAGGTAGGCCATGCTTAGTTTATTATCTTATGACTTTATGCAGCGTGCCTTTCTGGCCGTTATTGCTATGAGTCTTTTCTCGCCAGTTCTTGGAACCTTCCTTATCTTGCGTCGTCAGAGTTTGATGAGTGATACCCTTAGCCACGTTTCGCTTTCGGGTGTAGCCTTTGGTCTGGTTCTAGGAATTTCTCCGACTATTTCTACTATTGCCATTGTCTTGATTGCGGCAGTCTTCCTGGAGTATCTCCGTACGGTTTACAAGAACTTTATGGAAATCGGGACAGCTATCCTCATGTCAACAGGTCTGGCTGTTTCTCTGATTGTCATGAGCAAGGGTAAAAGCTCTAGTTCTATGAGTTTGGACCAGTACCTTTTCGGCTCAATCGTGACTATTAGCGAAGAGCAGGTCATTTCCCTCTTTGTCATTGCGGCGGTTGTCTTGATTTTGACCTTCCTCTTCCTTCGTCCTATGTATATCCTGACCTTTGATGAGGATACGGCCTTTGTGGATGGCTTGCCAGTTCGTACCATGTCCATTCTTTTTAACATGGTGACGGGGGTGGCCATTGCCCTTATGATTCCAGCTGCGGGAGCTCTTCTGGTATCGACCATTATGGTCTTGCCAGCTAGTATAGCCCTGCGTCTGGGGAAAAACTTTAAATCGGTTATGCTGCTTGCCAGTGCTATTGGATTTTTGGGAATGGTAGCAGGACTTTACATTTCCTACTATGCAGAAACACCTGCAAGTGCAAGTATTACCATTATTTTTGTAACTGTCTTTTTACTCATTAGTTTAGTAAGACGTTTTATCAAATAGGAGATGAACATGAAAAAAATTAGCTTATTACTCGCCAGTCTATGTGCCTTGTTTTTAGTGGCTTGTTCTAATCAAAAGCAGGCAGATGGCAAACTAAATATTGTGACAACCTTTTACCCTGTCTATGAATTTACCAAGCAAGTCGCAGGAGATACGGCTAATGTAGAGCTCCTCATCGGTGCTGGGACAGAACCTCATGAATATGAACCGTCTGCCAAGGCAGTTGCTAAAATACAAGACGCAGATACCTTCGTTTATGAAAATGAAAACATGGAAACATGGGTACCTAAATTGCTAGATACTTTGGATAAGAAAAAGGTGAAAACCATCAAGGCGACAGGCGATATGTTGCTCTTGCCAGGTGGTGAGGAAGAAGAGGGAGACCATGACCATGGAGAAGAAGGCCATCACCATGAGTTCGATCCCCATGTTTGGTTGTCACCGGTTCGTGCCATTAAACTAGTAGAGCATATCCGTGACAGTTTATCAGCAGATTATCCTGATAAAAAAGAGACCTTTGAGAAGAATGCTGCTGCCTATATCGAAAAATTACAAGCCTTGGATAAGGCTTATGCAGAAGGCTTGTCTCAAGCCAAACAAAAGAGCTTTGTAACGCAGCACGCAGCCTTTAACTATCTTGCCTTGGACTATGGACTCAAACAAGTCGCAATCTCAGGTCTCTCTCCAGATGCAGAACCATCAGCTGCACGTTTGGCAGAATTGACAGAGTATGTCAAGAAAAATAAAATTGCCTATATCTACTTTGAAGAAAATGCTTCACAAGCCCTTGCTAACACACTTTCAAAAGAGGCAGGTGTCAAAACAGATGTCCTTAATCCTTTAGAAAGTCTGACAGAAGAGGATACCAAGGCTGGTGAAAACTATATTTCCGTGATGGAGAAAAACCTCAAGGCTTTGAAACAAACAACGGACCAAGAGGGCCCAGCAATCGAACCTGAAAAGGCAGAGGATACCAAGACAGTCCAAAATGGTTACTTTGAGGATGCAGACGTCAAGGACCGCACCTTGAGTGACTATGCAGGTAACTGGCAATCAGTTTATCCTTTCCTTGAAGATGGAACTTTTGATCAAGTCTTTGACTACAAGGCTAAGTTGACTGGTAAGATGACTCAGGCTGAGTACAAGGCCTACTATACAAAAGGCTATCAGACAGATGTGACTAAGATTAACATCACTGATAATACTATGGAATTTGTTCAAGGTGGACAAAGTAAGAAATTCACCTACAAGTATGTTGGTAAGAAAATCTTGACTTACAAGAAAGGCAATCGTGGCGTGCGCTTCCTCTTTGAAGCAACGGATGCAGACGCTGGACAGTTCAAGTATGTTCAGTTTAGTGACCACAATATCGCCCCAGTTAAGGCAGAACATTTCCATATCTTCTTTGGAGGTACAAGCCAAGAAGCCCTCTTTGAAGAAATGGATAACTGGCCAACCTACTACCCAGATAACCTATCTGGCCAAGAAATTGCCCAAGAAATGTTGGCGCATTGATGAGAAATCGACTAGTTCATAGGAGCTAGTCGGTTTTTGGATACTAGATGGTAACTTCATTATAAACCTTTCAGAACTTTAAACAATAAATAAAACTCTTGAAATATTTGGGCTTATATGTTAGAATAATTTTAACGGACAAGGTTCATTAGAACACCAAAGCCCCTAACTACTGCCATAGTTAAGGGCTTTTTTGACGTATCTTAGAGATTTAACGGGTGTTGATAGGCTAGTCACTCGGTCTACTTCTTACCATCTAGCCATTTGCAGACGAAATACAAGATAATTCCTGCTATGACGTCCGCTATAATAGTAAGAACGAGCTCTGGGGCAAGGTTCATTAGTTTCACCTCCTCTCACGAACCGTAAGGAACGTAATCGGTAACCGATGACAAAAATAGTATATCACACTACATTCAGATCATCAACATTGCTTAATGATTGAACTATATCTGTTCTACTTGTTTTGTTTGCTGATGGAAAATGATCTCATAAATAATAGTCAAATTCCACTCCTTTTAAAAATATTTGTTAGATATTTCACAAATGATTGAAAACGAATACAAAAAGTAATATAATGATGTTAAATATATAGCGCGAAGGCGCAGGAGGAAAATTATATGGCTACATTTTATGTTCCGGCAGTCAACCTTATTGGAAAAGGTGTTGTAAATGAAGTGGGTCCTTATATCAAGGAACTTGGCTATAAAAAGGCACTTTTGGTGACAGATAAGTTTATCGAAGGAAGTGACATTTTGCCTAAGGTTTTAAAACCGCTAGATACAGAAGGAATCGAATATGTCATCTTTAGCGATGTAGAGCCAAACCCTACTTGTAAGAATGTCACAGATGGGGTAGCTGCTTTGGAAGAACATGGATGTGATTTTATCATCAGTCTTGGTGGGGGCTCTCCACAGGATGCAGCTAGTTGTATCTCTATCATGGCTACAAATGGTGGAAAACCACAGGATTATGAAGGGCTTCATAAGTCTGCTAAAAAAGGCTTGCCAGTTGTAGCTATCAATACTACTGCAGGTACATCAGCAGAAATTACCATTAACTATGTGATTACCGACGAAGAACGCAAGGTTAAGATGGTAATGGTTGACAAGAATAGCCTTGCTCTTATCTCTGTTAATGACCCTGAATTGATGATTTCAAAACCTCAAGCCTTGACTGCTGCGACAGGTATGGATGCTCTGACTCACGCTGTTGAAGCTTTGGTAACACCTGGTGCTTATGATGTAACCAAGAAACTGTCTATTGGTGCTATTGAGCTTATCAAGGAATACCTTCCTCGCGCTGTAGCAAATGGACACGATATTGAAGCGCGTGAAGGTATGGTCAATGCTATTTTCCTTGGTGGTATGAGCTTTAACAATGCTGGTCTTGGTTATGTTCACTCAATGGCTCATCAACTCGGTGCAGTATATAACTTGCCACACGGTGTTTGCTGTGCCATGTTGCTACCAGTTATAGAACGTGAAAATGCTAAACGTGTACCAGAAGCTTTCCGCAATGTTGCTAAAGCCTTGGGACTCCATGTAGAGGATAAATCAGATGAAGAGTGTGCCGATTATGCGATTGCTGAGATTGAGAAGCTTTCTGAGACAGTAGGTATTCCTAAGAAATTGACTGAACTTGGTATTGAAGAAAAAGATTTCGACTTTGAATACCTTTCTAAGAATGCCTTGATTGATGCCTGCGCACCAGGAAACCCATTTATGCCAACCTTAGAAGAAACGATTGCCTTTTATAAAGAGTTGTTTTAGCAAGAGATTTGACGACAATGTGACAATTCACCTCTAATTATTGACATTTCAGGAAAAATTGCAGTAAAAACTGCACATCCTTCTTTAAATGTGCTATAATACAGAAAAAAATAATGATGGAGGTCGTCGCGATGGTAACAACATTTTTGATGATTTTTGTGGTGGTTTGTGTGCTCCTATTGGTGATAGTCACACTGAGTACAGTTTATGTGGTTCGTCAACAGTCGGTGGCGATTATTGAACGCTTTGGGAAATACCAAAAGGTTGCCAATAGCGGTATTCACATCCGCTTGCCTTTTGGGATTGACTCGATTGCAGCGCGGATTCAGTTGCGCTTGTTGCAAAGCGATATTGTGGTTGAGACTAAGACCAAGGACAATGTGTTCGTTATGATGAATGTAGCGACTCAGTACCGTGTTAATGAGCAGAGCGTAACAGATGCCTACTATAAACTCATGCGTCCAGAATCTCAGATTAAATCTTATATCGAAGATGCTCTTCGCTCTTCTGTTCCCAAATTAACCTTGGATGAATTGTTTGAGAAAAAAGATGAGATTGCCCTTGAAGTTCAACACCAAGTAGCAGAAGAAATGACTACTTACGGTTATATTATCGTGAAAACCTTGATTACCAAGGTCGAACCAGATGCAGAAGTCAAGCAATCCATGAATGAAATCAATGCGGCGCAGCGCAAGCGGGTCGCAGCGCAAGAATTGGCGGAAGCTGATAAGATTAAAATCGTCACTGCAGCTGAAGCCGAAGCAGAAAAAGATCGCCTCCATGGTGTGGGGATTGCCCAACAACGTAAGGCGATTGTGGATGGCTTAGCAGAGTCTATCACCGAACTCAAGGAAGCCAATGTTGGCATGACAGAAGAACAAATCATGTCCATCCTCTTGACCAACCAGTATTTGGATACCTTGAATACCTTTGCCTCTAAAGGAAATCAAACCATCTTTTTACCAAATACGCCAAATGGTGTGGATGATATTCGTACACAAATCTTGTCAGCTCTACGTGCTGAGAAGAAATAATAGACTAAAGAGCTTGGCAACAGGCTCTTTTTGCATTACCCTTGTAGCTTTGAGGAATAAATCCTCCTCTACAAATTATAGAATCTTTTCTGAGTATTTAGGGAGTGATGGAGGAAGTCTTGAAAGCGCTTTTGTTTTGTGCTATAGTCAACTATATCGATTCGTTTAAAGAGGAATGCTTGTATGAGAAGAGAAGAAGTTTTACGAAATCACTGGTTTTTTAACCAAGAGGTGGGGAAGGAAGAGGCCTTGGCGTCGGATTTTCAGAGGGAAAATTGGCAGGTTATTCAAGTGCCACATGACTGGAGTATTTACAATGATTTTGACCAGTATTCGCCAGCGCAAAATGAGGGTGGTCAGTTAAACGGGGGTCAGGCCTGGTATCGGACACAGTTTTACTTGGAAGAAGATGCCAGTCTTGTATCGGTGCGTTTGTTGTTTGACGGGGTTTACATGAATGCCCAAGTCTATATCAACGGGCAAGTGCTGGGTTATTATCCCAATGGCTACACACCTTTTTCTTATGATATCACGCCTTATCTAAGAAATGATGGGACGGCCAACCAGCTTGCGGTTTTTGTGGACAATCAGCAACCTAGCAGTCGTTGGTACTCGGGTAGCGGTATT
Source organism: Streptococcus mitis (assembly GCF_000960005.1). Classification (GTDB taxonomy): domain Bacteria; phylum Bacillota; class Bacilli; order Lactobacillales; family Streptococcaceae; genus Streptococcus; species Streptococcus mitis_CK. Next base: position 1,425,118 of record NZ_JYGP01000002.1, on the reverse strand, counting down.
TACCGAGAAGTAGAATTGTTGATTACAGATTTGGTGCATCTGGATTTATATGGGATTAAGATAGTAAGTCCCAAGCTCAAGGAGCAAAGACAATCGTGGGTGGAAACCCAGCTTGAAAGCAAGGTTTCAAATGATGGACCTCAGTCCGTGTCGGTGTATTTAGAACAGAGTATCTGGTATGATGGACAACAGCTGTCAGACTGGCAGGCAACAGACTCTCTAGTGATTGAGTCTGGGGACAAATATTCTTTCCAACAAGCCATATCAATTTTTCAACCCTTGCTTTGGGATATTGACCATCCCCACCTTTACCAATTGAAGACTCGTCTTTACAAAAATGGCATTTTGGTTAATGAAGAAGAGGAGACCTTTGGTTACCGCTATATGGATTGGCAATCGGATAAGGGTTTCTTTCTAAATGGTCGCTGGTTGAAGATTCATGGGGTTTGTCTGCACCATGACTATGGAGCGCTGGGAGCTGTGGAAAATAGGTCAGCTGCCGAGAGACGCTTGCGCCAGATGAAGGAAATGGGCGTCAATGCGATTCGGATCACGCATAATCCAGCTAGTAGTATTTTGCTGGATCTAGCTGCCAAAATGGGCCTACTCATCCAAGAAGAAGCCTTTGATACCTGGTATGGAGGTAAGAAAGAATATGATTATGGTCGCTTTTTTGAGGAAGAAGCGACTCATCCAGAAGCGAAAGCAGGCGATTTCTGGTCAGATTATGATTTGCGTACTATGATTGAGCGTGGCAAGAACAATCCAGCGATTTTTATGTGGTCCTTGGGAAATGAAGTCAGCGAAGCAAATGGTGATGCTCATTCATTGAAGACTATCAAACGCTTGCTAGAAAGGGTCAAGGAGGTTGATGATAGTCGTTTTGTGACCATGGGAATGGATCAATTCCGCTTTGGCGATGGTTCTGGAGGTCATGAAAAGATAGCCAATTTTCTGGATGTGGTGGGCTTAAATTACTCGGAAGATAATATTGATGCGATTCGCAAAAGACATCCCAAGTGGCGACTTTACGGCTCTGAAACCTCATCGGCTACCCGAACACGTGATAGCTATTTTCGTCCAGCTAAGGAATGGGTTGGAGATAATCGCCGCGTGCGGAATTTTGAACAGTCAGACTATGGCAATGATAGAGTTCCTTGGGGGAAGACGGCGACGGCTTCTTGGATAGCAGATCGAAATCGGCTAGACTATGCGGGTCAGTTTATCTGGACAGGAGTGGACTATATCGGTGAGCCGACTCCCTGGCACAATCAAAATGACACGCCTGTCAAGAGTTCCTATTTTGGGATTGTGGACACGGCAGGGATTCCTAAAAATGACTATTATCTCTATCAAAGTCAGTGGTTGGACCTAAATCAGCATCCCATGGTTCATATCCTGCCCCATTGGAATTGGGAAATCCACAAGAGTTATCAACAAGTTGTGGATAAGTATGGGGATATACCTGTTCGGGTGTATTCAAATGCTAGTTCGGTAGAGCTATTTCTCAATGGAAAATCTCAAGGTAGGAAGACTTTTCAGGAAAAATGGACTTCAGATGGCAGAAAATACCAAGAGGGAGAAGGTTCTGGCCAACTCTATCTCGAATGGCGTTTGCCTTATCAACCAGGAGAATTGCATGCTGTAGCCTATGACTGTCAAGGTCAGCTTGTGGCAGAAGATAGGGTGGTGACTGCAGGTAAGCTTGCTAAGATTGGGCTTCATGCCGAAAAAACACAACTTAAACCAGATGGACAAGACCTCCTTTATCTCTATTTTGATGTATTGGACAAGGATGGAAATTGGGTGCCGAGTGCTTCCAATCAGCTTCATTTTGAAATTGAAGGCCCTGCTCGCATTGTGGGTGTGGATAATGGTAGGCAGGCCAGTCGTGAACGTTACAAGGCTCAGAAAAATGGTCGTTTTAAGAGGAAAGCCTTTCATGGCAGAGGTGTACTTTTGGTTCAGAGCTTGGAGCAGGTAGGTCAAGTGAGAGTAAAGGCTAGTGGCAGAGGACTAGAGCCAGCAAGTTTTGATCTCTTAGTGGGAGAGGCTTTGGCTTGCCAGCCAGTGAAAAATCAGAGCTTATTTGAGATTCGAGTGGACAAGCAGGCAGGATTACAAGAAGGGGATTCCCCAGCCATTGGACTTTATCCACAAACTGTGGATAACCCTGTGAACAAGGTGGGGAATAGTGAAGTGATTTGGGAAACGAGTGGTAGTGCTCACGCCATTATCAAGCAGGGAGTACTTCATTGCTTGTCTGCAGGGGACTTGGCTATTCGCGCCTTTTATCAAGGGAAGACCAATCAAATGCACTTGCAGGTCGCAGAAAATACCTCACTAGGGCAGGCACTTTCTGTACGACCACTTCGCTTGTATACAGCTAAGGGAACTTATCCACAGCTTCCATCTTCAGTTTTGGCGGACTATGAGTTCGGGGGTGCAAAACGAGTCAAGGTTGTTTGGGAAGCAATCTCGGAAGAAGATTTGGCAAGCTTTCATGAGTTTACGGTATCTGGTCAGCTAGAGGGTCTGGATTTAAAGGCTTCTGCTCAGGTTTGTGTCCAAGGGATTTGCGCTATTGAGCCTGAAAGGGTTTGGACGCTTGTCAAGGAAGCCCCACACTTACCAGACCGAGTCAAGCTAGTCTTATCAGATGGCAGACGAGATACGGCCAAGGTTACTTGGGACGAACTCAAGCCTCAAATCTATGCTCAGGTAGGAGAATGCGTTCTCACAGGGCGGGTAGCGGGCTGTGAGTTGCCAGCAACAGTCACCATTCATGTGACAGATGCCAGTGTAGATGGAGAAGTCATTTCCAATCAATGGACAGGGTCCAATCTGCCTCTGGTCTTTACTTCCCACTCAGAGCCGAATCACCCAGCCTCCTACCTCAATGACAAGGTCATTGCTCGGAAGAAATCGATAGCCAATACTTGGATTGTCAAGTCAGAGCAAGCCAGTGTGGGCATTCTTTTTGGAGATGCAGGGATTTTAAAACCGCGATTTGTGGATAACCTGACCTTGTATTATGTTGAAAATCAAGACTACATGGCGGTGGATCCTACCCATATCGATTATTATGTAGGGAATGAGCCTAGCTTGCCTCGGACTCCCAACCATTTGGATAAGGGTTCCTTGCTCAAACAAGAGAAGAATTGGCGCCCTGTATCAGCTATCCGAAAAGTTTCAAGCGACAAGGATGAGGAGTTTCGTTTTGAATTTGACAAGGTGAAAACTTATGCTGTTCGTCTTCGATTTGAAAACTTGGTAAATCCACTAGCGTTAACAGAATTGCAAGTGTATGCAAAAAAAGTAAAGAAAAATGTAGATAGGAAGTAGTATGGTAAGAGAAATAAAACCGCATGGACCTTTGCCTAGTCAGGTCCAGTTAGCTTATCTAGAGGATGAACTAGCAGCCTTTATCCATTTTGGACCCAATACCTTTTATGACCAGGAATGGGGGACAGGTCAGGAGGATCCTGAACGCTTTAACCCGACACAGTTAGACGCACGTGAGTGGGTTCGCGTGCTCAAGGAAACGGGCTTCAAAAAGTTGATTTTGGTGGTTAAGCACCACGATGGCTTTGTCCTCTATCCGACGGCTCATACAGATTATTCGGTCAAGAGCAGTCCTTGGAGGAGTGGAGAGGGGGACTTGCTCCTTGAAGTATCCCAAGCTGCTACAGAATTTGATATGGATATGGGGGTCTACCTGTCACCGTGGGATGCCCACAGCCCACTCTATCATGTGGACCGAGAAGCGGACTACAATGCCTATTATCTGGCTCAGCTGAAGGAAATCTTATCAAATCCTGCCTATGGCAATGGAGGGAAATTCGCTGAGGTCTGGATGGATGGTGCCAGAGGAGAGGGCGCTCAAAAGGTCAATTATGAATTTGAAAAATGGTTTGAAACCATTCGTGACCTGCAGGGAGATTGCTTGATTTTTTCAACAGAAGGCACTAGTATCCGCTGGATTGGCAATGAACGAGGGTATGCAGGTGATCCCCTATGGCAAAAGGTGAATCCTGACAAACTAGGAACAGAAGCAGAGCTGGACTATCTTCAGCACGGAGATCCCTCGGGCACTATTTTTTCAATCGGAGAGGCAAATGTTTCCATCCGGTCAGGTTGGTTTTACCATGAAGACCAGGATCCTAAGTCTCTTGAGGAGTTGGTCGAAATCTATTTTCACTCGGTGGGTCGGGGAACTCCACTCTTGCTCAATATTCCGCCGAATCAAGCTGGGCTATTTGATGCAAAGGATATTGAACGCCTCTATGAATTTGCGGCCTATCGCAATGAGCTCTATAAAGAAGATTTGGCTCTGGGAGCTGAGGTATCTGGTCCAGCTCTTTCCGCAGACTTTGCTTGTCGCCATTTGACAGACGGCCTTGAGACTAGCTCTTGGGCAAGCGACGTAGGCTTGCCAATCCAGTTAGAACTTGAGTTAGGGTCACCTAAAATTTTTGATGTAATTGAGTTAAGAGAAGATTTGAAGCTAGGGCAACGAATCGCTGCTTTTCATGTGCAAGTAGAGGTGGATGGCGTCTGGCAGGAATTTGGTACGGGCTTCACAGTTGGTCATAAGCGTCTCTTGCGAGGTCCGCTAGTAGAGGCACAGAAGGTGCGCGTGATAATTACAGAGGCACAATCTATGCCTGTATTGACCAAGATTTCCCTCTATAAAACTCCTAGCTTATCAAAAACAGAAGTTGTTCAGGGACTGGCATTTGCAGAAAAAAGTCTAGCTGTGACAAAGGGAGAGACTCTTCATTTTAGGATTGAACGTAGCGAAAGTAGCTCCTCTTTAGAGGCTAAGATTTCGATTCAACCGGGGACAGGTGTCCATGGTGTCGCCTATCAGGACGAGATTCAATTCCTTCAATTCCAAGCAGGGGAAAGCAAAAAAGATTTGTGCCTACCAACCCTGTATTTTGCTGCTGATAAGACCTTGGATTTCTATCTAAATCTAACTGTGGATGGACAACTGGTTGATCAAGCTCAAGTACAAGTTTCATAAAATAAAAGAGCCTTTGCACGATACAAAGGTTCTTTTGTCTACTAGCTAGTGACTTGGTAACCAGCTGAGGGTGAAGGTTAGTTGTTCAGCTTTTAAGAGGTTTTGGTGTTGAATAGTTGATATGAGTGTTTTATCCAGTCGGCATTCTTTTACAAAATTGAAATGGCTGTGGTTTTGTTTAGTATAGATATCCAGCCATTTACCTTCTTTAGCAAGGTAGATACGGAGGTGGTCAAAGAGAGGGATTCCGAGATCATAGATTGGTTTGCCTGGACAGGTCGGATAAAATCCGAGAGACGACCAAATGTACCAGGCTGAGAGACTGCCATTGTCTTCATCGCCAGGATAGGCTTCCCAACTTGGGTGAAAAGCTTTCTGACGGAGCGTCTTGATGAGAAGAGCAGTGTAGTCAGGGTAATCGCTGTAACGGAAGAGATAAGGAATGTGGAAGCTTGGCTGGTTGGAAATGGCGAGTTGTCCAAAAGGAGCAGTAGCCATCTCGCTCATTTCGTGAATCTCGTAACCATAGCCTGTTGTCTCAAAGAGGGGAGCCTCCTGACAGGCTTTTAAAAGATAGTTGCTAAAGGCTTCTTTTCCACCCATAAGCTGGATCAAGCCTGGGATATCGTGGAGGACGCCTAAAGTTGCTTGGATGGGAGAGCATTCGGCATAGTCGCGTCCCCAACTATAAGGAGAGAAGTCAGGACGGAAGTTGCCTTGACTATCAAGCGCTCGCATGTAACCTGTCTCAGCGTCAAATAGATGGCGGTAATTTTGTGATGCGGCCTTGTAGGTTTCAGCGATTTCTATTTTCCCTAGTTTTTCAGCACAGCTAGCGATACAAAAGTCACTATAGGCATAGTCTAGGGTGTGGCTGACGCTTTCGTGGTGGTCGGTAGAGAGGTAGCCTAGTTCTTGGTATTGGACTAGTCCGTGACGACCATTGATGCCGAGAGGGTCGGCCTTGCTGGCTGTTTCAAGCATGGCTTGGAGGAGTTCTTCTTCTAGGTCGGGGGCCATGTCCTTGCAGGCGCTATCTGCGATAATACCGTCTAAAAGTGTACCTGGCATCATACCCCGTTCATCTGGAGCCAGCCATTTTGGAAGGAAACCAGTATCGCGGTAGTTATTGAGAAATCCTTCTAAAAAGCGGTGGTAGTGTTCCGGTATGATAAGGGCAAAGAGGGGGAAGGTGGTTCGGAAGGTATCCCAGAAACCATTGTTGTTGAAGAGGACACCAGACTTGACAGTTCCAGTAGCCAGATCCATGTGGATGACTTGTCCTGATTCATCAACCTCATAAAAAGTCTGAGGAAAGAGGAAGAGTCTGTAGAGACAGTGATCAAAGAAGGTTCGGTCAGCTTCTCCTGTCTCTATAATGTCAAAACGATGGAGGAGATTTCCCCAATCTTTTTGTGCACTTGCTTTGCAATTATCGAAGTCTTGTTGAGGTAGATTAAGCAGTGCTTGAGAAGGAGAGATGAAAGAAGTTCCTAGCTGAATTTCAGCATGGCTACTTGCTAAGTCGATTCGCCAGTCTTCGCCTTCTTGGCTGATAGCAAGAATATCTGTATTCATTTGCAAGGTAGTGAACATCGTTAGTGGATTTTTGTTGGTTTCAGTTTTCCCTTCTTGTCGCAGGGCAAGAGTTCGCTTATCTACTTGTTCCACGGTCAGCTTATCTGCTACGTGAAGGTAGAGGGAGAGGGCTTTGCCTTGCTTTTGCTCCAAACGAATAGAAGCACCGTAGCAAGTCGGTGTAAGCTGGCTTTCAATCTGATAGCGCAGGGAGAAAATATTCAGATAATGAGGTTGGAAAGAGGCCTTATCCATATCATAAGAAGACTGGCGGTGAAAGAGACTGTCTCCACTAATCTGGCCTGTGACAGGTGTCAGGAGGAGCCAAGAGTAGTCGCCAATCCAAGGGCTGGGCTGGTGGGTTAATCGAATCCCCTGAAAGATAGGCAGATGCGGATCGAAAAACCAAGATCCTTCCTGGTTACTGGTCTGGGGTACAAAGTAATTCATCCCAAAAGGCACGCCTGTGTATGGCAGGGTATTTCCCCGAGAAAAGGCATGCTTGCTGGCAGTTCCAAAGCGGGTATCGATGGTTTCAAGTAGTGGTTTCATAGTCTTTCCTTTAGCTGTTTTTCTACATTATATCAGAAAAAGATAACCTTTAGAGAAGGAGTTTCAAAGATAACTATTTTGTAGAAAAATGACTATCATTTGTGTATGTATTTTCTGTCTCAAAAGCTATATACTGAAAATGAAACTTGTTTGAAAGAGGATACTGCACGATGATTTATTCAAAAGAAATTGTTAGAGAATGGCTAGATGAAGTGGCAGAGCGGGCTAAGGACCATCCAGAGTGGGTGGATGTTTTCGAGCGTTGCTATACAGACACCTTGGACAATACGGTTGCAATTCTAGAAGATGGTTCAACTTTTGTCTTGACTGGGGATATTCCTGCTATGTGGCTTCGGGATTCGACAGCCCAACTCAGACCCTACCTGCATGTGGCTAAAAGAGATGCCCTCCTGCGTCAGACCATTGCAGGTTTGGTCAAACGTCAGATGGCCTTGGTACTTAAGGATCCCTATGCTAACTCCTTTAACATTGAGGAAAACTGGAAGGGTCACCATGAGACTGACCACACAGACCTTAACGGCTGGATTTGGGAACGCAAGTATGAGGTGGACTCGCTTTGCTATCCTTTGCAGTTGGCTTATCTCCTCTGGAAAGAGACTGGCGAGACTAGCCAGTTTGATGAGACTTTTGTCGCAGCGACAAAGGAAATTCTTCATCTGTGGAAGGTAGAACAAGACCACAAGAACTCTCCTTATCGTTTTGTTCGTGATACCGATCGTAAGGAAGACACCTTGGTAAATGATGGCTTTGGACCTGATTTTGCAGTGACAGGTATGACTTGGTCAGCCTTTCGTCCGAGTGATGACTGCTGTCAGTATAGTTACTTGATTCCGTCAAATATGTTTGCTGTAGTAGTCTTGGGTTATGTGCAAGAGATCTTTACAGAATTGAATCTAGCTGATAGCGAGAGTGTTATCACAGACGCTAAGCGTCTCCAGGATGAAATCCAAGAAGGAATTGAAAACTACGCCTACACAAGCAACAGCAAGGGCGAAAAGATTTATGCCTTTGAAGTAGACGGTTTGGGAAATGCTAGCATCATGGATGATCCAAACGTACCAAGTCTGCTGGCAGCACCTTATCTGGGTTACTGTTCGGTCGATGATGAAGTGTATCAAGCAACTCGTCGTACCATTCTGAGCCCTGAAAATCCATACTTCTACCAAGGAGAATACGCTAGCGGTCTCGGAAGTTCTCATACCTTCTATCGCTATATCTGGCCAATCGCTCTGTCTATCCAAGGCTTGACAACGACAGATAAAGCAGAGAAGAAATTCTTGCTGGATCAGCTAGTTGCTTGCGATGGGGGGACGGGTGTCATGCACGAAAGCTTCCACGTGGACGACCCAACGCTCTACTCTCGTGAATGGTTCTCTTGGGCCAACATGATGTTCTGTGAGTTAGTCTTGGATTACTTGGATATTCGCTAAGGAGTTCACTTTAGCTTCACTGATTCTTGTCAGAATCACAAATTTACATTTAAAACGTTAACAATAAAAATTTAAATTTAGAATGAGGTTTTACTTCATGGAAAATGTTGTCGTACATATTATCTCACATAGTCACTGGGACCGTGAGTGGTACTTGCCTTTTGAAAGCCACCGTATGCAGTTGGTGGAATTATTTGACAATCTCTTTGATCTCTTTGAAAATGACCCTGAGTTCAAGAGCTTCCACTTGGATGGTCAAACCATTGTCCTTGATGACTACTTGGAGATTCGCCCTGAAAATCGCGACAAAGTTCAGCGCTACATCGACCAAGGCAAACTTAAAATTGGTCCCTTTTACATCTTGCAGGATGATTACTTGATTTCAAGTGAAGCCAATGTCCGCAATACCTTGATTGGTCAAGCAGAATGTGCAAAATGGGGCAAATCAACTCAGGTTGGTTACTTCCCAGATACCTTTGGAAATATGGGACAAGCGCCTCAAATTCTTCAAAAATCAGGCATTCACGTGGCAGCCTTTGGTCGTGGTGTGAAGCCGATTGGATTTGATAACCAAGTCCTCGAAGATGAGCAGTTTACTTCCCAGTTTTCAGAAATGTACTGGCAGGGTGCGGACGGAAGTCGTGTCCTCGGTATCCTCTTTGCCAACTGGTACAGTAACGGGAATGAAATCCCAGTTGATAAAGAAGAGGCCTTGACCTTCTGGAAACAAAAATTGTCAGATGTGCGTGCCTACGCTTCGACTAACCAATGGTTGATGATGAACGGCTGTGACCACCAGCCTGTACAGAAAAATCTGAGTGAAGCCATTCGTGTGGCAAATGAACTCTTCCCAGATGTGACCTTTGTTCACAGTTCTTTTGATGAATATGTCCAAGCTGTGGAAAGTGCCCTACCAGAGCAGTTATCAACGGTTACAGGTGAGTTGACCAGTCAGGAAACAGACGGCTGGTATACACTTGCCAACACTTCTTCATCTCGTATTTATCTCAAACAATCCTTCCAAGAAAATAGCAACCTCCTAGAGCAAGTAGTGGAGCCACTAACTATCATCACTGGTGGTCATAACCACAAGGACCAGTTGACCTATGCTTGGAAAACTCTTTTGCAAAATGCGCCGCATGATAGTATCTGTGGCTGTAGCGTGGACGAAGTTCACCGCGAAATGGAAACTCGTTTTGCCAAGGTTAATCAAGTCGGAAACTTTGTTAAGAGCAACCTGCTCAACGAGTGGAAGGGTAAAATCGCTACAGCTAAAGCTCAAAGTGACTATCTCTTTACTGTCATTAATACAGGCTTGCATGATAAGGTCGATACTGTCAGCACAGTGATTGATGTTGCGACTTGTGATTTCAAGGAATTGCATCCAACAGAAGGCTACAAGAAGATGGCTGCTCTTACCTTGCCAAGTTACCATGTGGAGGACTTGGATGGGCGTCCTGTAGAGGCTAAAATTGAAGACCTCGGAGCTAATTTTGAGTACGATTTACCAAAAGACAAGTTCCGCCAAGCTCGTATCGCCCGACAAGTGCGCGTGACCATTCCAGTTCACCTAGCGCCGCTTTCTTGGACAACCTTCCAATTGCTGGAAGGAGAACAAGAACACCGCGATGGTATTTACCAAAACGGAGTGATTGATACACCATTTGTAACGGTGAGTGTGGATGACAACATCACAGTCTATGACAAGACAACTCACGAAGCCTATGAAGACTTTATCCGCTTCGAAGACCGTGGGGACATTGGAAATGAGTATATCTATTTCCAACCAAAAGGAACAGAGCCAATCTATGCAGAGCTTAAGGGCTACGAAGTCTTGGAAAACACAGCTCGCTACGCTAAGATTTTGCTCAAACATGAATTGACCGTGCCTGTCAGTGCCGATGAAAAGCTAGAAGAAGAGCAAAAAGGTATCATCGAGTTTATGAAGCGTGAGGCGGGACGTTCAGAAGAATTGACAAGCATTCCTCTGGAAACTGAGTTGACTGTCTTTGTTGACAACCCACAAATCCGTTGCAAGACTCGCTTTACTAACACTGCCAAAGACCACCGTATCCGTCTCTTGGTCAAGACTCATAACACGCGTCCAAGCAATGATTCTGAAAGCATCTATGAGGTGGTGACACGACCAAACAAACCAGCAGCTTCATGGGAAAATCCTGAAAATCCTCAACACCAACAAGCCTTTGTTAGTCTGTATGACGATGAAAAAGGAGTGACGGTAGCCAATAAGGGATTGAATGAATACGAAATCCTTGGAGACGACACTATTGCAGTGACTATTTTGCGTGCATCAGGTGAGCTAGGTGACTGGGGTTACTTCCCAACACCAGAAGCTCAATGCTTGCGTGAGTTTGAAGTCGAGTTTGCGCTTGAATGCCACCAAGCTCAAGAACGCTTCTCAGCCTATCGTCGTGCTAAAGCCTTGCAGACACCATTTACTAGCCTTCAGATTGCTAAACAAGAAGGAAGCGTGGCTGCGACTGGTAGCCTCTTGAACCATTTTGTTCTCAGCATACCGCAAATCTGTCCAACAGCCTTTAAGGTAGCTGAAAATGGAGAAGGCTATGTGCTTCGTTACTACAATATGTGTAGTGAAAATGTGCGTGTACCGGAAAGTCAACATCTCTTCCTTGACCTACTTGAACGACCATACCCCGTTCATAGAGGCCTCATTTCACCACAAGAGATTCGTACAGAATTTATCAAAAAAGAAGAAATTTAATTTCAAAAAGTAAACATAAAGAGAAAGGAGGGGCGAAAAAGTAAGAACTAACTGCTGATTCGCCCCTTTTATGGTAAAAACAATGACCATTGCAACGATTGATATCGGAGGGACTGGGATTAAGTTTGCCAGTCTGACTCCTGATGGGAAAATACTGAATAAGACAAGCATTCCAACGCCTGAAAGTTTGGAGGATTTACTAGCTTGGTTAGACCAGCGCTTGTCAGAGCAGGATTACAGTGGGATTGCTTTGAGCGTTCCAGGCGCGGTCAATCAAGAAACAGGTGTGATTGATGGTTTCAGTGCCGTGCCCTACATCCACGGATTTTCTTGGTATGAGGCGCTTGCTCATCATCAGCTACCTGTCCATCTAGAAAATGATGCCAACTGTGTTGGACTCAGTGAATTACTAGCACATCCAGAGATTGAAAATGCAGCCTGTGTCGTGATTGGGACAGGGATTGGCGGAGCCATGATTATCAATGGTAGACTTCATCGAGGTCGCCACGGCCTGGGTGGAGAATTTGGCTACATGACCACCCTTGCCCCTGCTGAAAAGCTCAACAACTGGTCGCAACTAGCGTCAACTGGGAATATGGTACGCTACGTGATTGAAAAATCTGGTCAGACTGATTGGGACGGTCGCAAGATTTACCAAGAGGCCGAAGCAGGAAATGCCCTTTGTCAAGAAGCCATTGAGCGCATGAACCGCAATCTGGCGCAAGGCTTGCTCAATATCCAATATCTCATCGACCCAGATGTCATCAGTCTGGGAGGCTCTATCAGTCAAAATCCAGATTTTATTCAAGGTGTCAAGAAGGCTGTTGATAACTTTGTCGATACCTACGAAGAATACACGGTCGCACCAGTTATCCAAGCTTGCACCTATCATGCAGATGCCAATCTCTACGGAGCCCTTGTCAACTGGCTACAGGAGGAAAATCAATGGTAAGATTTACAGGACTTAGTTCCAAACAAACTCAGGCAATTGACTTGCTGATAAAGCACATTCCGCTACCAGAGGTAGAGGTAGCTATCGCTCAATCTGACCAAGCTTCTATCTCTATCAAGGGTGAGGGTGGCCACTATCAATTGACCTACCGCAAACCCCACCAACTTTATCGTGCCTTGTCCTTGTTGGCAACAGCTCTAGTAGAAGGTGATAAAGTAGAGATTGAAGAGAAGGCGGCTTATGAAGATTTAGCCTACATGGCTGACTGTTCGCGCAATGCGGTGCTGAATGTGGCTGCTGCCAAGCAGATGATTGAGGTCTTGGCTCTCATGGGCTACTCAACCTTTGAGCTCTACATGGAAGACACCTACCAAATTGAAGGGCAGCCTTACTTTGGCTATTTCCGTGGAGCCTACTCCGCTGAGGAGTTGCAGGAAATTGAAGCCTATGCCCAGCAGTTTGACATGACCTTTGTGCCCTGCATCCAGACCTTGGCCCACTTGTCAGCCTTTGTCAAATGGGGTGTCAAAGAAGTCCAGGAGCTCCGTGATGTGGAGGATATTCTTCTCATCGGCGAAGAAAAGGTTTATGACCTGATTGATGGCATGTTTGCTACCCTATCTAAACTGAAGACTCGCAAGGTCAATATTGGGATGGACGAAGCCCACTTGGTTGGTTTGGGACGCTACTTGATTCTGAACGGTGTTGTGGATCGTAGTCTCCTCATGTGCCAACACTTGGAGCGCGTGCTAGATATTGCTGACAAATATGGTTTCCACTGCCAGATGTGGAGCGATATGTTCTTTAAACTTATGTCAGCAGATGGCCAGTACGACCGTGATGTGGAAATTCCAGAAGAAACTCGTGTCTACCTAGACCGTCTCAAAGACCGAGTGACTTTGGTTTACTGGGACTATTATCAGGATAGCGAGGAAAAATACAACCGTAACTTTAGTAACCACCACAAGATTAGTCATGACCTTGCCTTTGCGGGGGGTGCTTGGAAGTGGATTGGTTTCACACCCAACAACCATTTCAGCCGTCTCATCGCTCTTGAAGCCAATAAAGCCTGTCGTGCCAATGACATCAAAGAAGTCATCGTGACGGGTTGGGGGGACAATGGTGGTGAGACCGCTCAGTTTTCTATCCTACCAAGTTTGCAAATCTGGGCAGAACTCAGCTATCGCAATGACCTAGACCGACTGTCTGCTCATTTCCAGACCAATACAGGTCTATCGGTTGAAGATTTTATGCAGATTGACCTTGCCAACCTCTTGCCAGACTTGCCAGGCAATCTCAGTGGCATCAATCCCAACCGCTATGTCTTTTATCAGGATGTTCTCTGTCCGATCCTTGACCGACACATGACACCTGAACAGGACAAACCGCACTTCGCTCAGGCTGCTGAGACGCTTGCTAACATTAAAGAAAAAGCTGGCAACTATGCCTACCTCTTTGAAACTCAGGCCCAGTTGAACCAGATTTTAAGTAGCAAAGTGGATGTGGGACGACGCATTCGTCAGGCCTATCAAGTAAACGATAAGGAAAGCCTGCAAGAAATCGCAAGACAAGAATTACCAGAACTCAGAAGCCAAATTGAAGACTTCCATGCCCTCTTTAGCCACCAATGGCTGAAAGAAAACAAGGTCTTTGGTTTGGATACGGTCGATATCCGTATGGGCGGACTCTTGCAACGCATCAAACGCGCAGAAAGTCGCATCGAGGCTTATCTGGCAGGTCAGCTGGACCGTATCGATGAGCTAGAAGTGGAAATCCTGCCATTTACTGACTTTTACACAGATAAGGACTTCGCAGCCACAACAGCCAACCAGTGGCATACTATTGCGACAGCTTCAACGATTTACACGACATAAAAAACAAGAACACCTTGCATTGGGCAGAGTGTTTCTCGTGAAACATCCCTTTCTTAAAAAAGTACTCCACATAAAATAATTTGTGGAGTTTTTTCTATAATTAGTAGTTTAACCTAACCTTCAAATAGGAGTATACTAATAATGTAATCGTTATCAAAAGTCTAAAAAGGAATTTTTAGATGGATATCAAAATAAAAAAGGGAGGAAATTATGAATAAGTTTTCAAAAACCTTGAGAGACAACTGGATCTTTCTCTTGATGGTTTTGCCAGGGGCACTCTGGTTGATTCTATTCTTCTACATTCCAGTATTTGGGAACGTGGTTGCCTTTAAAGACTACCACATGACCAGTAATGGATTTATAGATAGTATCGTGAATAGTAAATGGGTCGGACTCGATAATTTCAGATTCTTGTTTAGTTCAAAAGACGCCTTTATTATCACACGAAATACTGTCCTCTACAATCTAGGCTTTATCTTTATCGGTTTGATTGTATCAGTAGGGATTGCCATCATCTTAAGTGAACTCCGTTCTAAGAGAATGGTTAAGATCTTCCAAACTTCTATGTTGTTCCCTTACTTCTTGTCTTGGGTTATCATCAGTTTCTTTACAGATGCCTTCCTAAACATTGATAAAGGGGTGTTCAACCATTTCCTAGAATCTATTGGAATGAAGGAAATCAATTTCTACGCTGATTTGGGTATCTGGCCATATCTCCTACTTTTCCTAGGTATTTGGAAAGGCTTTGGATATAGCAGTGTCATGTACTATGCAACAATCATGGGAATTGATCCAACCTACTACGAAGCAGCAACAGTGGACGGGGCTAGCAAATGGCAACGAATTCGCAATGTAACCATTCCGCAGTTGACACCATTGGTAACTGTATTGACCATCCTTGCAGTCGGAAACATCTTCCGTGCAGACTTTGGTCTCTTCTACCAAATCCCCCACAATGCTGGTCAGCTTTATAACGTAACCAACGTCTTGGATGTATATGTTTATAACGGTTTGACTCAGACAGCGGATATCGGGATGGCTTCAGCAGCAGGTCTCTACCAATCAGTTGTCGGCTTGATTCTGGTTATCCTATCAAACTTACTTGCAAGACGAGTTGATCCAAACTCAGCCTTGTTCTAGAAAGGAGGAGAATATGGCAGAAAAGAAAATTAAAAAAGAAAAAATTGATAATGTCGGCATTCACTCCTTCAGTAAGAAAGCAGATATCTTCTTTAGTACCATTTCTGGTTTGGTTGCCCTCTCTTGTATCCTACCCTTTGTATTCGTTATTGTTATCTCTGTGACAGATGAAAAGAGTATCCTCCAAAATGGATATAGCTTCTTCCCATCCCAATTTGGATTAGACGGTTTTGAGTTCTTGGCACAATTTAAGGATAAAATTCTCCAAGCCCTCTTCATCTCAGTCTTTGTAACAGTGGTGGGGACTATCACAAACGTTTTTATCACAACAACTTATGCCTACGCTATTTCACGGACAACCTTTAAGTATCGCAGATTCTTTACGATTTTTGCCCTTCTTAGTATGTTGTTTAACGCGGGTTTGGTACCGGGCTATATCGTGGTAACTCGTTTACTTCAACTTGGTGATACAGTTTGGGCCTTGATTGTTCCAATGCTTCTCTCACCATTTAACATCATCTTGATGCGTTCCTTCTTCAAGAAGACCATTCCAGAAGCCATTCTAGAATCCGCTCGTATCGATGGTGCTAGTGAGGCCCGGATTTTCTTCCAAATCTGTTTGCCATTGTCATTACCAGGTATCGCAACCATCACGCTTTTGACAGCTCTTGGTTTCTGGAATGACTGGTTCAACGCCCTTCTTTACATCAAGAGTGACAACTTGTATCCATTGCAATATTTGCTCATGCAAATCCAGCAAAATATGGATTACATCGCCAAAGCAGTCGGTCTATCTGGTCAACTGGGAGTTGCTCTTCCAAAAGAAACAGGTCGTATGGCCATGGTTGTGGTCGCAACCCTTCCAATCGCGATTCTGTATCCATTCTTCCAACGCTACTTTGTAAAAGGTTTGACTATCGGTGGTGTGAAAGAATAGCGCTTGTCGAGAAAAATCATTTCTCATTTCCAAACTTCCCTTGCGTGAAGTTAAGATCATTACATTGTTTATAAGTTTAAAAATAAAAAAAGGAGTTTTTGTCATGAAAAACTGGAAAAAATATGCTTTTGCATCTGCTAGCGTAGTCGCTTTGGCTGCTGGTCTCGCTGCTTGTGGAAACCTTTCAGGTAACAAGAAAGCTGCTGACTCAGCTTCAGGTGAAAAAACTGTTATCAAAATGTACCAAATCGGTGACAAACCAGATAACTTAGATGAATTGCTAGAAAATGCCAACAAAATCATCGGTGAAAAAGTTGGTGCTAAATTGGATATCCAATATCTTGGATGGGGTGACTATGATAAGAAAATGTCAGTTATCACATCATCTGGTGAAAACTACGATATCGCCTTTGCATCTAACTATGTTGTAAATGCTCAAAAAGGTGCCTATGCTGACTTGACTGACTTGTATAAGAAAGAAGGGGCAGAGCTTTATAAAGCACTTGACCCAGCTTACATCAAAGGTAACAGCATTAACGGTAAAATTTACGCAGTTCCAGTTGCAGCCAACGTTGCATCATCTCAAAACTTCGCTTTCAACGGAACTCTTCTTGCTAAATACGGTATCGATATTTCAGGTGTCACTTCATATGAAACACTTGAACCAGTCTTGAAACAAATCAAAGAAAAAGCTCCAGATGTAGTGCCATTTGCGGTTACTAAGAACTTCATCCCATCTGATAACTTTGACTACCCAGTTCCAAATGGACTTCCATTCGTTATCGACCTTGAAGGGGACACTACTAAGATCGTAAACCGTTACGAAGTACCTCGCTTCAAAGAACACTTGAAGACTCTTCACAAATTCTATGAAGCTGGATACATTCCAAAAGACGTAGCAACAAGCGATACTTCATTTGACCTTCAACAAGATACTTGGTTCGTTCGTGAAGAAACAGTAGGACCAGCTGACTATGGTAACAGCTTGCTTTCACGTGTTGCAAACAAAGACATCCAAATCAAACCAATCACTAACTTCATCAAGAAAAACCAAACAACACAAGTTGCTAACTTTGTAATCTCAAACAACTCTAAGAACAAAGAAAAATCAATGGAAGTGTTGAACCTCTTGAACACTAACCCAGAACTCTTGAACGGTCTTGTTTACGGTCCAGAAGGCAAGAACTGGGAAAAAATTGAAGGTAAAGAAAATCGTGTTAAAGTCCTTGATGGCTACAAAGGAAACACTCACATGGGTGGATGGAACACTGGTAACAACTGGATCCTTTACATCAACGAAAACGTTACAGACCAACAAATCGAAGATTCTAAGAAACAATTGGCAGAAGCTAAAGAATCTCCAGCACTTGGATTCATCTTTAACACTGACAATGTGAAATCTGAAATCTCAGCAATCTCTAACACAATGCAACAATTCGATACAGCTATTAACACTGGTACTGTAGACCCAGATAAAGCTATTCCAGAATTGATGGAAAAATTGAAATCTGAAGGTGCTTACGATAAAGTATTGAACGAAATGCAAAAACAATACGATGAATTCTTGAAAAACAAAAAATCATAAGATCAATTGATTTCGTGTATTCATTCCTAATTCCTAAAAATTGAATCACTGTTTTCCTCAGGCTTATCTGGGGGAGGCAGTGATTTTTTGAAACGTGAGCATAGATATATATGTTTTTCTTATCACTATTTAACCATTCAGGAAATCTCAAGTACTATTTAGGATTTGGAGTAAGGATTTAGGAAAATATAGCTTATATTAGAGATGTCTCGAGTTTACAAAGGAGTGTTCATATGAAGAAGTATCAACTTTTATTCAAAATAAGTGCAGTTTTCTCTTACCTATTTTTCGTATTTGGTCTTTCTCAGCTGACGCTTATTGTTCAAAATTATTGGCAATTTTCTTCCCAGATTGGCAATTTCGTCTGGATTCAAAATCTCTTGAGTTTGCTATTTAGCGGAGTCATGATTTGGATTCTGGTTAAGACAGGTCATGGTTATCTCTTTCACATTCCAAGAAAAAAATGGCTTTGGTATTCGATTTTGACAGTATTAGTGGTAGTGCTCCAGATCTCTTTTAACGTTCAGACAGCTAAACATGTTCAGTCAACTGCTGAAGGTTGGGCTGTATTGATCGGTTATAGTGGGACCAACTTTGCTGAGCTAGGTATCTATATAACTTTGTTCTTTCTGACTCCACTTATGGAAGAGCTAATCTATAGAGGATTACTGCAACACGCCTTTTTTAAGCATTCGAGATTTGGCCTTGATTTGCTTCTTCCGTCAATTTTATTTGCTCTTCCTCATTTTTCAAGCCTGCCTAGTTTGTTAGATATCTTCGTCTTTGCAACATCTGGCATCATCTTTGCTAGTTTGACCCGCTATACCAAGAGCATTTATCCATCCTATGCGGTGCATGTGATTAATAATATTTTCGCGACATTACCATTTTTGCTGACTTTTTTACAGAGGGTGTTTGGGTAAAATATTGGTACGAGAGTTAGGAATGATAGCTTTTCAATTTAAGGAGGAAAATAAGAATGACACCATTAAAATGGTTTGCCGGAGGCAGTGAAAGACGTTGTGAAGCCGTAACTATCATAGATCACCTACTGGAAGGTATAAAGGATATGCCTCAACTGACACCCTTGAAAAATCTGTTAGTGAGTTATAAAAGACGATTAGAGGACGATGGGACCTCTACTCCATTTATTTTGAGTCAAATGAACGTTGACCTTGCGCGCGTATTGATTGATAACAAGCTAAGTTTGTCAGAAAGTCAAGCTAGGCAGATCAAAAAATTGAGAGAATTATCTGCTATTCGCTATGGTTACTGATGAAGTGCAGGGATAAGTACCTTTCTACAATTTCCAGTCAAATAAATTGCATTCGCTTTCTCAAGCAGGTATACTAGTATAGTTAGATGAAAAATTCTGAAAATTTAAGAATAGAAAAGAGAACAAATCTTATGGCAAAAGATATTCGTGTCTTACTTTACTACCTTTACACTCCAATTGAAAATGCAGAGCAATTTGCTGCAGACCACTTGGCTTTCTGTAAATCAATCGGCCTTAAAGGCCGTATCCTAGTCGCTGACGAGGGAATTAACGGAACAGTTTCAGGGGATTATGAAACAACTCAAAAATACATGGACTACGTTCACAGCCTCCCAGGCATGGAAGACCTCTGGTTCAAGATTGACGAAGAAAATGAACAAGCCTTCAAGAAGATGTTTGTTCGTTACAAGAAAGAGATTGTCCACCTTGGTTTGGAAGACAACGACTTTGACAACGACATCAACCCACTTGAAACAACAGGTGCTTACTTGTCTCCAAAAGAGTTCAAAGAAGCCCTTCTTGACGAAGATACCGTTGTCCTTGACACACGTAACGATTATGAGTACGACCTAGGACATTTCCGTGGGGCTATCCGCCCAGATATCCGTAACTTCCGTGAGTTGCCACAATGGGTCCGTGACAATAAGGAAAAATTCATGGACAAGCGTGTCGTGGTTTACTGTACAGGTGGGGTTCGCTGTGAGAAATTCTCAGGCTGGATGGTCCGTGAAGGTTACAAAGATGTCGGCCAATTGCACGGTGGAATCGCAACTTACGGTAAAGACCCAGAAGTCCAAGGTGAGCTTTGGGATGGAAAAATGTACGTCTTTGACGAGCGTATTGCCGTAGATGTTAACCATGTCAACCCAACTATCGTAGGAAAAGACTGGTTTGATGGAACACCATGTGAACGTTATGTCAACTGTGGAAATCCATTCTGTAACCGTCGTATCTTGACATCAGAAGAAAATGAAGACAAGTACCTTCGTGGATGCTCACACGAGTGCCGTGTTCACCCACGTAACCGCTATGTTTCAGAAAATGAATTGACACAAGCTGAAGTTGTCGAGCGTCTAGCCGCTATCGGTGAAAGCTTGGATCAAGCAGCTACTGTATAAGATTAAACAGTCCTTAGGGGCTGTTTTTCTATGCTTTTTACTCAAAAATCTAAAGTTTGTTTCTGTATCTTTCAAGAAAATAAGGTATACTATATGTAAACGATTTCAAAGGAGTACAGTTATGACGAAAACATTTTTTATTCCAAATAAACAGAGCATTTTAGGAGAACAGGAAATTTTGACTGCCAAGTCCGTCTTGGCCTTGCTAGATGGTTTGGAGTCACATAGCTATGATGCTGTCTATCTCCGTCAGCCTCTTAATCGTCTCGAGTATATAGAGTGTGCGATAGTGGGGCAATCACAATTTCTATTTAAGGTCAGTTATGCTGATGGTCAAAAGGCTTACCGTGTCGATCTTCCTGAGCTACTCACGAAGACAGACTGGGAGATCATCAAGTCATTTTTAGATGCTCTGCTTGCTTACACAGGAACTGAGATTGAAGAACTAGATGGTTTTGATTTTGAAGCTTATTTCCAAGCAAGTATTCAAGTCCATCTGGCAGACACTGCAGCGCATTTTACGATTTGCCAAGGAATTTTTAATCCTGTTTTCTTTAGTCATGAGGATTTGAAAAGCTTTTTAGAGGAAGATGGCTTGGCTCAGTTTGAAGCGCGTGTGCGTGCGATTCAAGAGACAGATGCTTACTTTGCAAGAGTTTCCTTCTATCAGGATGGAGAAGGACAAGTTCACGGTGTTTACCATCTGGCTCAAGGAGTCAAGACAGTATTGTCGAGAGAACCATTTGTTCCTGCTGCCTATATTGAGCAATTGGTGGATAAGGAAGTGCAGTGGGAGATTGACTTGGTTCAAATTACAGGAGATGGCTCTAAACCAGAAGACTATGAAGCCATTGCCCGCCTAGACTATGCAAAATTCCTAGAGTCATTACCATCAGCATCTTACCACCAACTAGATGCCAATCAATTAGAAGTACAACCCATCCTGGGAGAAGATTTTAAAACATTAGCACAAGAAGAGTAAAGTAGAAGCAGGTCAATTGACTTGCTTTTTGATATATGAAAAATCCTGCCATGGATGACAGGATTAAAGTTTAAAGAAAGGCCAATATACGAAGGTAATCTCCAATCAGTGCCACTTCAGCTACAAAGAAGAGGAGGATAATCACTCCGTTCACAAGGACAGACAAGAATAACTGATAAAAGGAGTCGGTTTCACTTGCTTGACTTGGTCTTGTAATGATATGGAGGCTAGCAAGTAGAATGATTCCAATGCTAATCACACACAAGAGAGCTGTAAATCGTAGGCTATCAAAGAAGGCAAAGAAACTAGCAATAGCAGTGAGGAAGATTGGAATTGCCAAGAGTTGACTATATTGTTGGAGAACCTTTTCTAGCGTCCAGTCCTTTTCTTGGTAGATAAATCGTCTCACGACGAAACTACCCAAGAGGAATGAAAAGAAGAAGAGTGTTGTTGCTACTAGGATAGAGATAATCGAAAAGAGATTCAATGAAGCAAATTGTTCAGGGAAGTGATTATGCATAGTTGCTATATGTCCATAGTAAGCATGTTTGATGTGGTAGATACTAAAGAAAAAGGAAGATGCAGAAAACAGAATGAGCAAGATAAAGGCCGTGTAGCTATGCTTACTACTTGTTTCAAGACTGCTTGTAGGAGATTTGAGAGCTTCCACTAGCCAAGACCAAAAATCAAGCACTTGCTCTTTCCATTTATCCGTAGATTTTGGAGCTTGGTCGGGAATATAAGGACTTTCTAAGGATTTACTTAGAATAAGTGGCTCTTTCGTAGTTGTTTTTTGCTGAGGAAGTGCTTCTTGACTCTCTTCAGCTATAGTGACTTTTTCTGTTTCTTTAGAAAGGTCTTGCTCTTCTTCAGTAGAATCTAATGCTTTCTTTTCTTCTATTTCTGTTCTCGCTTCACTGTCTTCAGGAGCTTCGATTTTCTCTTCTTGCTGGCTTTCCAGTTCGACTTCAGCTTGAGAGACTTCCTCCTCTACTTGAGTATTTTTTTCAATTGGTGTATCGAGAACGGCTATCGTTTCTTCAGCCTTGTCTGCAACATCTTGGGCTTGTTCATCAGGCTTGTTCTTGCTTGTTGTTTTTACAAAATCATTACTTTCAAACCATTCTTGTTTCATGGTAGAACCTCCTTTTTAGTTAGATAAATATGCTTCCATAGTAGCAAATGTAAGCGCTTTTGTCAACGTCTGTTTGGTATGGATATTAGCTCAATATCATTATCAGCTCTAGCAATGAGTTGATCCTTGGCCTCGGTTTTTTCAGTTTTGTAAGGGTTGCTTAATTCCGTACCTCTTGATTCAGGCTCTTCTCTTGTGAATTGGTGGATAGAACCATAGTTACTTGAGATGTCCCAGTTAATTCGTTGGTTCTCTTTCTGGTCTAGGATGATTCTGAGATACTTTTTGGCAGTCAGTTCAACCTTACCATGGACTTGGATATTTTCAGTGTGGAAGTGCTTCTCTGTTGACTCTAGTTGACTATCTGTAAGGTCTGTATCAAAGATATTAACGATATTAGGGGTTGTGAGTTTACTGTTTTTGATACGACTTCCTTCAATTCGGAGGATATAGCTGTTTGTATTGAGGGTCGCATTTTCAAGGCTAGCATTTATGATGGTGGTTTGTCTGCGATTGGCTGAGATGTTGATTCCTTTTAGGCTTCTTCCTTTTGGCAATTGGAGAATAACTTCATCAAAACGACTAGAGTAGCTGCTTGCGATATGGAGAATCCCGCCGATTCCAGAAGAGAGAAATGGAGTTTCAGACAGTTTCTTATCAGTGAGGCTCAGCGTTTTATCGTTCTGATTCGTGATAAGATCATGGTGAGCAGAAAGAGATGGATGGTAAGAAATGTGGATTTGATCATCGAAAGAGTCTGTGATGGTCAGCGCGTGTTGGTGGAGAGTAATTTCTAGGTTTTCGACTTCCTTGCCAAAGGTTAGCTCTTCCGTACGGCTATCATAGACAGGTTCCTTGGACATGGAAAGTAGGCTCTTAATCCCGTCAGATTGGATACCTACAAAAAGCAAGATAAAGCCGATAACGGTAGTCACCACACCAAAAATGAGAAATCCTTTTGTCAATTTACGCATGCTGGTCACCTCTCTTTCCTTTTTTGAGAACAAATTGCACCAGGCGAACAATGAGTAGGCCGAAGAAGCGGGCTACATAGGAAATACCTAGTAAGACTAGTGAAGAAGCACCGATAGCCAGTAAACCAGCACCAAAAATCAAGATAAAGGCTGATTTAGCTTGGGCTAAGACAGTGAAACTTTCAACTAAAAATAGGAATCCGCCGATGATACCAAGTATGGAAACCGCAAAGAAAGCCAAGATGACAGTCAAGGCTGCCACAAGGATTGCGAACAGGGACACGAGGATGGCGATTCCCAGAGGAATACCGATGGGTGCTGCAAGGAGGGCTAACAAGGCGATATGCAAAATTTGTCGGTTATTCTTTTGAGCAGGTGCTTCATTGATTTTTTTATCGAGAAGATTGGAGAGAACTTCGTGAGCTGCTTCCTTAGGAGTTCCCAAGCTAGCGATGAGTTCTTCTTCTCCTTCGACTCCAGCATCGTCAAAGAGTTCCCTGAAATAGTCCATGGCTTCAATTTGGTCAGCCTGAGGCAGTTTTTTGAGATAGAGTTCTAGCTGAGTCAGGTATTCAGTTCTTGTCATGGCGGATACTCCCTTCTATGATGCCATTAATGGTGTCTGTATAGAGTGCCCATTCATCTTTCAGGGTCACGAGCTGTTCTATACCACCATTTGTCAAGGAGTAGTATTTGCGCATGCGACCTTGGAACTCTCTAGAATAGGTTGTCAGAAAGCTATTGCCTTCCAATTTTTTTAGGATAGGATAGAGTGTAGATTCTTTGATATTAGCGATAAGCTTAATGGTCTGGCTAATCTCATACCCATAAGAATCACCCTGCTCCAGTACGGCCAAGATGAGAAATTCAATCAAGGCAGAGGATGTTGGAAAGTACATGGGAAACCTCCTTTTCTAATGTGTAAGATTTTTATATATAATTTTTCTACACATACATTGTACATCTAAAAAAAGCCCTGTCAAGAGAAATGTGTAAAATTTTTATATATAAAAAAACTTCTAGGCAAAACTAGAAGTTTAGAGGAACTAACAACAGCTATTTCACAGAAATTTATATTTTAAAGATAAGCTAGAATCATGATGTATAATCTAGGATATACTTTGAAACAGATTCCTTTCCCATCTAAACCCTTATCTTCCTCATTTATTCCAAATCTTTTATCAATTTATACGTCTCCATAAAACGAAGACCTCGGGATCCCTTAGTCGCTGTGATTTCTTCATAGATATCACCCAAGGTGCAGGCAGGTGCTAAAGTCCACAGAGCATAATCTTCTAATATGACCTTACCAATCTTCTCAAATTTATCTAGTAAAAGCCCTAAATCCTTGTGATTAAACCAACAGTCAGTATCAATAGCATACTGTCTATTATTCATCTTGCAAGCAATCTCGCTATTCAAAAAATCCGTCATAGTGGGCTTATTCTTTTGTAGCAACCTTGTAAAGGCTAGGTGATATTCTATTTTTCTCGGACTTTGGTCGAGATCTGAAACAAAACCGACTCCGTATTCATTTTCAAATTGAACCACAAGCACATCTCCTACCTTAAAGTACGGCTCCCTCTTTGTTTTTGCCTTTGGAACTTTAAGAGGTTTCGGATTGACACTTTGTAGCTGAATAGCTAGTTTATCAAGTGCTTTCTGTCTTTGTTTTAATGCTTTGATGTCAATTTCAAGCCAGAACTTATCCGCTCCTTTTTCGATGATTTTGAGAGTTTTATTTTTTATGTCTTCTGGTAAATGTCCAATCTTCCACAAGGAGTAGGCAAAGGCTGTCCAATAAATCTCAGTATAAAAATCATCTATACAAAAATTATTTTCATCATTTAAAATATCTTCGATTATCTTAGCAATATTTTCGCCGTTTTTATATCTTCCCACTATGGTGTTATAAATATCGTAAGCATCATCGCTGTCTATAATCTTTACTCCGTCTATTGCCATGGCAACCTCCTGATTATTCTCGGGTAGTTATTTTACAAAGGGCGAAATTCTCCAGTTCATCACTATCACCGATATAATTGTTTCAACATTTATTGTTTATATCTGAGAAGTATTTTAGCAAAATTAAAGGATTTTATCAGCTCTGTCCACTGTAAAGAGGGCCACAGTCATCAGGATATCGACGAGTAAGAGGGCAGCTACAGCTGGTACCCAAGAGTGGAAAAGGTCAAAACTGTAACCAAAGAGGGTTGGTCCAAAGGCTGCTAGGATATAGCCTCCTGTTTGAGATAGACCGGACAATTGGGCTGTCTTTTCAGGAGCGCTTGTCTTGAGTGAAAAATTGACCATGAGATAAGGGAAGAGGGCACTGGTTGCGGTTCCGATGAGGAGATGGATGGCAAGCCAGTAAAAGAAATTACCGATTGGGAAAAAGAGCATGGAAATACCGACCACACCAGCTAGTGAAACCAGAGTGAGCATGAGCTGACGGTTACGAGTAGATAAACTGGTTGTCAGGCTTGGGATGGTCATTGAAAAAGGAATGCTAATCAGAGAGAAGATAGAGGTCAGCAAGCCAGCTTCGTGACTGGATAGGCCTGCATGGATAGCCATGGTAGGTAGCCAGGTCATAGCAGTGTAAAAGAGCAAGGATTGAAAACCTGCAAAGACAATAACTGCCCAGACCTGTTTATTATGCATGACCTTTGCTTTGCTTTTTTGTTTGGTTTGTGGAGCCAGTCTGTGATTATAGCGGTGATTAGGCAACCAGACCAAAAAAGTTGCTAGACAGAGCAGGGTGAGGAGGATGATAAGTCCTTTCCAAGAACTGGCTTGTGTAATAGGCACAGCCAGATAGGAAGCCAGAGCCGTCGCAATCCCCATAGAGGTTACATATAAGGTGGTCAGAAAACCAATCTTCTTTGGTTGATTGGCTTGGATAAGACTAGGAAGCAGAACATTAATGACTGCGATACTTGCCCCAACCATCAAGGTTCCTAGATAGAGGAGGGGTAGACTGATTAGTCGAATCAGAGAACCGATAGTCAAGAAGAAAAGGCTATAGGTGAAGAGATGCTCCAAGCCGATTTTCTGAGCCAGTCGGGTAGAAAAGAGTGAGAAGAGGGTAAACATGAGGAGAGGAAGGCTGGTCAAGACACCAAGCGAACTAACTTCTACTCCCAACCCTTGCGAAATATCTCCCAAAATAATGGGTAAAACAGTAAAAGGAGTCCGTAAGGAAACACCAATCAGGATAATACCTGGAACAAAAAAGAGTGATTGCTTTTTCATATAATACCTCTTCTATCTGATTTTAATAACAGCTTATTTTAAGGCTTTTTCCCTATAATGTCAAGTAAGGTTTTGGGCTTTCAAGATAAAAATGGGAAAGTCTTGAAAATTATGATAAAATAGTGGAAGGAAATCTATACATTGGAGAAAAACTGTGTCTGAAAAGCAAAAAATCAGCGTATTGATGTCGGTCTATATCAAGGAAAATCCGACATTTTTAAAGGATGCTATTGAGAGTGTTCAAAATCAGACCCTGAAACCGAGCGAATTGGTTCTGGTTGAGGATGGGCCTTTGACACCTGAGCTCTATCAGGTATTAGACCAGGTTGAAGCTGAGTCTGATATTCCAGTGAAACGCTATCCTCTTGAGCAGAATCAAGGTTTGGGTCTGGCTCTTCGACAGGGTGTTTTGCAGTGTCAGTACGATATCATCGCTCGTATGGATACGGATGATATAGCTGTTCCAGACCGTTTTGAGAAACAGGTTCAGCTAATGGAGAAGGACAAGCTCGACCTATTAGGTGGACATATTGCAGAGTTTATTGACAATCCTGATGAGATTGTTTCTTACCGTCGTGTTCCGACTCAGCATGCAGAGATTGTGGCTTATCAAAGGATGAGAAGTGCCTTTAACCACATGACTGTCATGTTCAAGAAGGACATGGTTCTCAAGGCAGGTAACTATGAGGATGGCCTTTATATGGAGGATGACCTCCTCTGGCTCAATATGATTGCTGCAGGAGCCAAGACTGGAAATCTGGATCAAATCTTGTGTAAGGTTCGTGTTGGAGCAGGAATGTTTGAGCGTCGTGGGGGACTGCGTTATCTCAAACTCTATCGTCAAGCTCGTCAGCGCATGCTGAAGAGAGGGCAAATTTCTTACATGGAATATGCCAAGAGTGTTGCCATTCAGATGATTGTTGCCCTTTGTCCCGGATTTGTCCGACAGTTTATTTTTATGAAACTGTTACGAAAAAGCAATTAAAAGATTGTAGCAAATCGTAAACTAGAGAAAAAGTGTTATAATAACAATATAACTATTCGGCTCTTTTAAGGAGGAGTAAATTTCTATGAATAAAAAACTCACAGATTATGTGATTGATCTGGTGGAAATTTTAAATAAACAACAAAAACAGGTTTTCTGGGGAATATTTGATATTTTGAGTATGGTGGTTTCCATCATTGTATCTTATATCTTATTCTACGGCTTGATTAATCCAGCACCTGTTGACTACATTATCTATACGAGTTTGGCCTTCCTGTTCTATCAATTGATGATTGGATTTTGGGGGTTGAACGCTAGTATTAGTCGTTACAGCAAGATTACGGATTTCATGAAAATCTTTTTTGGTGTGACTGCTAGCAGTATCTTGTCATATAGTATCTGCTATGCCTTCTTGCCCCTCTTCTCCATCCGTTTTATCGTACTCTTTATCTTGTTGAGTACCTTCTTGATTTTATTGCCACGGATTACTTGGCAACTAATCTATTCAAGACGAAAAAAAGGCAGTGGTGATGGGGAACACCGTCGAACCTTCTTGATTGGTGCTGGTGATGGTGGGGCCCTCTTTATGGATAGTTACCAACATCCAACTAGTGAATTAGAACTTGTCGGTATTTTGGACAAGGATTCTAAGAAAAAGGGCCAAAAACTTGGTGGAATCCCTGTTTTGGGTTCATATGATGATCTGCCTGAATTAGCCAAACGCCATCAAATCGAGCGTGTCATCGTTGCGATTCCGTCGCTTGACCCGTCAGAATATGAACGTATCTTGCAGATGTGTAATAAGCTGGGTGTCAAATGTTACAAGATGCCTAAGGTTGAAACCGTTGTTCAGGGACTTCACCAAGCAGGTGGAGGATTCCAGAAGATTGATATCACAGACCTTTTGGGCCGTCAGGAAATTCGTCTTGACGAATCGCGTCTGGGCGCAGAACTGACAGGTAAGACAATCTTGGTTACAGGTGCTGGTGGCTCAATCGGTTCTGAAATCTGTCGACAAGTTAGCCGTTTCAATCCTGAACGCATTGTTTTGCTCGGTCATGGGGAAAACTCAATCTACCTCGTTTATCATGAATTGATTCGCAAGTTCCAAGGGATTGATTATGTACCAGTTATTGCCGATATTCAAGACTATGACCGCTTGTTGCAAGTCTTTGAAAAGTACAAGCCAGCTATTGTTTATCATGCAGCAGCCCACAAGCACGTTCCTATGATGGAGCGCAATCCAAAAGAAGCCTTCAAAAACAATATTCGTGGAACTTACAATGTTGCTAAGGCTGTTGATGAAGCCAAAGTACCTAAGATGGTTATGATTTCGACAGATAAGGCGGTTAATCCACCAAATGTTATGGGAGCAACCAAGCGAGTGGCTGAGTTGATTGTCACTGGCTTTAACCAACGTAGCCAATCAACCTACTGTGCAGTTCGTTTTGGGAATGTACTTGGTAGCCGTGGTAGTGTCATTCCAGTCTTTGAACGCCAGATTGCTGAAGGTGGGCCTGTAACGGTGACAGACTTCCGCATGACCCGTTACTTTATGACCATTCCAGAAGCTAGCCGTTTGGTTATCCATGCTGGTGCTTATGCCAAGGATGGAGAAGTCTTTATCCTTGATATGGGCAAACCAGTCAAGATTTATGACTTGGCCAAGAAAATGGTCCTTCTAAGTGGACACACCGAAAGCGAAATTCCAATTGTTGAAGTTGGAATCCGCCCAGGCGAAAAACTCTACGAAGAGCTCTTGGTATCAACCGAACTCGTTGACAATCAGGTTATGGATAAGATTTTCGTTGGTAAAGTTAATGTCATGCCTCTAGAAGCCATCGATCAAAAGATTGAAGAGTTCCGCACTCTTAGTGGAGATGAGTTGAAGCAAGCTATTATCGCCTTTGCCAATCAAACTACCCACGTTGAATAAAAAAGAAAAACGCATATTATCAGGAATCGAAAAACCTTGGTAATATGCGTTTTGTTATGTCTAAACTTGCTTCGTTTTCATTGAGTATGAAATAGAGTTATTGCCCAGTCTATGTTATTGAAAATACTCCAAAACTTCTAAGGGTTTGTGGGCCATATAATCAGGCTGATAGTTTAGCAAATCTGCCTGCTCTCCAAATCCCCAAGTGACGGCCAATTTCTGAATGCCTGTTTCTTGAGCTCCCAGCATATCAAACTTGGTATCTCCGATGATGATGGCTTGTTCCGGTGCTAGTTGATGTGTCTGTAAGGCTTGGCGAATGACATCGGCCTTATGGGGTGCTTCAGGGCTGGAACCATAAATGCCATCAAAGAAATGATGGATTCCCAAGTTTTTAGTCATGTCTTGAGCGGTTGGAGCATTCTTTGTCGTGGTGATATAAAGAGGGTAATTGCTCGATAACTTCTCAAGCAAGTCTACAATCTGAGGAAAGAGTTGAGCTTCATGGATGCCTTTTGCCTTGTAGTAAGAACGGTATATCTGGACAGCCTCAGAAATTTGTTCTTTGGAAAGGCAGGTCGCAAAACTACTTTCGAGAGGCGGTCCCATAAAACTACGAATGGTTTTGGCATCAGGACTAGGCACCCCCAGTTCCTTAAAAGTATGAGTAAAGGCATTGTGAATCCCGATAGAACTGTCAACGAGGGTTCCATCCAGATCAAAAAAGATAGCTGAGATAGAGGTCATAGTTTCTCCTATTTGATAAGCTTATTCTCCGAAAATTTCTTTTTGGAGGCGACGACCAGTAGGGGTGGCAGCGAGTCCACCTTCAGCTGTTTCACGAAAGGCAGTTGGCATGCTTGCTCCTACTTGGTACATGGCATCGATCACTTCATCCACAGGGATTTTAGATTCGATACCTGCCAGGGCCATGTCTGCTGCGATGAAGGCAAAGCTAGCTCCCATAGCATTGCGCTTGACGCAGGGAACTTCAACCAAGCCGGCAACAGGGTCACAGATGAGGCCTAGCATATTTTTAATGACAAAGGCAATGGCTTGACTGGCTTGGTAGGGTGTTCCACCTGCAGCTATAGTCAAGGCTGCAGCACTCATAGCAGAGGCCGAACCAACCTCGGCCTGACAGCCACCCTCAGCACCTGAAATAGAGGCATTGTTTGCGATGACTAGTCCAAAGGCACCGGCAGCAAAGAGGAAATCCAGCTGTTGCTCGTGGCTGAGGTCTAATTTTTCAATAGCAGCAGTGAGAACGGAAGGCAGACAGCCAGCACTTCCAGCGGTAGGAGTAGCGCAGACCAAGCCCATTTTGGCATTGTGTTCATTGACTGCGATAGCATTTCGGGCAGCAGAGAGAATCGTGTAATCTGATAGAGTTTTTCCGTTTTTGATGTAGCGATCCAATTTGGCAGCATCTCCACCTGTCAGGCCACTACGAGATTTATTTTCATTGAGGCCAAGTTGGACAGAGGCTTTCATGACTTCCAGATTGCGTTCCATGAGAAGGAAGACTTCTTCACGTTCGCGACCGGTCAATTCAAACTCAGTTGTAATCATGAGTTCTGCGACATTTCCTTGAAAGTCCAGATCTGCTTGCTCGACCAATTCTTTGATAGAATAAAACATGCTTCCTCCTATTTAAAGAAATTGACATTGTGGAGATGAGGGATTTTTCGAATTTCTTCTATGGCCTCATCACAGTTGCGACTGTCGACTTCGATAATCATGATGGCTTTTTCACCAGCTTTTTCACGAGTAACATTCATCTGGGCGATATTGATACCATAGCGTGAAAGAGCCTCTGTTACGAGGGCAATCATACCTGGAATATCTTGATGAACAATGATGATAGTCGGTGTATTCATATTGAGAGAGACGGCAAAGCCATTGAGTTCGGTTACCTGAATATTCCCTCCACCGATAGAAATACCAGTCACACTGATGGTCTTGTGGGCATTTTTAACGGTAATTTTAGTGGTATTAGGGTGCGGAGCATTACTGTCTTTCTGAATGGTCCAGACAATCTTGATGCCACGCTTGTGGGCAATTTCCAGGCTGTTTGGGATTTCAGGATCATCTGTATCCATGCCCAAAATACCTGCAACAAGGGCTAGGTCTGTTCCGTGACCACGATAGGTTTTGGCAAATGAGTTAAATAGTTGGAATTCGACTTCTGTCGGAGTATCATCAAAAATGGAAGAGACAATCTTCCCAATACGAACAGCACCAGCGGTATGGCTACTAGATGGGCCAATCATAACTGGTCCGATGATATCAAAGACAGATTGAAAACGAAGTGATTTCATCAGTTTCCCCTTATAAAAATTCTTATCTCTATTATATCAAAGAATGAAGGTCTTGGCTTTAATTGTGGATGAAAACCTTTTTACACTACAAATAGCATAAAAAAGCATCTTTTGTAACAAAAAATAGCTTATTTAGGGAAATAAAAAATAATTTTGTAATATTTCTACATAAAAGTGTTAAGAAACGGTAATATTTAAAGGGTATGATAGAACTATAGAAAGAAGGAGAATTTTCAAATATGAAATCAACAACTAAAAAGATTAAAACAACTCTTGCAGGAGTAGCTGCCTTGTTTGCAGTATTTGCTCCATCATTTGTATCTGCTCAAGAATCATCAACTTACACTGTTAAAGAAGGTGATACACTTTCAGAAATCGCTGAAACTCACAACACAACTGTTGAGAAATTGGCAGAAAACAACCACATCGACAACGTTCATTTGATTTATGTTGGTCAAGAGTTGGTTATCGATGGTCCTGTAGCACCTGTTGCAACACCAGCGCCAGCTACTTATGCGGCACCAGCTGCTCAAGATGAAACTGTTTCAGCTCCAGTAGCAGAAACTACAGAAGTAGTAGAAGAAGCAGCACCAGCTGCAAGCGCTCCTGTAGCAGAAGAAACTGTTGTTGCAGCAGAAACTTCAGCACCAGCTGCAACTGTAAGTGGATCTGAAGCAGAAGCTAAAGAATGGATTGCACAAAAAGAATCAGGTGGTAGCTATACAGCTACAAACGGCCAATACATTGGACGTTACCAATTGACAGATTCATACTTGAACGGTGACTACTCAGCTGAAAACCAAGAACGTGTAGCAGATGCTTACGTTGCAGGACGTTACGGTTCATGGTCAGCTGCTAAAAACTTCTGGCTTAACAACGGCTGGTATTAAGAAATAACGAACAGAATAATTTGAAAAAGTCGAGGAAATCCCTCGACTTTTTTATATTTCTTTCGGTTGATAATAGATCTCCACTTCTTTTTTGAGAAAGGCTAGAATGGAAGTTTCATCGGTCAGCTCTAGAAGAGAGAACCCTTTTTGGATAAGTTTAGCATCATCCCTACAAATCCCAATACGGACATAGCAGATAGCAAGCATATCGTAGCTTTTCTTGTTCTTGGCATCCTCTAGTAAAGTATAGCAGATTTGTTGACACATGTTTTTGTCTTGATGGTATAAGTAAATGGTGGAAAGGTTGAGTAGGATTGCCATTCGCAAGTCATATAAATGTTGGTAGTTTTTATAGACTTCCAAGCGTTGCAAGATTTTTTCAGTGATGAGATGGAGGTGTTCAATAGGAAAGCTGAAAAGGATGGTATTGAGGATTTTTAGGTCACTTTCATACCATGTATCTTGTTTTTCAATTTTTTCCCAAAGTTTTTTGACAGTTTGTTTCACTTGGTCTGACAGTTTCTCTGTACTATGTTGACGAATATGAATGACAACTTCAAGCATATCTCTGATTTCTTCTATAGGCAGGTCGTGATGGGTCTTGAGATAGTTTTGGCATGTTTCAAAAAAATCAACTAGACCACTGCCACCAATGATGGAATTCATATTGAGATAAGTTTGCATGATTTCTGTCCGTTGGCTCGGCTGATAGAGATGGCAGATGTAGTCAAACTCTTCAAAACTCATATTCATTTGCCTGAGAAGAAAATCCATATTTTCATATTTAGGAGTTGCCTTACCACTTTCAATCTTTGATAGGCTGGTTCTTGAGAGAACATTTCCACAGACCTCTTCTTGGGTCAATCCTTTTGACTCACGTATTTCTTTATAGACCTTTCCAAAATCATAACGCATGATTTTCTCCTTTTCGTGAAAAAAGTTAACAAATAATAAAATCCTATTAAAAATATTGTATCATAGTAATATAAAAAGTAGAAAATAAAACTAAAATAAGTTTGGTGTAATTTTAAAATGGGGTTAATGAGTACTATGATGTAGCTAGAAAAGGGATGGAAAAATGTTTAAAAATAAGGAGCTTTTTCGAGTAGTCATGATATTTGTGATAGGAATTATCCTAATTTTAATGACACCCGTCTTATTTAAAGTTGTGATGGAACTATTTTCAAAATAAATAGGCCTCTGCTTTATGTAGAGTCGTGAATCAGGAGGTTAAGTGATGAACTACAATGTAAAATATCTCTTATCAGGAATATTTATTATAGTCTTTATATATTTTCTAGTCTGGATGCGTTATTTTAATCAGAAGAAGGAAGAAGCGCATTCGGATGTGTCTTTTGAAGCGAGGTTAGATAGTGAGGTCAAGGCCTTATATAAACAACTAGGATTGGGTGAGGAGCCTCAGTATTTCTTAGCGTATCGCTACCTACATCCTTGGTTTAATTTGGCGATTTTACCACCAACAGTTGAAATTTTCTTAACTAAAATAGCGCTGGTGATGGTGACTCCAGATGAACTACTGATAAGAAATCTTGGGAATGGGATGACTTTCACAAGTGAGCACCATCGTGATTTGCGACAAGGACTTATCCGCATTCCAAAATCAGAGATGAAAGAATTTGAGATTCGCAACTGGAAAAGAGTTTTTATATTTGGCGATTTTTTGACAATTAAAACAAGCCAACATAGCTATTATTTGCAGGTTAGAGATGATGGACTTCAAAAAGGAAGTCTTTCTACCAAACATTTCTCCGACTTGAAACGACAAGATTTTCTAGGATTATTGACAGATAAAAGGACATTCTGATAGACAATTGCCCGAAAATCCAAGCTCTGAACGTTCAAACATTCAAAAACCACACAGTGTTTTCAGACTTGAACACAATCAAGCTGAGAGAATCACTGTGTGGTTTTATTGGAAAGTTAGTTTTTCCCACGGTTTCGTCTCTTCACGGGAGGTATCTCTATGAAAAAAATCAGTCATCTTTGTATGCTCCTGCTCTTGCTGTGCACTACGTTTTTTGTCGTGAATGTAAATGTTACACGAGAAATAGTGCGGATTCAGGAGATGGGCAAGACAGCTTATTCATTTGACTTGTACTTGAAAGATGTCACCAAACCGACAGAAACTATTCTCCAGTTTTTTGAAGAGGTTGTAAGCCAAGACAAGGTCTCTATTATCAAAGTAGATAATGGAGATGAGGCCGTCAAGGCTGGTGTTTTTGATAAGGAAACCTTCCCCTATCAGGAGTTCGGTCTGACTTCTCTTGATTTTTCAAAGAATGAGAAAGGAGTCTACAGTAACCAGAATCTTCCCAATAATTTAGGTATCATTCCCACCTTTTTAAAGGTGAAACTCATTCGACTTCAGACCTTCCAATCCTATATTGAAGATAAATCCCATACTGTAAATGGGCGCTACATGATTACCTCCAGCAAAGAGATAGATCGTGATACCATTCTACAAAAGTGGAGTGATTTTTTCCAGATAGATAAGACGATTTTATTAGAACCCACTTACCGAAGTCAGGTTGGAGTGCTAAATCAAGATTTGTTACTATCTATCATTATCTTTATCTTGGCAATCTTACTTGTGATTTTAATGACAGTGTATCAGCCGATGATGGAGATGAAACGAGTGGGGGTTCAAAAGTTACTTGGTTTTCAAAGCAGGGCGATTTTAGCTGGTTTTGTAAAGACTAATTTTTATCTTCTCTTGGGTGGAAGTCTTATCATTGACTTGGTACTATTTTTAGTGCTGGACTATAGACCAAAACTTTTGTTCCCAAGTTTACTCTTATCCCAATTTCTGCTTTTACAGTTGTATTTGTTCATCAGTTGGCTGACCTACCTGATGATTCAAAAAATGACAGTCAGCTCCATGTTGAAAGGTTTTTCATCTGTCAAACTTGGTCTCATCTTCAATTATGTGATGAAAATAGGGACAACTATTTTACTGACGGCCTTACTGATTGGGGTGGGCAGAAGTTTAGAACAAGAAAACAAAGAACTTGCTTATCAGCAACAGTGGGTAAGCCAAGGCAATTACCTGACCTTAGAAACCTTCCAACTCAATGATAACCTGTGGCAAGAAGAGCTATCAGGGTTAGGGAAATCTACAGATTATTTCTACCAATTTTATCAAGATTTGCTAGCAAAAACACAAGTAAACTATGTGCGAGGTGCGAGTCTTCCTATCAAACCAGTCATCAAAGCAGAACAAGTGCAGCAGTACCAACTGCCTGATGAGGTAGATGTTTACTATGCAAATCGTCAATTTTTAGAGAGTAAGGGCTTTAAGCTACCAGATGTTGGCACTAAAAAGGTGATTTTGTTGCCAGTCAGTGACAAAGGACAAGAAGGCAAGAATCAGTTCTTGGGAAAATCCATCGCCTATCTTTCTATGAGGTATGAAGAACAGCAAAAGCAAAGGATAGAAGATATGGATGTAGAAATTGCCTACTATGAAGGAGATTGGTCCTTCTTCCCTTATAATAATGAGCGAAAGGAAAATCTCCACAATCCAATCATTAGTCTGGTAAATGATCAAGACATGATGTGGGAAGAAAAGACTCGCTTGTCAACGACAGGTTTAAACAACCCCATGAAAGTTGAAAATACAGAACAAAATCAAAAAGTGATTACGGAGTTAGTTGATAACTTATCTGATGGTAGCTATTTAAAATTTTCATCGATTCAAGCAATTCAAGAGGAGATGGTCGATACCTATCGGGATTCTGTTCGCAATTTTAACGTTCTTTTTGCCTTATTTGCTCTTCTCAGTATGATTGTCTCCTACTTTTTACTCGTTACTACTTTCTTGTTGAAGCGCAGGGATATCATTACCAAGAAGTTTATGGGGTGGAAACTGGTCGATCGCTACCGTCCTCTCCTCGTTCTGCTCTTGCTGGGCTATAGTCTGCCTCTTCTAGTCTTGATTTTCTTTGCCCATGCGCTCTTGCCACTCCTGCTGTTTGCAGGCTTTACATGTCTGGATATACTATTTGTGCTAGTCTTGGCTTCTAGGATGGAGAAAAGAAGTCTAGTAGAGTTATTGAAAGGGGGCATTTTATGATTGAGTTGAAAAATATTACCAAAACCATTGGAGGAAAAGTGATTTTGGATCACTTGTCTCTCAGGATTGATCAGGGGGATTTGGTAGCCATTGTTGGTAAGAGTGGTAGTGGTAAGTCGACCTTGTTAAATTTATTAGGTTTAATAGATGGTGATTATAGCGGACGGTATGAGATTTTTGGTCAGACAAATCTAGCGGTCAATTCTGCTAAGTCGCAAACAATAATCCGTGAACATATCTCTTATCTATTTCAAAATTTTGCTCTGATTGATGATGAAACGGTCGAGTACAATCTTATGCTGGCGCTGAAATATGTGAAATTGTCTAAGAAAGACAAGCTCAAAAAGGTGGAAGAGATTTTAGAGAGAGTAGGTTTGCCAGCTACTTTGCATCAAAAGGTCTCAGAGTTGTCTGGTGGGGAGCAACAACGAATTGCAGTTGCTAGAGCCATCTTAAAACCCAGCCAGCTGATTTTAGCCGATGAACCAACAGGTTCTCTGGATCCTGAAAATAGAGATTTGGTCTTGAAGTTTCTCTTAGAGATGAATCGCGAGGGGAAAACAGTTATTATTGTGACCCACGATGCTTATGTAGCCCAACAATGTCATCGTATCATTGAATTGTGAAAAGTACAGAAATCTTATCAAAAATCTTTAAATTTAAGGATACCTTTAAAATTTAATTTTAAAACACTCATTTATCAACATTTTTTGATTGATAAAAATAGGAAATCAGTTGTTTTTGGGAGATTTCCTAAAATTACCTACTAACCACACGTACTAAAAAGATACTTCCTATAGAAATCGTATGATTCTGAAGCTTCGAATAGTTCAGTTTTCATGATTTTTATGCTATTCTAGCTTTAGAATCCTTCAGAACGTAAAATTTTAAGCAGTCAAAGACTTAGAATATCCCTAAAACATTTATTTTATGGCAATTCTAAACGTAGAATTGCGTGGATATGTATGGATTTAATCTGTTCGATAGTTAGGACAGCTCTATTCTGGGAAATCTGAGCTATCAATGGTTTAGAACAGCATTTCAACAATGGATTTTGTTGAAGGATTGATTATTTTATGAAAGAGGTTGGCAGATTATCAGTCTCTTTCTTGTCTTCTCTAACCAAGCATGTTATAATGAATACTGCTCAAGCGACCTTCAATCGTTAAGCACACACGACCTTCAATCGTGAATAAACGAATAGATGGGAGACTTACCATGAGTGATAACTCTAAAACACGTGTTGTCGTGGGGATGAGTGGTGGTGTTGATTCGTCGGTGACGGCTCTCTTGCTCAAGGAGCAGGGCTACGATGTGATCGGTATCTTCATGAAGAACTGGGATGACACAGATGAAAACGGCGTCTGTACGGCGACCGAAGATTACAAGGATGTGGCTGCCGTAGCAGACCAGATCGGCATTCCCTATTACTCTGTCAATTTTGAAAAAGAGTACTGGGACCGCGTTTTTGAGTATTTCCTAGCGGAATACCGTGCAGGGCGCACTCCAAATCCAGATGTTATGTGCAACAAGGAAATCAAGTTCAAGGCCTTTTTGGACTATGCCATGACCTTGGGGGCAGACTATGTAGCGACTGGGCATTATGCCCGAGTGGCGCGTGATGAGGATGGCATTGTTCACATGCTTCGTGGCGTGGACAATGGCAAGGACCAAACCTATTTCCTCAGCCAACTGTCGCAAGAACAACTTCAAAAAACCATGTTCCCTTTGGGACATTTGGAAAAGCCTGAAGTGCGAAAACTAGCAGAAGAAGCAGGCCTTGCAACTGCTAAGAAGAAAGACTCGACAGGGATTTGCTTTATCGGAGAAAAGAATTTTAAAAATTTCCTCAGCAACTACCTGCCAGCTCAGCCTGGTCGCATGATGACTGTAGATGGTCGCGATATGGGCGAGCATGCAGGCCTTATGTACTATACAATTGGTCAGCGTGGAGGTCTCGGTATCGGTGGGCAACACGGTGGTGACAATGCACCTTGGTTCGTTGTCGGAAAAGACCTAAGCAAGAATATTCTCTATGTTGGCCAAGGTTTCTACCATGACTCGCTCATGTCAACCAGTCTAGAAGCCAGTCAAGTCCACTTTACTCGTGAGATGCCAGAGGAATTTACGCTAGAATGCACAGCAAAATTCCGCTACCGTCAGCCTGATTCTAAGGTGACCGTCCATGTCAAAGGAGATAAGGCAGAGGTTATCTTTGCAGAACCGCAACGTGCGATTACACCAGGACAGGCAGTTGTCTTTTACGATGGCGAAGAGTGTCTAGGTGGTGGTTTGATTGACAATGCTTACCGCGATGGACAAGTTTGTCAGTACATTTAGATTGACAAATTTTCTCAATTTGCTACAATAATAAAAGCAATAGAAATGATGGTCAAAGCTCATGGATGTTGCAGGCTTTTTTGTCCTGCACTTCTTTGGAGTTTTGACTGTTTTTGTGTCGTTTAAGGGAAAGGACAAGAATGACTCAACAAGACTTTCGGACCAAAGTAGGAAATACGGTTTTTGGTGTTCGGGCGACAGCTTTGATTCTTCAAAATCGCAAGCTTCTAGTCACCAAAGATAAGGGCAAGTATTACACAATTGGCGGTGCGATTCAAGTCAATGAAAGTACGGAAGACGCGGTAGTTCGTGAAGTGAGGGAAGAATTAGGTGTCCGAGCTCAAGCTGGGCAGCTAGCTTTTGTGGTGGAAAATCGTTTTGAACAGGACGGTGTTTCCTATCACAATATCGAGTTTCATTATCTGGTGGACTTGCTTGAAGATGCTCCATTGACCATGCAGGAAGATGAGAAAAGGCAGCCCTGTGAATGGATTGATTTGGATAAACTTGAGGATTTCCAGTTAGTTCCAGCCTTTCTAAAAACAGCCCTGCCAGATTGGGACCGCCAACTAAGACACATTCATCTTGAGGAATAGGAGAGAAACATGACATATAATTTTACTGAAGAATACGATATTATTGTAATTGGTGCGGGACACGCTGGGGTAGAAGCATCCCTAGCAGCTAGCCGTATGGGCTGTAAGGTCCTGCTTGCGACCATTAATATTGAAATGCTGGCTTTCATGCCTTGTAATCCCTCTATCGGTGGTTCTGCCAAGGGGATTGTTGTGCGTGAAGTCGATGCCCTCGGTGGCGAGATGGCCAAAACCATTGACAAGACTTACATCCAGATGAAGATGCTCAACACAGGGAAGGGGCCAGCTGTCCGTGCCCTTCGTGCGCAGGCTGACAAGGAGCTTTACTCTAAGGAGATGCGCAAGACAGTTGAAAATCAAGAAAATCTGACCCTTCGTCAAACTATGATTGATGAGATTTTGGTGGAATATGGCAAGGTTGTCGGTGTGCGTACAGCGACCCATCAAGAGTATGCTGCCAAGGCTGTTATCGTGACGACAGGGACGGCTCTCCGTGGGGAAATTATTATCGGAGACCTCAAGTACTCATCAGGTCCTAACCACAGCCTAGCTTCTATTAATCTTGCTGATAATCTCAAGGAATTAGGACTCGAAATCGGTCGTTTCAAGACAGGAACCCCTCCACGTGTCAAGGCTTCTTCTATCAATTATGATGTGACCGAAATTCAGCCAGGAGACGAAGCGCCTAATCATTTCTCATACACTTCACGAGATGAGGATTATGTCAAAGACCAAGTGCCATGCTGGTTGACCTATACCAATGGTACCAGTCATGAAATTATCCAAAATAACCTCCACC
Source organism: Streptococcus mitis (assembly GCF_000960005.1). Lineage (GTDB taxonomy): Bacteria > Bacillota > Bacilli > Lactobacillales > Streptococcaceae > Streptococcus > Streptococcus mitis_CK. The sequence continues at coordinate 1,384,577 of NZ_JYGP01000002.1, read as the reverse complement.
GTGCGCCTATGTTTACAGGTGTAGTCAAGGGAGTGGGACCTCGTTACTGCCCATCGATTGAGGACAAGATTGTGCGCTTTGCGGACAAGGAACGCCACCAACTATTCCTTGAGCCAGAGGGACGCAATACTGAGGAAGTCTATGTTCAAGGACTTTCAACCAGTCTGCCTGAGGATGTCCAGCGTGACTTGGTTCATTCCATCAAAGGTTTGGAAAATGCAGAGATGATGCGAACAGGTTATGCCATTGAGTATGATATGGTCTTGCCTCATCAGTTGCGTGCGACACTGGAAACCAAGAAAATCTCAGGACTTTTCACTGCTGGTCAGACAAATGGGACGTCAGGTTATGAAGAGGCAGCAGGCCAAGGGATTATCGCGGGTATCAATGCGGCTTTGAAAGTCCAAGGCAAGCCTGAGTTGATTTTGAAGCGCAGTGACGGTTATATCGGGGTCATGATTGATGACTTGGTGACCAAGGGAACCATTGAACCCTACCGTCTCTTGACCAGTCGTGCTGAATACCGTCTCATTCTCCGTCATGACAATGCTGATATGCGTTTGACTGAGATGGGACGTGAGATTGGCCTTGTGGATGATGAACGTTGGGCTCGCTTTGCAATCAAGAAAAATCAATTTGACAATGAGATGAAGCGCCTAGACAGCATCAAACTCAAGCCAGTCAAGGAAACCAATGCCAAGGTTGAGGAGATGGGTTTCAAGCCGTTGACAGATGCAGTGACAGCCAAGGAATTCCTTCGCCGTCCAGAAGTTTCTTATCAAGATGTGGTGGCTTTCATCGGACCAGCTGCAGAGGACTTGGATGACAAGATTATCGAATTGATTGAAACAGAAATCAAGTACGAAGGCTATATTTCCAAAGCCATGGACCAGGTTGCTAAGATGAAACGCATGGAAGAAAAACGTATTCCAGCCAATATTGACTGGGATGACATTGATTCTATCGCAACCGAAGCCCGTCAGAAGTTCAAACTCATCAATCCAGAAACCATCGGCCAAGCCAGCCGTATTTCGGGAGTAAACCCAGCAGATATTTCTATTTTGATGGTGTATCTTGAAGGTAAAAATCGTAGTATTTCTAAAACTCTTCAAAAATCAAAATGATACGTCGTCGGCTTCGGCTCACCTAACTTAAGTTATGCTTTCGCCTAGCCTTCTAGTCTGCTTTCGATTTTTATTGAGTTTTAATCTAAAAAGAAAGCATAGAAAAAACAGCTCCGAAGACGGGGCTGTTTTATAATTTATTCTTCATCTGGTGTGAGGATCATAGGGATGATAATCGGTTCACGTTCTGTATTTTCATAAAGGAAGGGGCGAATAGCGTTGACAATGGCACCATTGACTGATTGCACGCTAGCATCCTTATTTTTCAGTGCGATACGAATTGCATTGAAGAGGATGCGCTGGCTTTGGCGAATCAAGTCGCCAGACTCTCTCATGTAGACAAAGCCTCGGCTGAGGATGTCTGGGCCAGACAGAATCATCTGCGATTTGAAGTCAACAGTTGCGACTGCCAGAACGACACCGTCTTCAGATAGATCACGACGATCTTTGAGGACAGCTGCGCCGATTTCACCGATACGATTTCCATCGACATAGATATCTTGGGCGTTGAAATGACCTGCGATACGAGCTGAGTCAGCAGTAAGGGCAAGCACATCACCATTGCTCATGATAAAGATATTGTCCTTCTCAACACCAGTATCTACTGCTAGTCCAGCGTGGACCTTTTGCATGCGGTATTCACCGTGGACAGGCATGAAGTATTTTGGCTTAATCAAGCGGAGCATGAGTTTTTGCTCTTGCTGACCACCGTGTCCAGATGTATGGATATTGTTCACTTTACCGTGGATAACTTCGACACCAGCTTCTGAAATGATGTTAATCAGCTTGTTGACGCTAGTAGTGTTTCCAGGGATTGGGCTAGAAGAGAAGATAACCGTATCACCTGGTTGGAGTTGCACCTGACGGTGGGTTCCGTTGGCGATACGAGAGAGGGCTGCCATCGGCTCGCCTTGACTACCTGTACAGAGGATAAGAATCTCGCCTGCAGGGTAGTCTTTGATTTCATTTGGCTCGATAAAGGTTCCCTTAGGAGCTTTGATGTAACCAAGCTCGATTCCGTTGACAATGGCTTTTTCCATAGAGCGACCAAAGACCGCAATCTTGCGTCCAGTCTTAACAGCGGCTTCTGTCGCTTGCTGGAGACGGAAGATATTTGAGGCAAAGGATGCAAAGATGATACGTCCTTCAATGCCTTGGATAATCTTCATGATGGACTGGCCAACGACTTTTTCAGAGTTGGTAAAGGTTGGAATTTCTGCATTTGTCGAGTCAGACAGGAGACAGAGTACACCTTCTTCACCAAGCGCAGCCATACGGTGCAAATCTGCTGGTTCACCAACTGGTGTTAAGTCAAACTTGAAGTCACCCGTACAGACAATTTTCCCTTGAGGAGTATGAATGACAATCCCCAAAGGCTCTGGAATAGAGTGAGTCGTTCTAAAGAAAGTTGCCTTGAGATTTTTAAAGGTCAACTCAGTATTATGGTTGATTTCGTAAAGTTTGGCGTTGCGCAAGAGGCCGTGTTCTTCGAGTTTCCCACGAATCAAAGCCAAGGCAAGCGGTCCAGCATAGATAGGGACATTTGCTTGCTTGAGCAGGAAAGGAATCCCACCGATGTGGTCCTCGTGTCCGTGGGTAATCAAAACAGCCTTGACGCGGTCGATGTTGTCTACGATGTAGGAGTAGTCAGGAATGACATAGTCGATACCCAGCAAGTCATCTTCTGGGAATTTAATCCCAGCATCGACGATGATAATCTCATCTTGGTATTCAATTCCGTATGTATTTTTCCCGATTTCTCCCAGACCACCGATGGCAAAAACGCCGACTTCTTCAGGTTTAAGAGTGTAGGCCATATTAGAACTCCGTAATTTCGAAGGCGCCAGTTTCTTTTTCGTAATCTAGCAATTTGTCAGACAAGAGTTCGATATACTCGATATTGTACTCTGGGCGATTTTCTTCGACAAGTTGGCGAGCAGCGATACGGCCCTCAAGTTCTGAGTTAGCATCGATGTCTAGGTATAGTGCGCGTGTTGTTTCACGGCGTGGGCTACGTTCTTTTGTTTCTTGATAAAAAACTTTGTAAATCATATAGTTCCTTTCTATTTTACAGGTCAGCTTATTCCAAACTTTTAGCAGAGATTTGCTTGATTTCATTCCATTTTGTGTCTAGATTGACCTTGATTCGTTACAATTATTTCAATTATACCACAAAATGAAAAATTAGTAAAAGACGGAAACGAGAAAGTCATATAAGCACCTAAAGGTAAGCGTTTGCAAAAACAAAGAAAATATGTTATCTTGATAATGGAAGTGAAATTTATCGTTTGTCATAATTCCATATAGTTTTTAAGTCAAGGAGGTTGCCCTATGTATAACTTATTTGCTTTTGCTATCGGAGTTCGCTTGGTAGCTTTTATTGCTTTTGTTGCTTGCGTTTATGCGGGGAATCTTCTATTTGCCAAACTGGAACGACGACAAACCAAGTTCTTGTGGAAAATTACTTTTGTGACTCTCTACTCGCTTTTTCTCCTCCTCGTAACCTATGTCGTTTGGTTTGTATTTTACTTTGGATTAAATGCTTAGATGCCCTGCTCATGCTGGGGCATTTTTGTTTGGGGGTAAAAGACAGTAGATTCATGACACGAAAATTCCACCCCTTCTATCAAGATGAGGTGGTCTTTGAATTTTTCTAAAATGACATGACAATGGAATTTTCAAAGCTTATTATTTTTATGGTAATCATTGTTCTGCTCAAAAATAGAGTTGAAGCATAAAAATAAAACAATACAAACAGATAAATCGAATGGTAAAGGGATAGTAGTAATGTTTAAATCATTGAGAATGCTGAGAAAACTGTAAGAGATGAAGACAATAAAATTTATCCTTCTAAAAATGTGTTTTTTATCTAGCATGACTTAGCAAACTTTTTACGGAGATCTTTCCCAATGGTATAAGCTGCCATAAATAAAGCGATACCAACACCTACACCAAAACCACCCTTGATTTCTTGCAATTCCTTATTAGTAATTTTACGATAGTTGTTTAAATCTTTCATCATATTAATCTCCTCCTAAAAAATAACCAGCTGCCAAACCAGAACCTACAAGTGCTGTTCCACCTGCAATAGCTTTCCAAGATACTGCTACTCCAAAGATAACCAAGGGAGCGAGACCGCCATCAATATCTGATAATTCATCTTCAGATAAGGATAAAAATTGATTGTCAAGAACGTCAAAATTTGTCATTGAACTTTCCTCCTTTTTTCTTGTTCACTTTTATATTCGGAAAAGAAAAGGAAAAGTGAACATTTTTTAAATTATTTTTTAGCTAAGTATAGGCATTTTTGTTTGGGGATAAAGAAAATTCCCATGTGCCAGCTTTTGTAGTATAATAGTAAGCAGACAAAAAGATAGGAATGTGTTATGAAAGTATTAGCTTTTGATACGTCCAGTAAGGCTCTTTCTCTCGCTATTTTAGAGGACAAGCAGGTTCTTGCCGAGACGACGATTAATATTAAGAAAAATCACAGTATTACCCTCATGCCTGCCATCGATTTTTTGATGGCAAGTTTGGACTGGACGCCCAAGGATTTGGATCGAATCGTGGTAGCTGAAGGGCCAGGTAGCTACACAGGTTTGCGAATTGCGGTAGCAACTGCCAAAATCTTAGCTCACACTCTGAACATCGAGTTGGTTGGTATGTCGAGCCTCTTGGCTCTGGTGCCCTACCAACAAGAAGGCTTGTTCGTTCCTTTGATGGATGCGCGTCGCAACAATGTTTACGCAGGATTTTATGAAAATGCTAAACCTGTCATGCCAGAAGCACACCTGCCCTTTGAGCGAGTGATTGAGCTAATCAAGGGCGCTAGTCAGGTAACCTTTGTCGGAGAAGTTGGCCCCTTTGTGGAGCAGATTCAAGAACACTTGTCAAGGACTAATTTCAAAGAAACATTGCCTAATGCAGCTAATCTAGCTCTATGGGCCTGGGACAAGGAAGCAGACTCCTTGCATGATTTTGTACCCAACTACCTCAAACGTGTTGAGGCTGAGGAAAACTGGCTCAAGAATCACACCGAGTCTGGTGAGTCTTACATTAAACGCCTATGATAGAAATCAAACGAACTCAACAGCAACCTGATCTGGCTCAAGACATCTACGCTGTCATGGCAGCTGTTTACCCAGTCAGTCCTTGGACGCTGGAACAAATCCAAGCAGACCTGTCCCAAGACCAGACTTGGTATTCTTTGGCTTATGATGGGGCCGAAGTGATTGCCTTTCTAGCTGTGCAGGAAAATATCTTTGAAGCAGAAGTCCTGCAAATCGCTGTCAAAGGAGCCTATCAGGGTCAGGGAATTGCATCAGCCTTGTTTGTTCAATTGCCGACAGATAAGGAGATTTTCCTCGAAGTCAGAAGTTCAAATCATCGAGCGCAAGCATTTTACAAGAAAGAAAAGATGGCAGCCATCGCTGAGCGAAAGGCCTACTACCATGATCCAGTCGAGGACGCCATCATCATGAAGAGAGAAATAGATGAAGGATAGATATATTTTAGCATTTGAGACATCCTGTGATGAGACTAGTGTTGCCGTCTTGAAAAACGACGATGAGCTCTTGTCCAATGTCATTGCTAGTCAAATTGAGAGTCACAAACGTTTTGGGGGCGTAGTGCCGGAAGTAGCCAGTCGTCACCATGTCGAGGTCATTACAGCCTGTATCGAGGAGGCTCTGGCAGAAGCAGGGATTACCGAAGACGATGTGACAGCTGTGGCGGTTACCTATGGACCGGGCTTGGTCGGAGCCTTACTAGTCGGTTTGTCAGCTGCTAAGGCCTTTGCTTGGGCTCATGGACTTCCGCTGATTCCTGTTAACCACATGGCTGGTCACCTCATGGCCGCTCAGAGTGTGGAACCTTTGGAATTTCCCTTGCTAGCCCTTTTGGTTAGCGGTGGACACACAGAGTTGGTTTATGTTTCTGAGGCTGGTGATTACAAGATTGTTGGAGAAACGCGAGATGACGCGGTTGGTGAGGCCTATGATAAGGTCGGCCGTGTCATGGGCTTGACCTATCCTGCAGGTCGTGAGATTGACGAGCTAGCTCATCAAGGACAGGATATTTATGATTTCCCCCGTGCCATGATTAAGGAAGATAATCTGGAGTTTTCATTCTCAGGTTTGAAATCTGCCTTTATCAATCTTCACCACAATGCCGAGCAAAAGGGAGAAAGCTTGTCCACAGAGGATTTGTGTACGTCCTTCCAAGCGGCAGTTATGGACATTCTCATGGCAAAAACTAAGAAGGCTTTGGAGAAATACCCTGTTAAAACCCTTGTCGTGGCAGGTGGCGTGGCAGCCAATAAAGGTCTCAGAGAACGCCTAGCGGCCGAAATCACAGATGTCAAGGTCATCATCCCACCACTGCGTCTTTGTGGAGACAATGCAGGAATGATTGCCTATGCCAGCGTCAGCGAGTGGAACAAAGAAAACTTCGCAGGCTTGGACCTCAATGCCAAACCAAGCCTCGCTTTTGATACCATGGAATAAAGAGTCAGCTTAGGGCTGGCTTTTTTGCTCTCTTAAATGTCAGAATATTTTGACAAAACTATAAAAATGATGATATAATATCTAAACAATAGGAGGTGGTGAGATGATTGAGAGAATGGAGTTGGGAGAATTTTACAAGGAATTACGCTTGGCGAGAAAGCTCAAGCAGTCAGATGTGGCTTGTGCTGGACTAACAGCCTCTCAGTTGTCAAAGTTTGAGCTAGGGCAGTCTATGCTATCTGCGGATAAGTTGATCCTAGCCATCCAAGGGATCAATATGAATTTTGATGAGTTTGGTCATAAGCTAAACAATTATCAAGAATCCCTACATATGCAGATTGGTAGAAAGGTTGTGGATCGCTTTGCCCACCAAGATATAGCTGGTTTAGAGCAACTATTAGAGGAGGTCAAGCAAGAACAGATGGCGCAGCGCAGACCTATCGTCGTTTGAATGCTATTGTGATTAAAAATGCCATCCATTCCTTAAATAAGAGCTATCTGCTAACAGAGGAGGATAGCGAATTTTTGACCAGCTATCTCTATGCTATCGAGTCTTGGACCTGGTTTGAACTCTATCTCTTTTGCAATACCATGCCCTTCTTGAGCAACCAAGATTTGATATTTTTATCAACCTCGTTACTTGAAAAATCCAAGGAATTTAAAGAGTTAGTACATAATAGACTGTATATGAAAAGTGGATTTCTGAATATTATATCAGAACTCATGGAGCGTAAGCTATTTTCTTATATTCCAATCTTTGAGGCCGAGTTGGAGAGTATGCTCCGCCAGTACGATGTTTTTGAGAAAGTATCATGGCAATTTTTAAAGAAAATGAGTGTCTTTCTTCAAACCAAAGGAAGCAATCAAAAAGAGATTGAACACTTTATCCAATCTCTGCAAGTATTAGAAAATCCACAATTGCTAGCCCTCTTCGAATTGCGTTTTCAGCAATACAAAGAACTTATCGATTAATTAGAAACGGGAAGACGATAACCCACTCCGAAATAAGCAGGAGTATCAGTTGGATCTTTCTTTTCTTCATCATTATATCCCTCCTTGTTAGTAGTAACTTTATTATACCAGTGAAATAATCAAATCTACTAAAATCGCAAAAGTGAAATTTCTATAAGAAAAAATATCAAATATGCGATTTTCTAAAATAAGCCAATTTCCATGTTATACTGTCCTTGTAAAACATTTGAATCAAATCCTAGGTCGCAGAAGTGGTTTACAAGAAGAAAACGATTGAAGGAGTATAAAAGATGTTAAATTTACAATTTGCAGAAACGATGGAATTGACAGAAGCTGAGTTGCAAGATGTTAGAGGAGGCAACACTGTGGTTAACCCAGGCGGTGGAATTGGAGTAGGCTGGGGAGGGTTCGGGACACCTTGGTCAATCACTAATTTCTGGGAGAAAAATTTTAACCATGATTCTTCCACTGTTAATCGTCGTCGTTGATATTTAAAGCCCTTGCCTTTGTTTGGGTTAGGGCTTTCTTTATTTCGTAATATAGGAGAAAATAGGATGAAAAAGATAATCTCACGCTACTACTTTATTATAGCTATTCTACTAGTTGTTGCTGACCAGTTCTTCATTCGTTTGCTTTTACATAGCGATCTTGCTGCTGGTTTATCCGACTTTGCCTATTATTTGTCGGATATGCTGTTAAATTTTCTTGTGGTTCTGCTTGCTTTTATTGTTATGGTTTGGTCAGGGAAATGGCAGAAAATTAACAGTAGAAAATTTAAAGGTTCCTATCTTTTCTATTCCTTCCTAGCTCTTCTTGCTTTTGTTGTTTGGAATTTCGTCACCTTTTTTCTTTTTCCGCCTACCAAAAATGCAATTTCTTATCAACTGGATGTTCCTACTTTTACAGGAGCTACAGCATTTTTGATGTATTTTTTCTATCCTGTGATTGCAGGTCCCATTTTTGAAGAGATGATTTATCGTGGATTAGTGATGACAGCTCTGGAAAAAGGAAAGAAGTGGGGACTAGATGTGCTTGGCTCAGCTATATTATTTGGAATCTTACACATTAGTGGCCATGGTTGGGTCTTAACAGACTTTTTTGTATATATGGGTGGTGGTCTCATATTTGCAGTCTTGTTTAGAGTGACAAAGTCTATTTATTGGCCTATTGGGCTGCATATAGTCTACAATGGCATTGGTCAAATTTTACCGTTGCTGTAATTTCATTTGCTTAGTAATATTTTAGGAAGAGTGTTCCTAGGTATTCTACCCATTTAGTTTATTTCCTTACTGAATACTCTTATATTTGTTTGTAATCGCATTTTTAGGTATCCTTTTCATAAAAATGATTATAGTTTTAGTAACTATTTCTATTAGCTTTGTTTTATTGCTATTTCTTCTAGTTGTCTTTGCCATGCTACTACATATTAGTGAAAATATTTAGCAGAGAATTTGTATAATATATGTTTGAGACTGGACTGCCAGTCTTTTATGATGGCCACAATCAGCAGACTTTTTTCTCTTTCCTGAATGTGTTATAATAGTCCATGCTGTGGCTGGAATTGATTCAGCTTATTTATTAAGACAATATGAGGAGAAAGATGAAAGAAAAAGGATTTTGGGAGGGGGCGCAGGCAGCTATGCCAACAGCCCTTGGTTATGTCAGTATTGGACTTGCCTGTGGGATTATCGGTGCGCCCTATGTGACACCTGTTGAGATGGGCTTGATGAGCCTATTTGTTTATGCTGGGAGTGCCCAGTTTGCCATATTAGCCTTGATTGCGGTTCAAGCACCTGTGGCAGCCATTGCCATGACGGTTTTTCTAATCAATTTGCGTCTTTTTTTGTTGAGTTTGCATGCGTCGACCTATTTCCGTCATACCAGTCTCTGGCAAAATATCGGTATGTCTAGTCTCTTGACGGATGAGACTTATGGCGTTTTGATGGGCGAATTGGCCCATACAGACAAGGTCAATCCTATGTGGATGCACGGAAACAATCTCAACAGCTATGTAGCTTGGTTTGTGGGAACAGTTGTCGGAACGGCTCTGGGTGGCCTACTGCCAAATCCAGAAATCTTTGGCTTGGATTTTGCCCTGGTTGGGATGTTCATCGGAATTTTTGCTTCGCAATTCCAGATTATGCAAAGACGGATTCCTGTCCGCAATCTGCTCATTATCCTAGCAGTTGTTGCGGTGTCCTTCTTTTTACTCTTGACAGTGGTGTCTCAGTCACTAGCTGTTCTATTTGCGACGCTACTTGGTTGTACAATGGGGGTGGTATTAGATGGTCAGTAAGTATCTTTTATTAGCAGTTATTTTCTCTGGCTTGGTGACTTGGATTCCCCGTATGATTCCCTTCATCTTGGTCAAGTATAAGGGCCTGCCTGCGATTGTTGAACGTTTTTTGAAGTTCTTGCCCGTTTCTATTATCTTTGCCTTGATTCTTTCAAGCGTAGTGACAGGCAAGGTTGGTAACTTACCTCAAATCAAATGGCTGGACTTCTTAGCCATCTTTCCAACAGCTTGGGTAGCCTTTCGCTACCGCAATCTAGTCGGAACAGTTCTCTTTGGAGTGGTCTTGATTGCTGTCTTGCGTTTGGTCTTTTAAATCAGCCATAAAGAAAACCTATCACAGAGATAGATATCATATAATGGCGGAAATGCTCTTTTTCTGTTAAGATTATAAGGTATTCTATTTTGGAGGAAATGACATGAAAAAAATCGTTAAATACTCATCTCTTGCTGCCTTAGGCCTTGTTGCTGCAGGTGTTTTAGCAGCTTGTTCAGGTGGTGCTAAGAAAGAAGGAGAAGCAGCTAGCAAGAAAGAAATTATCGTTGCAACCAATGGCTCACCAAAACCATTTATCTATGAAGAAAATGGTGAATTGACTGGTTACGAGATTGAAGTCGTTCGCGCTATCTTTAAAGATTCTGACAAGTATGATGTTAAGTTTGAAAAGACAGAATGGTCAGGTGTATTTGCTGGTCTTGACGCTGACCGTTACAATATGGCTGTCAACAATCTTAGCTACACTAAAGAACGTGCGGAGAAATACCTCTATGCCGCACCAATTGCCCAAAACCCTAATGTCCTTGTAGTGAAGAAAGACGACTCTAGCATCAAGTCTCTCGCTGATATCGGTGGAAAATCGACGGAAGTCGTTCAAGCCACTACATCAGCTAAGCAGTTAGAAGCATACAACGCTGAACACCCGGACAACCCAACTATCCTTAACTATACTAAGGCAGACTTCCAACAAATCATGGTACGTTTGAGCGATGGCCAATTTGACTATAAGATTTTTGATAAAATCGGTGTTGAAACAGTCATCAAGAACCAAGGTTTGGACAACTTGAAAGTCATCGAACTTCCAAGTGACCAACAACCGTACGTTTACCCACTTCTTGCTCAAGGTCAAGATGAGTTGAAATCATTTGTAGACAAACGCATCCAAGAACTTTACAAAGATGGCACTCTTGAAAAATTGTCTAAACAATTCTTCGGAGATACTTACCTACCGGCAGAAGCTGATATTAAATAATTTCTTGAAATCATCCATTCTGATGAAGATGGGTGATTTCTAAGTCTTTAAGGATATAGTTTTAAACTATATATCTGATTATCTAATAACAATTTGTGAAATCAAACAAATTGTGAGATACTAGTACGGTATTATTTTTAAGGAGAAAGAATCATGAAAATCAAAAAATGGCTTGGTGTAGCAGCCCTTGCTACAGTCGCAGGTTTGGCTCTTGCAGCTTGCGGAAACTCAGAAAAGAAAGCAGACAATGCAACAACTATCAAAATCGCAACGGTTAACCGTAGCGGTTCTGAAGAAAAACGTTGGGACAAAATTCAAGAATTGGTTAAAAAAGACGGCATTACCTTGGAATTTACAGAGTTCACAGACTACTCACAACCAAACAAGGCAACTGCTGATGGCGAAGTAGACTTGAACGCTTTCCAACACTATAACTTCTTGAATAACTGGAACAAAGAAAACGGAAAAGACCTTGTAGCGATTGCAGATACTTACATCTCTCCAATTCGCCTTTACTCAGGTTTGAATGGAAGTGATAACAAGTACACTAAAGTAGAAGACATCCCAGCAAACGGAGAAATCGCTGTACCGAATGACGCTACAAACGAAAGCCGTGCGCTTTACTTGCTTCAATCAGCTGGCTTGATTAAATTGGATGTTTCAGGAACTGCTCTTGCAACAGTTGCTAACATCAAAGAAAATCCAAAGAACTTGAAAATCACTGAATTGGACGCTAGCCAAACAGCTCGTTCATTGTCATCAGTTGACGCTGCCGTTGTAAACAATACCTTCGTTACAGAAGCAAAATTGGACTACAAGAAAGCACTTTTCAAAGAACAAGCTGATGAAAATTCAAAACAATGGTACAACATCATCGTTGCGAAAAAAGATTGGGAAACATCACCAAAAGCTGATGCTATCAAGAAAGTGATCGCAGCTTACCACACAGATGACGTGAAAAAAGTTATCGAAGAAACATCAGACGGTTTGGATCAACCAGTTTGGTAATAAGAAACAGGGAGGTGGGAGAGAAAATTCCACCTCTTGCTTTTGTATAGAGCATGGATTGTCAGGAAGAGTAGTTTATAGAAAGGTAGAGAGAATATGGTTTTTCCTAGCGAACAAGAACAGATTGAAAAATTTGAAAATGATCATGTGGCCCAGCATTATTTTGAGGTTTTGCGTACCTTAATTTCTAAGAAGTCGGTCTTTGCCCAACAGGTGGGTCTCAAAGAAGTTGCCAACTATCTGGGTGATATTTTCAAGCGTGTTGGGGCCGAAGTGGAGATTGATGAGACTTATACGGCGCCCTTTGTCATGGCGCATTTCAAGAGTTCGCGTCCAGACGCCAAGACCCTAATTTTCTATAACCACTATGACACTGTGCCAGCGGACGGGGATCAGGTCTGGACAGAGGATCCTTTTACGCTTTCGGTGCGTAATGGCTTCATGTATGGGCGTGGGGTTGATGACGACAAGGGTCATATCACAGCTCGTTTGAGTGCTTTGAGAAAATACATGCAGCACCACGATGACCTGCCTGTCAATATCAGTTTTATCATGGAGGGAGCGGAGGAATCGGCTTCGACAGACCTAGATAAATATCTGGAAAAAAATGCGGATAAACTCCGTGGCGCAGATTTGTTGGTCTGGGAACAAGGGACAAAAAATGCCTTGGAACAGCTGGAAATTTCTGGTGGAAATAAAGGAATTGTGACCTTTGATGCCAAGGTTAAAAGTGCTGATGTGGATATCCACTCTAGTTATGGTGGGGTTGTGGAGTCAGCTCCCTGGTACCTCCTTCAAGCCCTACAGTCTCTTCGTGCCGAAGATGGTCGTATCTTGGTTGAAGGTTTGTACGAAGAAGTACAAGAGCCAAATGAACGAGAGTTGGCCTTGGTGGACACTTACGCCCAACGAAATCCAGGGGAAATCAGCCAGATTTATGGTTTGGAATTGCCTCTCTTACAAGAGGACCGCGCAGCCTTTCTAAAACGTTTCTTTTTCGAGCCAGCTCTTAATATAGAAGGGATTCAGTCAGGTTATCAAGGACAAGGAGTCAAAACGATTTTGCCTGCAGCAGCCAGCGCTAAGCTAGAAGTTCGTTTGGTTCCTGGCCTAGAACCGCATGATGTTCTGGAAAAAATTCGGAAACAGCTAGACAAAAATGGTTTTGATAAGGTAGAATTATACTATACCTTGGGAGAGATGAGCTATCGAAGCGATATGAGCGCACCAGCCATTCTCAATGTGATCGAGTTAGCCAAGAAATTCTATCCACAGGGCGTTTCAGTCTTGCCGACTACAGCTGGGACAGGGCCTATGCATACAGTCTTTGATGCCCTAGAGGTGCCAATGGTGGCCTTCGGTTTAGGAAATGCCAATAGTCGAGACCACGGTGGAGATGAGAACGTGCGAATCGCCGATTATTACACCCATATTGAATTAGTAGAGGAGCTGATTAGAAGCTATGAGTAGAGATATTATCAAGTTAGATCAGATCGATGTGACTTTTCATCAAAAGAAGAGAACCATCACAGCGGTCAAGGATGTGACCATTCACATCCAAGAAGGGGATATCTACGGAATCGTTGGATATTCTGGAGCAGGGAAATCAACCCTTGTACGGGTGATTAACCTCTTGCAAAAACCATCTGCAGGGAAAATCACCATTGACGACGATGTGATTTTTGATGGTAAGGTGACTTTGACGGCAGAGCAGTTGCGTCGTAAACGTCAAGATATCGGGATGATTTTCCAGCATTTTAACCTGATGAGTCAGAAGACGGCAGAGGAGAATGTAGCCTTCGCTCTTAAACATTCTGGACTCAGCAAGGAAGAGAAGAAGGCTAAAGTAGCCAAGTTGTTGGACTTGGTTGGCTTGGCAGACCGTGCTGAAAACTACCCTTCACAATTATCTGGAGGGCAAAAACAGCGTGTGGCCATTGCGCGTGCCTTGGCAAATGATCCAAAAATCTTGATTTCAGATGAGTCAACTTCTGCCCTTGACCCTAAGACAACCAAGCAGATTTTGGCCTTGTTGCAAGATTTGAACCAAAAATTAGGCTTGACTATTGTCTTAATTACGCATGAAATGCAGATTGTCAAAGACATTGCCAACCGTGTGGCAGTTATGCAGGATGGGCATTTGATTGAAGAGGGTAGTGTTCTTGAAATCTTCTCAGACCCTAAACAACCTTTGACCCAAGACTTTATCTCAACAGCTACAGGTATTGACGAAGCCATGGTCAAAATCGAGAAGCAAGAAATCGTAGAACACTTGTCTGAAAACAGTCTCTTGGTGCAACTCAAGTATGCAGGTGCTTCAACAGACGAGCCACTTTTGAATGAATTGTATAAGCATTATCAAGTAACGGCTAATATCCTCTATGGGAATATCGAAATCCTCGATGGAACTCCTGTTGGAGAATTAGTTGTGGTCTTGTCAGGTGAAAAAGCAGCTTTGGCAGGCGCCCAAGAAGCCATTCGTCAAGCAGGCGTACAACTAAAAGTATTGAAGGGAGGACAGTAAGATGGAATCATTGATTCAAACCTATTTACCAAATGTCTATAAGATGGGCTGGGCTGGTCAAGCAGGCTGGGGAACAGCCATCTACCTAACCCTTTATATGACAGTTCTTTCCTTCATCATCGGAGGTTTCTTGGGACTAGTGGCAGGTCTTTTCCTTGTCTTGACAGCGCCAGGTGGTGTCTTGGAAAATAAGGTCGTTTTCTGGATTTTGGATAAGATTACCTCTATTTTCCGTGCGGTGCCATTTATCATTCTCTTGGCAGTCTTGTCACCCTTCTCACACCTAATCGTAGGGACAAGTATCGGGCCAAATGCGGCTATTGTACCCCTATCTTTTGCGGTCTTTGCCTTCTTTGCCCGTCAGGTGCAGGTTGTCTTGGCTGAGCTGGATGGCGGTGTCATTGAGGCGGCTCAAGCGAGCGGGGCGACATTCTGGGATATCGTAGGTGTTTATCTATCAGAAGGTCTTCCAGATTTGATTCGTGTGACGACTGTGACCTTGATTTCCCTTGTTGGGGAAACAGCTATGGCTGGTGCGGTTGGAGCTGGTGGTATCGGTAACGTAGCCATTGCTTATGGATTTAACCGCTATAATCACGATGTGACTATCTTCGCAACCATTATTATCATTTTGATTATCTTTGCAATCCAATTCTTGGGAGACTTCTTGACCAAGAAATTGAGCCATAAATAAAAAAGAGCCGCCTGGCTCTTTTTTAGTAATCAGATTTTCTGCACCAATTTTTTACTCAAGGTTTGTCCAATTAAGGCACCAACTAGGGCTCCGATGACAACACTTGCGACAAATAGAAGGACGGTTCCAGGGTTTGGAGCAACCATGATACGGTCGATATATTCTTGTGATTTTCCTCTTGCTAGAAGGGTTGCCATATAGGTTTTGGGCGCAATCCACATAAGTAAGATTGGTCCTGATGTGCTAAAGGCAAAGAGAATAAAAGAAAGGAAATTCTTAGTTTGGTCCTTGTATTTTCCGAGGTTAGCTACTGCATCTGCTAGGAGACCACAGATAATTCCAGGAAGGAAGGCACCGGCACCGTGTTTAGTTCCCAAGAAAAAGAGAGCAATAACAAGGCCGATAGTGGTAATGGCTCCAAAACGCGGAACTTTTGCGACTAGGATCATATAGACGCTACCGCCGACAAGGGCAGTAAAGGCAGGCGCATAAAACATGTTTCCAGTTTGATCAAAGAGATTGCCCAAAAGGACACCAATCCCCATGCAGAGGAAGTAAAGAACTGCAAAAAGAAGTGTAGTTAAGATAGATTTTTTCATGAATTGTCTCCTGATAATTTTTTCACAATTCTCATTGTACCATGGTTTGATGGGATTGTAAATGGATACTAGAAGTTTTTGAAAACGCTTGAAATATGATATAATAGTTTCATAGTTATTTTTAGGGGGATATCATGGGGAGATTTTTAGACTTTGTCTTTAATCGTTTCTTTTTAGGGATGATTGCGACAGCCTTCTTTTGGCTATTAACCTTGGTGGGAGGGATTATCCTTGGTCTAGCGCCGGCTAGTGCAACCTTGATGAGCCTGTATGCAGAACATGGCTATAGCTTTCGCGAATACAGTTTGAAGGAGGCGTGGTCTCTTTATAAGCAAAATTTCGTCTCAAGCAACCTGATTTTCTATAGCTTTTTAGGGGTGGATCTAGTTTTGGTCTATGGCCTGTATCTATTGGTGCAATTGCCTCATCAGACCATCGTTCATTTGATTGCGACCTTTTTGAATGTCCTAGTAGTTGCCTTGCTGTTTTTGGCTTATACAGTATCTTTGAAATTACAAGTTTATTTTGACTTGTCTTATCGAAATAGTCTCAAACTATCCTTGATTGGCATCTTTATGAGTCTAGCAGCTGTGGCCAAGGTTCTCCTTGGAACTGTGCTACTTGTGGCAATTGGTTACTATATGCCTGCCCTACTTTTCTTTGTAGGAATTGGGATGTGGCATTTCTTTATCAGTGATATGTTGGAACCGGTCTATGAAAGTATCCATGAAAAATTGGCGACAAAATAGAATGAAGCAGTTTTGGCTACATACGCTTCTGAGAACCTACAGTTCAGTTATGATGATTATTATTGCGAGTTTTGCAATCTTACTCTCTTACGCTGACTGGGATTCACGGGAAAAGGAAGCTCAAAGAGTAGCCCAACGTGTAACCACTCGAACAGTTGATGAGGTGGAGTATTATTATCGGGAGTCAGCCCAACTAGCGCAAGATTTAGTAGCCAATCAAGACCGGATACAAGGGGTTTATAAGTACTTTAGCCTGTCAACTTCTGAGTATTTTTATTGGCTGTTGGAGCATCAAGCAACTTCGTCAACTTCTATTTCTCTGTATGAAAATATTGATGATCTTTATGTCCAAAATGACTCTATAACGGGTGTTGCAATAGTCTTGCAGGATTTTAAAGAAGTTTATGTTTCAACCAGGGATAAAAGAAGTGGTCATGTCTTGCCAGCTGAAGCCTT
Organism: Streptococcus mitis; assembly: GCF_000960005.1. Classification (GTDB taxonomy): domain Bacteria; phylum Bacillota; class Bacilli; order Lactobacillales; family Streptococcaceae; genus Streptococcus; species Streptococcus mitis_CK. Next base: position 1,367,404 of record NZ_JYGP01000002.1, on the reverse strand, counting down.
TAAACCGGAGGCCAATAGTTTTGGCATTCCAGTTCTGGACCCAGCAACGGATCAATCTATAGGAGTGATTTACATCTCCTTGGATCCAGAAGTTTTATATCATGCCATTGACAATACCCGAGGTCATATTCCGATGGCTGTTACTGTGACATCACCATTTGATACGGAAATTTTTCATATTGGTGAGAGGGTCAATAGGGAACATGAGAACTGGTTTGTTGGTGTGACCTCTCATGGCTATCAGGTTCAGGTGGCAGTTCCCAAAAATTTTGTTTTACAAGGAACGGTGACCAGCTCTGCTTTGATTGTAGGCTTGAGCCTTCTCTTTATTGTCATTCTCTATCTGACGTTGAGGCAGACCTTTGCTAATTATCAAAAGCAGGTAGTGGATCTGGTGGATTCCATCCAAGCTATTGCCCAAGGGCAAGAAGGTCTTCGCATCGATACGCTTGAAAAGGATCAGGAATTGCTCTTAATCGCAGAGACCACTAATGATATGTTGGATCGCTTGGAAAAGAATATCCATGATATTTACCAGTTAGAGCTTAGTCAAAAAGATGCCAATATGCGGGCCTTGCAGGCGCAAATCAACCCTCACTTCATGTACAATACTCTGGAGTTCTTGCGTATGTACGCAGTCATGCAAAGTCAAGATGAGTTAGCAGATATCATTTATGAATTCAGTAGTCTCTTGCGTAACAATATTTCCGACGAAAGAGAGACTCTTCTCAAACAGGAATTAGAATTTTGTCGTAAATACAGCTATCTCTGCATGGTTCGCTATCCCAAGTCCATTGCCTATGGTTTCAAGATAGATCCAGAGTTAGAGAATATGAAGATTCCCAAGTTTACTTTGCAACCGCTAGTAGAAAATTATTTCGCGCATGGTGTTGACCACAGACGGACAGATAATGTGATTAGCATCAAGGCGCTTAAACAGGATGGTTTTGTGGAAATTTTAGTGGTAGATAATGGCCGTGGTATGTCGGCTGAAAAACTGACAAGTATTCGAGAAAAGTTAAGTCAGAGACATTTTGAACACCAAGCCAGTTACAGTGAACAAAAGCAGTCTATCGGGATTGTCAATGTCCATGAGCGTTTTGTGCTCTATTTTGGGGATCGCTATGCTATTACTATAGAGTCTGCAGAGCAAGCAGGTGTTCAGTATCGTATTACAATTCAAGATGAGTAGAAAGGGAGAAAATGTATAAAGTATTATTAGTAGATGATGAGTACATGGTGACAGAAGGTCTGAAACGTTTGATTCCCTTTGATAAGTGGGATATGGAGGTCGTCGCAACAGCCAGTCATGCCGATGAAGCCCTAGAATATGTTCAGGAAAATCTTGTTGATGTCATCATTTCAGATGTTAATATGCCCGACAAAACAGGGCTTGATATGATTCGGGAAATGAAAGAGATTTTACCAGATGCTGCCTATATCCTGCTCTCAGGTTATCAGGAGTTTGATTATGTCAAAAGAGCAATGAACCTTAGTGTGGTGGACTATCTGGTCAAACCTGTTGATAAGGTAGAGTTGGGAAATCTGCTGGAGAAGATTGCAGGTCAGCTCGGCGAGAGAGGGAAGAAAAGTCAGACCCTCAGTCAAGATTTAGACGAGGCTGGATTTGTTAGTTATCTAGGAGGTGAGGAGAATTGGTGGATAGGCCTAGCTAAGGAAAAACAAGGCTCCTTCACCATTCCCTACTATGTCTTGGGTCAAGACTGGCAGATTTTTATTTCTGATCAAGTCCTAGATGGTTTAGTCGTTACTCCCTTTGAAGCTCCTTATCAAGAACACTTTGAACGCTGGAAGCTGAATGCTGAGAAAGCCCTCTTTTACGGTTCTGTAAATCTAAAACAGTCTGAGAGTCTCTTTGCCTATTACGAACCGATTTATAGGGTTATCATTCAGGGAAATCTCAATCAAATCGTGGAAGAGTTGAACCTTTTGGAGAAGGTGGTTCTTGAAAATACGCCGCGTGTTCCGATTACCAAACAGCTTTTTATCCAGTTTGTCATGGATGTCTTCCATTTATTTGAGCATCTCAAAGCTGATGATTTGACGGATATTGTCAAAACGATTCATGCTATTCAATCATTCGATGAACTGGTTCCTTATATCAAGGAAACTCTGACCCGATTCTTTGGGCAATATCGTATGAATGAGAATGTGGTCAGTGTGCTAGAAGTCATTGGGCGTGATTATCAAAAAGAACTTTCCCTCAAGGATATCAGTAAGGATCTCTTTATCAATCCTGTCTATCTGGGGCAGTTGATTAAGCGAGAAACCAATTCGACCTTCGCAGAGTTACTAAATAAACAACGCATTAAGGCCGCTCAGCAACTTTTACTTTCAACTAGTGACAGTATTGAAGATATTTGTTATGCTGTTGGTTACAGTAATGTTGGATATTTCTATAAAGTGTTCCGAAAATTGTGCGGAAAATCGCCAAAAGCCTACCGAAAACAGGTAGAAACTACACTATAATATTTGTATTCTTTTACAAAAGGTGCTATAATATCGATAATAATATCAGGAGGTTCTATTATGAAAAAGAAACCAATCTATCTATGGGTCTTGCTAATCTTGTCTGCCCTTATTTCAGCTATGTCTCTGTTTGAACTTTTGAAGCCCTTACCTAGCAAAGAAGTCCTTCGTGCTGCTCAAAAACAAGTTGCAGGGGTCAGTGCTCAGCAGGTAGAAGATAGCATTAATTATAGCTATAGAGTAGCAGAAGCATCTCATTCTATTTTTAATGTTGCCTTGATTGTGCTGTCTGCTATTTTAGTGGTAGTAGCTATTGTCTTCCTTGTTCGTAAGAATTTGCAATATGCAAACTATACTTATGTTGGCTATGTTTTGTTAGCTATTATTGGTTCAATTTATACCTATGTGACTTTGCAAGACGCTGTGCAGTTGCTTCAAGATGAGACCATGCGTTTGACAATGAGTATTGGTTCAAAAGCTGTTAGCATTTTCTATATCGTTATCAATGTTCTTTTCCTAGCCCTTGTCTTTTACAAGATGTGGCGTCAGCAAAAAGCCTTGGCGGAAGAAGAGGAAACAGAAGAACTTGCCTAAGTATTGACAAAAAATAACTATCAAGTTACAATCTTGGTAGTTATTTTTCGATTATAGATAAAATCATGGAGGTACATATGAAGACAATTTCTTTAGTTTATATTAGTCTGAGTGGCAACACTGAGAGTTTTGTGACGCGCTTGAAAGACTATCTCTTGTCCCAGTACGAGGGAATTGAGGTCCAAAAGATTCATATCAAGGATTTGGTCAAAGAAGGCCAAGATTTCTATGAAATGGACTATCCCTATGTTGCTTTTTTGCCGACCTACCTTGAAGGTGGGAATGGCGTGGATAACGGAGATGTTGAGATATTGACGACACCCGTTGGGGATTTTATCGCCTATGGAGACAATGCTAGTAAGTGTTTTGGTGTGGTTGGTTCAGGAAATCGTAACTTTAATAACCAATACTGTCTGACAGCCAAGCAATACAGTCAACGCTTTGGTTTCCCTGTATTGGCCGATTTTGAAATGCGAGGCATGCTTGGAGATATCAAACGTGTCGCAGCTATTATCGCAGATTTGTATGACTTGGAAAGTTAAGCTTAGGCTTGACTTTTTTATTATTCCAAGTGGTTTTATCAGCACTCTTACTTTTTATGCTTCAAGAGTTGATTGATATGGTCCACTTTTTTAGCTTCTCTTTTATAGAGAATAGCCCAAATGATGAGGTAGACAATCGCAAACTCGATAATGAGCTGGAGATAGAAGATCCAGTGGAAGGGAAACCAACCTGCTAGGGTTGCTAGTGGGACAAAGCCAGCCAGCATGAGGAAGAAATGGGTCAGAGTCGCACGGAGCAAGCTCCAGTCACGGCTGAATAATCGCTTGCCAAAGTTGAAGAGAATACCGATAGCTGCCCAAATAAGTGTGCAGTAGAGCAAGACCAGGGCACCGTGAACCTGATGTTGAGCCATCACTTGGCCGATGATAGAGTAGGGATTTAGCGGTGCGTAGGTATTTGGTGCATAAATGAGTGAAAAGATGATAGAGAGGATGAGGCCGATGAGGACACCAGCAGCTGCGTCGTGGAAAATTTGTTTTTTCATAGTTCTAATTTCTCCTTGATGGTTTTTAGGTAACGGCGTGAAGAGTAGGTGAAACTTTCGTTTTTTAGAAAGATTTCTACTAGACCGTTGGGGGTTAGCTTGAGATGAGAGATAGAGTCGATATTGACGATTTCAGATTGAGAAATTTGGATAAAAGTTGTTGGCAGAATTTCAAGGACCTGATAGAGTCGCAAATCAATGGTGTAGGTCTGACTCGCCGTTTCTGCTAGAACCTTCCGATTCTCGATATAGAAGCGTTGAATCTTGCCAATCTCAACGAGATAGACCTGATTATCAATTTTCCCTTTGATTTTTTCTGTTAGATCCAGATTTTCTGCGAAATCGATGACTTTCTGGACTTTATCTGTCGGCTGAGGTGCTTGGACAATCAGTCTTTCCTCTTCGTAAGTCTCACTAATCTGTAGTTCTACTTTCATAAATTTCTCTCCTTGTTTTTCATACAAAATTGTGATCACTTCTTGTACACCTTTATTAAACACTATTTTACGACACCTGGCAAGGGACTTTGTCTATGTGGAGGGATTTGGTTCCTATGTGGTGCTTGCTTTTCTGTCCTTTCTGAAATATGGTATAATAGCACTAATCAATTTCTAGGAAAATAGATACAGAAAGGGGCTGAAAGATGTCTCATATTATTGAATTGCCAGAGGTGCTGGCAAACCAGATTGCAGCTGGAGAGGTTATCGAGCGTCCAGCTAGCGTTGTTAAGGAGCTGGTAGAAAACGCCATTGACGCGGGTTCTAGTCAGATTATCATTGAGATTGAGGAAGCTGGTCTCAAGAAAATTCAAATCACAGATAATGGCCATGGAATTGCCCACGATGAGGTGGAATTGGCCCTGCGCCGCCATGCGACTAGTAAGATAAAAAATCAAGCCGACCTCTTTCGGATTCGGACGCTTGGTTTTCGTGGTGAAGCCTTGCCTTCTATCGCTTCTGTTAGTGTTTTGACCCTTTTGACGGCGATGGATGGTGCAAGTCATGGAACCAAGCTCGTCGCGCGTGGGGGAGAAGTTGAAGAAATCATCCCAGCGACTAGTCCTGCGGGAACCAAGGTTTGTGTGGAGGATCTCTTTTTCAATACGCCTGCCCGCCTTAAGTATATGAAGAGCCAGCAAGCAGAGTTGTCTCATATCATTGATATCGTCAACCGTCTGGGCTTGGCCCATCCTGAGATTTCTTTTAGTTTGATTAGTGATGGCAAGGAAATGACGCGGACAGCAGGGACTGGTCAACTGCGTCAAGCCATCGCAGGAATTTATGGTTTGGCGAGTGCCAAGAAGATGATTGAAATTGAGAACTCTGACCTTGATTTCGAAATTTCAGGTTTTGTGTCCTTGCCTGAGTTGACTCGGGCTAATCGCAACTATATCAGCCTCTTCATCAATGGCCGTTATATCAAGAACTTCTTGCTCAACCGTGCTATTTTAGATGGTTATGGTAGCAAGCTCATGGTAGGCCGTTTTCCACTGGCTGTCATTCATATCCATATCGACCCTTATCTAGCAGATGTCAATGTGCATCCGACCAAGCAAGAGGTGCGGATTTCCAAGGAAAAAGAACTGATGGCATTGGTCTCAGAAGCCATTTCCAAGAGCCTCAAGGAACAAACCTTGATACCTGATGCCTTGGAAAATCTTGCCAAATCGACTGTGCGCAATCGTGAGAAAGTCGAGCAAACTATTCTCCCACTCAAAGAAAATACGCTCTACTATGAGAAAACTGAGCCGTCAAGGCCCAGTCAAGCTGAGGTGGCTGATTATCAGGTAGAATTGACTGATGAAGGACAGGATTTGACCCTGTTTGCCAAAGAAACTTTGGACCAATTGACCAAGCCAGCAAAACTGCATTTTGCAGAGAGAAAGCCAGCTAACTACGACCAATTAGACCATCCAGAGTTAGATCTAGCTAGTCTTGATAAGGCTTATGATAAGCTGGAGAGAGAAGAATCATCCAGCTTCCCAGAGTTGGAATTTTTCGGACAAATGCATGGGACTTATCTCTTTGCCCAAGGGCGAGATGGGCTCTATATCATAGACCAGCACGCGGCGCAGGAACGGGTCAAGTATGAGGAATATCGTGAAAGCATTGGCGATGTTGACCAAAGTCAACAACAACTCCTAGTGCCCTACATCTTTGAATTTCCTGCGGATGATGCTCTTCGTCTCAAGGAAAGAATGGCACATTTGGAGGAAGTGGGCGTCTTTCTAGCAGAGTACGGAGAAAATCAATTCATCTTACGTGAACATCCTATTTGGATGGCAGAAGAAGAGATTGAATCAGGTATCTATGAGATGTGCGACATGCTCCTTTTGACCAAGGAAGTTTCTATCAAGAAATATCGAGCAGAGCTGGCTATCATGATGTCCTGCAAGCGGTCTATCAAGGCCAACCATCGTATTGACGACCATTCGGCCAGACAGTTGCTTTATCAACTTTCTCAATGTGACAATCCCTATAACTGTCCCCACGGACGTCCTGTTTTAGTGCATTTTACCAAGTCAGATATGGAAAAGATGTTCCGACGTATTCAGGAAAATCACACCAGTCTCCGTGAGCTGGGGAAATATTAAACTAAAAGGAAAACTATGTACGAATATTTAAAAGGAATCATTACCAAAATCACTGCTAAATACATTGTTCTTGAAACCAATGGTATAGGTTATATCCTGCATGTAGCTAACCCCTATGCTTACTCGGGACAGATCAATCAAGAGGCTCAAATTTATGTGCATCAGGTCGTGCGTGAGGATGCCCATCTGCTTTATGGATTTCGCTCAGAAGATGAGAAAAAGCTCTTTCTTAGTCTAATTTCGGTGTCTGGGATTGGGCCTGTATCAGCTCTTGCTATTATCGCTGCTGATGACAATGCTGGCTTGGTTCAAGCCATTGAAACCAAGAACATTACCTACTTGACTAAGTTCCCTAAAATTGGCAAGAAAACAGCCCAGCAGATGGTGCTGGACTTGGAAGGCAAGGTAGTAGTTGCAGGAGATGATCTTCCTGCCAAGGTGGAAGTGCAAGCTAGCGCTGAAAACCAAGAATTGGAAGAAGCCATGGAGGCTATGCTGGCACTGGGCTATAAGGCGACCGAACTCAAGAAAATCAAGAAATTCTTTGAAGGAACGACAGATACAGCTGAGAACTATATCAAGTCGGCCCTTAAAATGTTGGTCAAATAGGAGCAGAGCATGACAAAACGTTGTTCGTGGGTCAAGATGACCAATCCGCTCTACATCGCCTATCATGATGAGGAGTGGGGCCAACCCCTCCATGATGACCAAGCATTGTTTGAGTTGTTGTGTATGGAAACCTATCAGGCAGGCCTGTCTTGGGAAACGGTACTAAACAAACGCCAGGCTTTCCGAGAAGCATTTCATGGCTATCAAATTCAAGCAGTCGCAGAGATGTCCGATACCGAATTGGAAGCCTTGCTGGATAATCCAGCTATCATCCGAAATAGAGCCAAGATTTTTGCTACACGCGCTAACGCCCAAGCATTTTTACGACTACAGGAAGAATATGGCTCTTTTGATGCCTATCTTTGGTCTTTTGTTGAAGGGAAAACAATCGTTAACGATGTTCCCGATTACCGCCAAGCCCCAGCTAAAACACCCTTGTCTGAGAAATTGGCCAAAAATCTCAAAAAACGAGGTTTCAAGTTCACAGGCCCAGTCGCTGTCTTGTCTTTTCTACAAGCAGCAGGCCTGATTGACGACCACGAGAATGATTGTGAGTGGAAAAGCGGTCATTAGTATGTACAGGTAACTAGCATATCTGAGAATATAGAAAAAAGCTGAGAAACTTTTCCCAGCTTTATTTGTTATAGTCAAAGCGAATGACTTGTTCCTGTGCATCTACGTGGGCGTGGACTCCGAAGGGTACAATGGCTCTTGGAGTTGCGTGGCCGACATTTAGATTATAGATAATCGGGATATTGCTGTCAATAATATTCAATAGTGCCTCTTTATAGTCGTCATAGAAAGTTTCATCCATAGGTTTTCCGACCAGGAGTCCACTGATGACCGCGAATATGCCAGTGTCCTTTAAAGTCCGCAACATCTTTTTGAAGTCTTCTGGCTCAGGCTTTTCTTCGCTTGTCTCTAGCAAGAGGATCTTTCCTTCCCAGTCTGACAAGTCAGGGAAAAGTTTGTATTTTTGGCAGAGCTCCGTGCTATCTGCGTATCGAGAGTTGTCAAAGATATCGTAGAGGGATTCGAGGCAACCACCGAGTATTTTTCCCTCGAACTGGGCATTTCCTTGCAATAATTCAAAACCAGTATTTGCATGACTGACACGAGGTGTCCCCAGAGCCTTGGGACTGAAGTCAGTCCTTTCATCATACCAAACGTCACTAGGGCGGATTTCTGAGATTCTTCCAGTCTCAATCAATTCCTTAAAGTAATGAAGGCTATAGGCTAGCATTTCTTTGTCCAGTTCACAAATGTCTGCTAAAAAGGATTGACCATAAAAAGTTTTGATTCCTAGTTTATGCAACATGAGGTGGTTCATGGTTGTATCCGAGAAGCCAAGAAAAATTTTTTGTTTGATAACCTTTTGGAGTTGGTCATTTTCAAAAAGATAAGGTAGCAAGCGATAGGTATCGTCTCCACCGATGGCGCATAGGATCATGTCGATGCTATCATCAGAAAAGGCTTGCATCAAATCCTCTGCACGCGCTTCAGGATGGTCCTTGATAAAGTCTAATCCTTTTTGCGAATGGGGCAAAAAGATAGGATTGAGTCCCAGGTCCTTGAGACGTTGGACACCCAAGTCTACTTCGTGTTTGACAAAGTCCTCTCCGATAATGCCACTAGATAAACTAATAATACCAATAGTAGAAATCATATTTTATCCTCTTAGAAATAGATTGAGCCTATTTTATCACAAAAGATTAGATAGAGCTATGTGGGATGTCAGAAGAATACTTTAAAATCAAAAAAGTAAGTGAAAAAGCAACCGCGCCTGCAGTTGCTTTTATCATTCTTCTTAATAGCGTGTTGGTCCTGCGCTTGCGCTGCGGATGTTCAAGCGTTTCTTGAGATAGAAGCGAAGGGCTAGGAGAACTGCTCCGATAATAGCTAGTGGCACTGGAGCAAGTACTGGGTTAAGGCTAGCTGGTAGGAAGCTTGTTGCAAAGAAGACAAGCAACCAAAGGAACATAGATGCTAGGATAACTAGTACAGATTTCCAGAAAGGTGGACGTTGACTGCGGTCCATATCTGGTCCATAGTATTGGTAAACAAAGTAGTACATCAAGTAGAAGGCAAATCCACCAACCAGTCCAACTAAGAGGAGGGTAATCAATCCATAGCCGAAAGCTTGATCTGCCGCAAAGAAGGTTGTGAGGGCGCTGACGAGGGCAAAGAGGCTAGTGATGAAAAGAGCTGAATCCATAATCATCAGTTTTGGATCATCATTTTCTTTTGGATGCTCTTTTTCATATTGTTCCTTGACAGTGAAACTATGAGCCCAATGAGTTGGCGCGCCATAGAGGGAACGAGCAGTCGTACCCTTGGCTTGCTCTTCAAGAATTTGAGGAATGACTTCCTCAAAAATAGTCTTGATTTCAGCGTCTGTTTTTCCATCTTTGATGAATTGTTGGGTAGCGATATGGATAAACTCTTGGTTTTTCTTTGTTAATTTTTGTAGATCAATCTGAGACATAAGAACTCCTCTTAGAACCATTTTTTATGGATGAGATAGAGAGTGAGCGAGACACTCATAGCAAAGGCGATAAATACGATTAACCAGAAGGCATTTGGCTCTCCGTTTAGGGGGATTTCATTATCCTTAAAGTTCATCCCGTAGGCAGAAAAGACCATGGTTGGGATGGACATAACGATGGTCACAAGGGCCAAGGTTTTCATGATGTTGTTCTGGTTGTTGGAAATGATAGAGGCAAAGGTCTCTGTCATAGAATGCAAGACGTTTCCATAAATATCTGCCATCTCGATGGCCTGTTGGGTTTCAATCAGGGTGTCTTCAAGCAGGTCTTCGTCCTCAAGGTATTTCTTGATATTGCTGGTTGAGCTGGTCAATTTCTTAATCACACGCTCATTTGTTTTGAGGGATGCCTTGAAATAGACGATGGTTTTTTCCAATTCCATGAGCTCAATCAATTCTTCATTACGAGTTGATTGATGCAGTTGACTTTCAATCTGTTCACTCTTACGATCAATCGAACGAAGGGCTGTTAGGTAAAGCTCTGCATTGCGATAAAGAATCTGAAAGATAAAACGCGAACGCATGAAGGTATAGAAATTACGCAATCGACGGTTGATAAAGACATCGAGGACCGGTAATGGTTCCAAACACGTAGTGATAATGGTTTCCTCGGTGATGATAATACCAAGCGGGATGGTTACGTAGTAGGTGCGGTTATTTCTTTCCTCTGTGACTGGAACGTCTACGATAATCAGGGTATACTCGTCTTCAATGGTAATACGAGACATTTCTTCCGCATCGAGCGGTGCCCGAAGGTCAGCAATATCAATATCGAAGGCGTTGGCGATTTCGAGTGATTCATTTTGAGTCGGATTGACGAGATTGATCCAAGTACCCGGTTCAAGTGTATCGATCTCTTTAAATTCAGTTGTTGTAGAGAGAAAAACTTGTTTCATATCCCTTATCCTTTCTCATTTTTCAGATTTTTTCACACCGTACTATTATACTACAAATTCAGCCTTTTGGGTAATAGAATCTCACTTTTTTTGGTATAATGGTAAGCAATAATGGACTAGAAAGAACAAAGATGCAAGATAAAATTGTCATTCATGGGGCGCGTGCCCATAATTTAAAAAATATTGATGTGGAGATTCCGCGAGATAAGCTGGTTGTAGTGACTGGCTTGTCAGGTTCAGGGAAATCCAGTCTGGCCTTCGATACCCTCTATGCTGAGGGACAACGTCGCTATGTGGAGAGTTTGTCAGCCTATGCTCGTCAGTTCTTGGGAAACATGGAGAAGCCTGATGTAGATGCTATTGATGGTCTCAGCCCAGCTATTTCCATCGACCAAAAAACGACTAGCAAAAACCCTCGCTCGACAGTGGGAACGACGACTGAAATCAATGACTATCTGCGTCTCCTCTACGCGCGTGTGGGGACGCCTTGCTGTATCAACGGGCATGGGGCTATCAAAGCTTCTTCTGTGGAGCAAATCGTGGATAAGGTTTTAGAATTGCCTGAACGCCAGCGCTTGCAGATTTTGGCCCCTGTCATCCGCAAGAAAAAAGGCCAACATAAGAGTGTTATCGAGAAGGTTCAGAAAGATGGGTATGTCCGCGTCCGTGTGGATGGGGAAGTCTATGATGTGACCGAAGTGCCAGAGTTGTCTAAGAGCAAGCAACACAATATTGATGTCGTGGTTGACCGTATTGTTATCAAGGAGGGTATCCGTAGTCGTCTCTTTGATTCCATTGAGGCTGCCCTTCGTATTGCAGAAGGTTATGTCATTATCGACACTATGGACGACTCTGAGTTGTTGTTCTCTGAGCATTATGCCTGTCCAGTTTGTGGCTTTACTGTTCCAGAGTTAGAGCCACGTCTCTTCTCATTCAATGCTCCTTTTGGTTCTTGTAGTGAGTGTGACGGCTTGGGCATCAAGCTGGAGGTGGATACTGATTTGGTAGTGCCAGATGCCAGCAAAACGCTACGTGAGGGGGCGCTGGCACCTTGGAATCCTATCTCATCCAACTACTATCCAAACATGCTAGAGCAGGCTATGACAGCCTTTGGAGTGGATATGGATAAGCCTTTTGAGGACTTGTCAGAAGAGGATAAGAACTTGATTCTCTACGGCTCAGATGGCAAGGAATTCCATTTCCACTATGAGAATGAATTTGGTGGTGTGCGCGATATTGACATTCCTTTTGAGGGAGTTGTCAATAATATCAAGCGTCGCTATCACGAGACAAACAGCGATTACACTCGCACCCAGATGCGCCTTTACATGAATGAGCTGACCTGCGGAACCTGTCACGGCTATCGTCTCAATGACCAGGCCTTGTCTGTCCGTGTGGGTGGCCAGCAAGGGCCACATATTGGAGAAATCTCAGACCTGTCTATCGCTGACCACTTGGACTTGGTGAGCCAGTTAACCTTGTCTGAAAATGAAGCCATCATTGCTCGGCCTATTCTCAAGGAAATCAAGGACCGTTTGACCTTCCTTAATAACGTGGGTCTTAACTATCTAACCCTGTCACGTTCGGCAGGAACCCTTTCAGGTGGGGAAAGTCAGCGTATTCGCTTGGCGACCCAGATTGGTTCTAACCTATCAGGTGTTCTCTATATTTTGGATGAGCCGTCAATCGGTCTTCACCAGAGGGATAATGACCGTCTGATTGCCAGTCTCAAAAAGATGCGTGATTTGGGCAATACTCTCATTGTGGTAGAACATGATGAAGATACCATGCGCGAGGCGGATTATCTGATTGACGTTGGTCCCGGTGCCGGTGTTTTTGGTGGGGAGATTGTCGCTGCAGGTACGCCCAAACAGGTGGCTCGCAACAGCAAGTCTATCACAGGCCAGTACTTGTCAGGCAAACGTGCCATTCCAGTGCCAGAAGAGCGCCGTACTGGAAATGGTCGTTTTATCGAGGTGACAGGAGCGCGTGAGAACAACCTGCAAAATGTCACAGCTCGCTTCCCGTTAGGAAAATTTATCGCTGTGACTGGTGTATCAGGTTCTGGGAAATCGACCTTAATCAACAGTATTCTCAAAAAAGCCATTGCCCAGAAGCTCAACCGCAATTCAGACAAACCAGGTAAATTTAAGACTATTACAGGGATTGAGCATGTCGACCGCTTGATTGATATTGACCAGAGCCCTATCGGACGGACGCCGAGGTCCAACCCAGCTACCTATACAGGTGTCTTTGACGATATACGTGACCTTTTTGCTCAAACAAACGAAGCCAAGATTCGTGGTTACAAGAAGGGGCGCTTCAGTTTTAACGTCAAGGGTGGTCGTTGCGAAGCCTGCTCAGGTGACGGGATCATCAAGATTGAGATGCACTTCTTGCCAGATGTTTATGTGGCTTGTGAAGTCTGCCACGGAACCCGCTACAATAGTGAAACCCTAGAAGTTCATTACAAGGAAAAAAATATCTCGCAGGTCTTGGATATGACCGTCAACGATGCAGTGGAATTCTTCCAACATATTCCAAAGATTCAACGTAAACTTCAGACCATCAAGGATGTGGGACTGGGCTATGTGACGCTAGGGCAACCAGCTACCACCCTTTCTGGGGGAGAAGCCCAGCGTATGAAGCTGGCTAGTGAACTCCACAAACGATCGACAGGAAAATCTTTCTACATTCTGGATGAGCCGACGACAGGTCTTCATACCGAGGATATCGCTCGCTTGCTTAAGGTTTTAGCTCGCTTTGTAGACGATGGCAATACAGTCCTCGTCATTGAGCACAATCTAGACGTTATTAAGACTGCAGACCATATTATTGACTTGGGACCTGAGGGCGGTGTCGGTGGTGGAACCATCATCGCAACAGGAACTCCAGAAGAAGTAGCGGCCAATGAAGCCAGCTACACAGGACACTATTTGAAAGGAAAGTTACATCATGAATAAACGTGTACAAGCATTTCTAGCTAAAATGCAAGAAAAAGAACTAGATGGCATCATCATCAATAACCTTAAAAACGTCTATTATTTGACTGGTTTTTGGGGCTCAAACGGAACAGTCTTCATCAGCCGTGACCGTCAGGTCTTGGTGACAGACTCTCGCTATATCATTGCAGCTAAGCAAGAAACCAGTGGGTTTGAGATTGTGGCTGATCGTGATGAATTGGCTGTCATTGCAGGCATTGTTAAGGATATGGGCTTGTCTCGAATCGGTTTTGAGGATGAGATTTCAGTATCTTATTACCACCGTATGCAGGCAGCCTTTGAAGGAATTGACTTGCTTCCACAAACTCAGTTTGTTGAAGGTCTTCGAATGATTAAGGATGAGGCAGAGATTGCAGCGATTCGCAAGGCTTGTTCTATCTCAGACCAAGCTTTCCGCGATGCGCTTGACTTTATTAAGCCAGGAAAAACTGAAATTGAAATTGCCAACTTCCTTGACTTCCGCATGCGTGAGTTGGGAGCATCTGGCTTGTCTTTTGACACTATCCTAGCTAGCGGAATCAACTCTTCTAAGCCCCATGCCCATCCAATGCACAAACCAGTGGAGCTGGGAGAAGCTATTACCATGGACTTTGGATGCCTCTACGACCACTATGTCAGCGATATGACACGGACTATCTATCTGGGCCATGTCAGCGACGAGCAAGCAGAGATTTACAATACGGTTTTGAAAGCCAACCAAGCCTTGATTGATCAGGCTAAGGCTGGCTTAGGTTTCCGTGACTTTGACAAAATTCCTCGTGATATTATCATCGAGGCAGGCTATGGCGACTATTTTACCCACGGTATTGGACACGGTATTGGACTGGATATCCATGAGGAACCATACTTTAGCCAGACTTCTACAGAAACTATTAAGGCAGGTATGGCATTGACAGATGAGCCAGGTATCTATATCGAAGGCAAATATGGCGTTCGTATCGAGGATGATATTCTGATTACAGAGTCAGGTTGTGAATTGTTGACCTTAGCTCCAAAAGAGTTGATAGTTATCTAAGAGTTAAACAACTCAAATGATTGACTTTTAAAATTTAAAGGTTTATACTGAAAGACGAAAACGGTAGGTGAGGCTACCATAGGGATACGGATGACTACCGCAAAGCAGTGGAGACACTACTCGTTGGTCAACAGTCCTGGTCGCGAAGGCCAAGACTAAGCTCATTACATTGCCCTATGGAGTTAAAGCTTGAACGAAAAAACAGATAATTAGTTTTTTAATCCTGCCATTTTTTGATGGTAGGATTTTCTACTGTTTAAAAACAAAGAAAGGAGATAGACGATGCAAATTGACGATCATCCGGAACCGCACATACACAGCCAATCGCTGATTTGTGTCGTTCTGCCCTTATAAAGTGATTGGTCTCTGTGTATGAAACACATCATTCATACAGATAGGAGAAACCAATGAAAACTACAAAAGAAAGATTAGCAACAGCTATTCATACATCTTTAAACGAAACTCTATCTTTTTATAAGACAAGTCTAACAGGCTTGACTGGGGAGCAGGTGGAGAAAAATCGTGACCTATATGGCGAAAATACCATCACAAAGGGTCAAGAAGACAGTATCCTCAAAAAGATTTACGAATCCATTATCAATCCTTTTACCATCATCTTGCTGGTCATCGCCGTGATTTCCTTGGTGACCAATGTCTGGTTGGCAAAACCAGGTCAAGAAGATCCGACAACTTCCATTATCATCGTTGTCCTAGTCCTCATTTCTGGTGGCATACGCTTTGTCCAAGAACTCCGTAGTGATAAGGCTGCGACCAATCTATCAAAAATGATTGTCAACACAGCGACTGTCATTCGTCAAGGAGAAATCCAAGAAGTACCTATCGATGATTTGGTAGTGGGTGACGTGGTTAAATTAAGCGCTGGAGACATGATTCCAGCAGATCTTCTTTTATTTGAGTCGCGCGATTTCTTTGTACAACAGTCGGGCTTGACAGGTGAAAGTGAATCGGTTGAAAAATTGGCCTTGACCAAGGCAATAGTTCAACAATCTGATAGTCTGCTAGAAGCAGAAGCGCTCGCCTTTATGGGAACCAATGTCTTGTCTGGTAGTGCCAAAGCCGTGGTTTTAGCAGTTGGTGATGATACCATGATGGGGGCCATTGAGCAGACTTTGAACACCTATGACGAGCCTACTTCGTTTGAGCGGGAGATGAATAGTATTTCTTGGCTCCTGATTCGCTTGATGTTGGTCATGGTGCCCATCGTTTTCTTGTCCAATGGTTTAACAGATGGTGACTGGCTGGAAGCTGGCGTATTTGCTTTGAGTGTTGGTGTTGGATTGACACCTGAGATGCTTCCTATGATTATCACGGCCAGTCTAGCAAAAGGCTCCATCATTATGGCCAAGGAAAAAGTGGTTATCAAGAAACTCAATGCCATACAGGACTTAGGGGCTATTGATATTTTGTGTACAGATAAGACAGGGACTCTAACCCAAGACGAAATTGTCCTTGAATATCCCTTGGACATCCACGGACGCTTGGATTTGACCGTCTTGAGACGAGCTTATCTCAATTCTTATTTTCAAACGGGCTTGAAAAATTTGATGGACAGAGCCATCATCAAACGGACTGAAAAGGAAGCCAAAGAACACACCCTCTTGCAAAATCTGGCTCAAACTTTTCAAAAAATAGATGAGCTCCCCTTTGATTTTGAACGTAGACGGATGAGTGTTATCGTTAAGGATGAACACGAAGTTGTTAGTTTGGTAACCAAGGGTGCCCTAGAGGAAATGTTGACGATTTCCAGTTATGCGGAATACCAAGGAGTGATTACTCCCTTGACAGATGTTATTAGAGAAGAAATTTTAGCAGAAGTCAGACAACTAAATCAACAAGGTTTGCGTGTCTTGGGAGTGGCCTATAAGTCAGGTTTGAGGGAAGGCCATGCCTATACAGTTGATGATGAAGGGGATATGATTCTAACTGGTTATTTAGCCTTCCTAGATCCTCCTAAACCATCTGCAGCACCAGCAATTAAGGCTCTGTTAGAACATGGGGTTCAAACAAAGATTTTGACGGGAGACAACGAAAAAGTTACCCAAGCAGTCTGTGAAAAGGTTGGTTTGGATATCAATCAGATGCTGTTGGGGTCTGAAATTGATCAGATGAGTGATCAAGAATTGGCCCAAGCCGTAGAGGAGGTAACAGTCTTTGCCAAACTTTCACCTGACCAAAAAGCGAGGATTATTTTGCAATTTAAGGCTAATGGTCATGCTGTCGGTTATATGGGAGATGGGATCAATGATGCTCCTTCTATGAAAGTTGCAGATGTGGGGATTTCTGTTGATACAGCAGTAGATATTGCCAAAGAAACAGCTGATGTTATCCTACTTGATAAGGATCTCATGGTGCTTGAAAAAGGACTTGTTGAAGGGCGTAAGGTCTATGCCAATATGACTAAATATATCAAAATGACAGTGAGTTCTAATTTTGGAAATATCTTATCCCTATTGGTCTCTGGAATCTTTTTGCCATTTTTACCAATGGCACCAGTCCATTTGATTATTCTAAATCTAGTCTATGATTTGTCTTGTATTGCCTTGCCTTTTGACAAGGTGGATAAAGATTTTTTGAGAAATCCGCATATATGGGAAGCTAAGTCCATCACACGTTTCATGGTTTGGATGGGGCCTATCTCTTCTGCCTTTGACATTTTGACCTTTATTTTGCTCTATTTTATCATTGTACCCATGACGACAGGTCAAGCCTATGTCCATGGAGCGGAGTCTGCTGTAGGATTTATTGTCTTGTTTCAGACAGGTTGGTTTATCGAGTCCATGTGGTCACAGACCATGGTTATCCATATGCTGCGTTCAGCCAAAATTCCCTTTTTACAAAGTCGTCCAGCTTGGCTAGTCCTTGTGACAACCCTATTGGCTGCAGCCTTTGTGACCTTCCTTCCCTACAGTCCACTAGCTAGCCTTCTCCATCTAACTCCTTTAAAATCGATTTATTTCATCTTTTTACTTTTCATCATTATTTTGTATATGATTAGTGTGACAATTGTGAAAAAAATCTATATCAAGAAATATCAAGAATGGCTGTAAATTTCATTTTGTCAAGAAAAAAGTACGAAAATGACGAAAAAAGTCAAAAAAATTTAAAAATAGGTCGCAAGTCGGATGTTTTTTATGGTATAATAGACTAAACTGATAGTAACATGTAGCGAAAGGGGTAGGTACATGATTAAAATTTATACAGTCTCAAGTTGTACTAGCTGTAAAAAAGCAAAAACCTGGCTCAATGCCCACCAGTTAAGTTATAAAGAACAAAACCTTGGTAAAGAAGGAATTACGAGAGAAGAATTACTGGATATTCTAACCAAAACAGATAACGGAATAGCCAGCATCGTTTCATCTAAAAATCGCTATGCCAAAGCCCTTGGAGTGGATATTGAAGATTTGAGCGTCAATGAAGTCCTCAATCTGATTATGGAAACGCCGAGAATTTTAAAGAGCCCAATCCTTGTAGATGAAAAACGCCTGCAAGTTGGCTATAAGGAAGACGATATTCGTGCCTTCCTACCACGCTCTGTCCGTAATGTAGAAAATGCAGAAGCACGTTTGCGTGCAGCTCTATAAACATCAAGGCTGGGAGCAACTCCCAGTCTTATTTTAATTTCAAAAAGAAAGAAGAAAGAAATGAAGAAAATAGTTCTTGTTAGTCTAGCTTTCCTTTTTGTCCTGGTTGGTTGCGGACAGAAAAAAGAAACTGGACCAGCTACAAAAACAGAAAAGGATACGCTTCAGTCGGCATTGCCAGTTATTGAAAATGCTGAGAAGAATACAGTTGTAACCAAGACTTTGGTTTTGCCAAAGTCAGATGATGGCAGCCAGCAAACCCAAACCATTACTTATAAAGACAAGACTTTTTTGAACCTAACCATTCAACAAAAACGTCCAGTCTCAGATGAGTTGAAGACTTATATCGACCAACATGGAGTGGAAGAAACTCAAAAAGCTCTTCTCGAGGCAGAGGAGAAAGATGAGTCTATCATAGAAGCTCGCAAATTAGCAGGATTTAAGCTTGAAACTAAACTATTGAGTGCAACTGAACTTCAAACAACGACTAGTTTTGATTTTCAAGTTTTGGATGTCAAGAAGGCTTCTCAGTTAGAATATTTGAAGAACATTGGTTTAGAAAATCTCTTGAAGAATGAACCAAGCAAATATATTTCAGACAGATTGGCAAATGGCGCGACAGAACAATAGAAAATCCAAATAAATAGACTGCCTGAATTGTAGAACGTAAGGAATTATGCTATAATGGTACTATTCTAAGGAAAGAGGGTGTTAGAATGGGATTTACTGAAGAAACAGTACGTTTTAAATTGGACGATTCCAATAAAAAAGAAATTAGCGAAACTCTGACTGATGTTTATGCTTCGTTGAACGATAAGGGCTACAACCCGATTAACCAAATCGTAGGTTACGTATTGAGTGGAGACCCTGCCTACGTTCCTCGTTATAATAATGCACGAAATCAAATCCGTAAGTATGAGCGCGATGAAATCGTTGAAGAATTGGTCCGCTACTACCTTAAAGGACAAGGAGTCGATCTATAACCTATGAGAATTATGGGATTGGACGTCGGTTCAAAAACGGTAGGGGTGGCTATTAGCGATCCGCTTGGTTTTACAGCTCAAGGACTTGAAATCATCCAAATCAACGAGGAGCAAGGCCAATTTGGTTTTGACCGCGTTAAAGAGTTGGTTGATACTTACAAGGTGGAACGATTTGTAGTGGGCTTACCTAAAAATATGAACAATACAAGCGGACCGCGCGTGGAAGCTAGTCAGGCATACGGAGCAAAGTTAGAAGAGCTTTTTGATTTACCAGTAGACTATCAAGATGAACGCTTGACAACAGTTGCCGCAGAGCGCATGTTAATTGAGCAAGCAGATATTAGCCGTAACAAGCGCAAGAAAGTCATTGATAAGTTAGCAGCTCAGCTGATTTTACAAAATTATTTAGATAGAAAATTTTAATACAAAGGAGAGGCTATGTCACACGATCATAACCACGACCACGAAGAACGTGAATTAATCACACTAGTAGATGAGCAAGGAAACGAAACCTTGTTTGAAATCCTTTTGACGATTGATGGAAAAGAAGAATTTGGTAAAAACTATGTTCTTCTAGTACCAGTTAACGCAGAAGAAGACGAAGACGGACAAGTTGAAATCCAAGCTTACTCATTCATCGAAAACGAAGATGGAACAGAAGGCGAATTGCAACCAATCCCAGAAGACTCGGAAGACGAATGGAACATGATTGAAGAAGTCTTCAACAGCTTTATGGAGGAGTAAAAACATCCAGTGGATGTTTTTAGCCCAGCTCTTTGTAACAAGAGAGAGCTGGTAAGTCCGGGGGATGTTTTTACCCCAAGTTAATATTCATAGTAGCTAGTTATTAGCTAACCAGGTGAGAGGTCGGGACGAAAATCCTGGCCTCGTTTTTGTTAGTTATGAGACTTTATTGAGGCAGTTGATTGAACCTGTAATTAAGGAGATGTATATGTTTGAAGTAGAAGAATGGCTCCATAGTCGGATTGGTTTGAATTTTCGATCAGGCTTGGGCCGAATGCAACAAGCGGTGGATTTGTTGGGGAATCCCGAGAAGTCTTATCCTATTATCCACGTAACAGGAACTAATGGAAAAGGATCTACCATTGCTTTTATGAGGGAGTTATTTATGGGGCATGGCAAAAAAGTTGCGACTTTCACCTCCCCTCATATCGTCTCTATCAATGATCGAATCTGCATTAACGGGCAACCAATAGCTGATGCAGACTTCATCCGTTTGGCTAATAAGGTCAAGGAGATGGAGAAAACGCTCCTGCAAACCCATGACCAGTTGTCTTTTTTTGAATTGCTGACCTTGATTGCTTTTCTTTATTTTAGAGAGCAAGCGGTGGATTTGCTTTTACTAGAAGTGGGAATTGGTGGTTTACTAGACACGACCAATGTGGTAACTGGAGAGATTGCTGTCATCACTTCCATCGGACTTGATCATCAGGAGACTCTGGGTGACAGTATAGCAGCAATCGCAGAGCAGAAAGCTGGCATTTTTAAGGCTGGTAAAAAGGCAGTGATTGCGAAATTGCCTCCAGAAGCTAGACTTGTCTGTCAGAAAAAAGCCGAATCTTTAGCTGTTGACCTTTATCAGGCAGGTCAGGATTTTTCAATGCTGAATGGGGATTTTTCAAGCTCTTTGGCTAACCTTTCACAGTTGAAAATAGGTTTAGAAGGAACTTATCAGCAGGAAAATGCTGCCTTGGCGCTACAAACGTTTCTTCTCTTTATGAGAGAAGGAAAGGAAGCTGTTGATGAGCAGGTTGTAAGACAGGCTTTGGAGAAGACCCATTGGGCTGGCCGTTTGGAGCGTATTCGTCCTCAGATTTACTTGGACGGTGCTCATAACCTCCCTGCCTTGATTTGCCTGGTGGAGTTTGTCAAAGAAAAAGAGCAGGGAGGTTATCGTCCTCAAATCCTCTTTGGAGCCTTGAAACGGAAGGATTATCAAGGGATGTTGGCTTATCTGACTGAAAATTTACCTCAGGTGGAACTCAAGGTGACTGGTTTTGACTATCAAGGTTCTCTGGACGAGACAGATGTAACAGGTTACCATGCAATTCCCTCTTACCGAGAATTTATCAGCAGTTTTGAAGAAAGAGCCGATACCAAGGACCTGTTATTCATTACAGGGTCTCTCTATTTTATCTCAGAAGTACGGGGCTACCTGCTGGACCATGAGCAGATAAATTAACCACCTTTTTTAAACTTGTTATACTAGGGGAATTGCTGGTTAGAGAAAATTTCTCTAAATTGGTAGCATAAAGGAAATTCATCATGAAATTAAAAAGATTCACACTTTCTTTTGCTTCTTTAGCAAGTCTTAGTCTCTTAGTAGCTTGTTCACAAAGAACTCAACAAGTTCAACAACCAGTAGCTCAATCGCAAACTCAACAAACTCAACAATCACAAGCAACAGCTTCATCTTCTACAGAAAATAGCAACCAGGCAGCAACAAGTTCTTCACAAAATGCGCCTGAGGCTCAACCAACTAATATTGATGGAACTTATACTGGTCAGGACGAAGGAGACCGTATCACTTTAGTGGTGACTGGAACAACTGGTACCTGGACTCAGGTAGGAACTGACGGGGAACAAGAAATCAAACAGGTTAGTTTCGACGTTGCTAATCAACGCATGATTATTGGTGATGATGTCAAGATTTATGCAATCAATGGCAATCAGATGATTATCGACGATATGGATAGAGAAGCATCTGATCGCATTGTTTTATCAAAATAGACTAGAAGGAGACTGGATTTTTCGGTCTCTTTTGCTTTTGCTCAGAAAAATGATTATAAATACTTGCCTTCTACCGAATAACTGAGTTATACTAGTATTAATTACCTGTTTTTAGCATTCAAACTATCAAGGAGGGGATATGAAATATAGAAAATTTCAATTATTGATGTCCAAGTATGGCTTTAGTCTTTCGATTATGCTACTTGAACTTTTTCTTGTTTTTGGTCTCTTTCTCTATTTAGGGCGTATGGCCCCTATTCTATGGGTAATTGTCTTAATTTTTATGAGTATGGCGACTATTGTCGCAATTGTCAATCGTTCAATGACACCTGATAGTAAAGTGATGTGGTTAGTGGTGACTTTTGTTCCTGTCATTGGCCCCTTGCTCTATCTGATGTTTGGTGAAAGACGATTATCCAAAAAAGAAATCAAGCAGTTGGACAAACTTGGTTCTATGCATTTTCGGGAGGATAACAGTAAAGCTCTCCGCCAGAAATTGAAGGAAGATGATAAGGCGGCTTACGGAGTTATCAAATCTTTGTTAAGTATGGATAGTAACGCCGATGTCTATGATCGAACAGACTCACAATTCTTTTCTTCGGGTGAAAGGATGTGGCAATATATGTTGGAAGACCTCAAGAAAGCTGAAAAGTTTATCTTTCTAGAGTACTATATTGTCGAAGAAGGTTTGATGTGGAATAGCATACTAGACATACTAGAGCAAAAGGCAGCTCAGGGGGTAGAGGTCAAGATGCTCTATGATGATATCGGCTGTATGGCGACTTTACCTGGAGACTATACTATTCAGCTTCGTAGTCGAGGAATTGAAGCCCATAAGTTTAACAAGGTGATTCCTCGTTTGACGGTGGCTTACAACAATCGGGACCATCGTAAAATCCTTGTCATAGATGGTCAGGTAGCTTATACAGGAGGCATTAACTTAGCCGATGAGTACATCAATCATGTAGAACGTTTTGGCTATTGGAAGGATAGTGGGATTCGCATAGATGGCCCTGGTGTCAAGGCTCTAACCCGTCTTTTTTTGATGACTTGGTACATCAATCGTGGGGAAATCAGCGATTTTGACCAGTATCACCTGGAAAATCAGCCTTGTTCTGGCCAAGGGCTCTGCATTCCTTACGGTAGTGGACCCAAGCCCATCTTCCGTACTCAAGTAGGGAAAAAAGTTTATCAAAGTTTGATTAATCAGGCTACTGATTCAGTCTATATCACAACACCCTATTTGATTATTGACTATGATTTAACTGAGAGTATTAAAAATGCAGCCATGAGGGGTGTTGATGTCCGCATCGTGACTCCTTTCATTCCGGATAAAAAATTAATCCAGCTCATAACAAGAGGAGCCTATCCGGATCTTTTGTCAGCAGGAGTCAGGATTTTTGAGTATAGTCCAGGCTTTATCCACAGTAAACAAATCCTAGTGGACAAGGACTTTGCTGCAGTTGGAACGATTAATTTAGATTATAGAAGTTTGCTTCATCACTATGAAGATGCAGTTTTGCTATATAAAACGGCATCAATCACAGAGATTCAAAAAGATTTTCAGGAGATTTTTTCAGTATCTCAAGAAATTTTCCCTCATACGATAAAAAATAGCTGGTATCAAAAATTGATTAAGGAAATTGCCCAGTTATTTGCCCCAATCTTATAAGAAATCTAGGACTTAGGACACAACCCAGTCCTATTTTTCTTGCCTTTTACGAATAGAAAGATAGAGGGGGAATGATGCTGACTCAGAAAGAATTGGATTATATCATGTCATTTAAACAGACGCATTTACACCGATTTCGGGAAATTGAAACCTTTGTGAAACTATGCAAAAAATCACTCAAACAGCCATCGCAAGCTGACAATTTTAGGTCTTTTTGATATACTAAGACAGATAAATTGAATAGGAGAAACGACATGGCTGTATATGGCAGAATCGAAGAAGTATCCGAAACGATACAGAGTAATGAAATTGAAAATAGACTGGATAGGAATCTTGAATCTCATGTGGAAAAAGAAGAACAGGTAGCTTTCCCGTTTTTCAGACTCATCATTGGAAGTACGATTGCAACGGTTTTTTCTGTGGTGATACCTTTACTTTTAGATATGGTAAGTCCTTCTCAGGCGCAGGATTTGTATATAGGGTGGGCTTGGCATCAGGGAGGACAGCTTTACAGTAGCTATTATGCTAGTCACGGTCTTCTTTATTACTTGCTACTTTATATTACCCAAGGAGGCATTCTTTTTGCCTTGGTAGAATGGCTAGCTCTCTTAGGAGGAGGTTATTTCCTCTTTTCTTCGACAGAGTATTTGACGGGACAAAGGGAACAAGCCAAACAACTCCTAACCATATTTTATATTTTGGTATCTGGTCTCGGTTTTGGAGGAGGCTATGCTACGATTTTAGCTCTGCCATTCCTGTTTGCAGGATTTTCATTCATAGCAGCTTATCTATCAACTCCTAACCATGACAAGGGATTTCTACGTCTGGGGATTTTCTTGGCCCTATCATTTTTCATAGAGCCTCTTACAAGTCTTCTCTTTACTGCAGTAGTAACGATCGGTTTATTTGTCTTTAATGTTGGGCATGGTCGCCTTGCTCATGGAGTTTATCAGTTTTTTGCAGCGGCACTTGGCTTTTCTCTCATTTTTTATCCACTAGGCTACTATGTCCTTGCTTCAGGTGGTTTTGGAGGAACTATAGGGAGTCTTTTGTATCCGATTGATTCCCTTCAGGTCTTTACCAATCCTCAACTAATGGATCATCTTTTATTCTATGGTTTATTGACCTTTGGTTTAGGAGCTCTCTTCCTTGTTTTTCTAGGTTTGTTCCAATCAAAGGCATCAAGATCATATGTTATTTCAGTACCAGCTAGTTTTGCTTTCCTATTTGTATTAGCCTTGTTGCTTTTTTCTCAAGAACCTCTTCACGGTTCGCGTTTGATTCTAATCCTTCCATTTTTACTCCTTCTTTTGATGACCAGTATTCGTGGGAAACATTCAGCTAGAGGAGCTCGTCGTCGGAGAAGAGAAGATGTTCCTACTTTATGGAAAAAATTCATGAAAGGGAATCTCTACTTACCGATCCTAGTGGTGGTTTATCTGATTGCAATTCCTTTTGTAGCTCGTTTTATCTTACATCCAGCTTCCTATAGAGAACAACATCAAGTGGTAGATAGAGTCAAACAAGAGACGAGTGAGGGAGACCAAATTTATATTTGGGATTCACATGTTCAGATGTATAAAGAAAGCCAGCGTTTGGCTGGATCCATGTTCCCATCACCTCTTCTTTATACGAATACAGAAGAGAATAAAACTAGTTTAATCAATGACTTGAAAGAAAACCAACCTAAGGTGATTGTGGTGAATGATAAGGTAGCAGTCTGGTCTGAAGTGGAAACAATCTTGAAAGAAAATTACCAACAAGTAAAGACTGATTACTCAGAGTTTAAAGTCTATAAAATCAAATAACCGAATCAATATCTTGTGTATTTTTAAAAATTTTAGGATTTTTACCACAAGATATTGATTTTTCTTTTTAGAGTGGTATAATACTTTTTAGAAAGAACATTTTAGAAAAGAGCATGCATATGATTGCACTAGAAGAAAAAATTACAATTTTGCCAACTCTCTTCGTTGAGAAACGAGATGGGAGACGTGTTGTATTTGATGTGGACAAGATTGACAAGGCTCTCCACAAGGCGGCAGACAAGGTTATGGATGTGACACCCTTAGTCGAAAAGCGCCTAAATGCTCTGACCGAGCGAATTGTCACAGAAATTCATAGTCGCTTTCCACAGGGGGTTAAGATTTACGAAATTCAAAATATCGTAGAACATGAACTGCTTGAAGCCAAAGAATATGCGCTGGCTGAGGAGTATATTACTTATCGGACACAAAGGGATTTTGAGCGCTCAAAAGCGACAGATATTAACTTTAGTATCCATAAGCTTCTTAACAAAGACCAGGCAGTTGTCAATGAAAATGCTAATAAAGACAGTGATGTCTTTAACACTCAGCGTGATTTGACAGCAGGAATTGTTGGAAAGTCAATCGGACTGCAAATGCTTCCTAAGCACGTAGCCAATGCCCACCAAAAAGGGGATATCCACTATCACGATTTGGACTACAGTCCCTATACACCTATGACTAACTGCTGTTTGATTGATTTCAAGGGGATGTTGGAAAATGGTTTTAAGATTGGAAATGCAGAGGTAGAGAGTCCCAAGTCTATCCAGACTGCGACAGCTCAGATTTCCCAAATCATTGCCAATGTTGCTTCTAGCCAGTATGGGGGCTGTTCAGCTGACCGTATAGATGAAGTTTTGTCACCTTATGCAGAGAAGAATTATCAAAAACACCTTAAGGATGCGGAAGAATGGGTCTTACCTGACAAACGGGAAGATTACGCTTGGAAGAAAACTCAAAAAGATATCTATGATGCCATGCAATCTCTTGAGTATGAAATCAACACCCTCTTCACTTCAAATGGGCAAACACCTTTTACTTCGCTAGGTTTTGGTCTAGGAACCAATCGTTTTGAGCGTGAAATTCAAAAAGCTATTTTGAGTATTCGGATAAAGGGTCTTGGTTCTGAGCATCGTACAGCCATCTTCCCTAAGCTTATCTTTACGCTTAAAAGAGGTCTTAACTTGGAAGAAGGGACTCCCAACTACGACATTAAGCAGTTGGCTCTTGAGTGTGCAACCAAGCGGATGTACCCAGACGTCTTGTCTTACGATAAGATTGTTGACTTGACAGGTTCTTTTAAGGTGCCTATGGGTTGCCGTTCGTTTCTTCAAGGATGGAAGGATGAAAATGGTGTAGAAGTCAATTCAGGTCGTATGAACCTAGGAGTTGTGACGGTTAATTTACCTCGTATTGCTCTCGAGTCTGATGGTGACATGAACAAGTTCTGGGAAATCTTCAACGAGCGTATGAATATCGCTGAAGATGCTCTTGTTTACCGTGTCGAACGCACTAAAGAGGCGACGCCAGCGAATGCTCCTATCCTCTATCAGTACGGTGCTTTTGGCCATCGTCTAGGTAAGGAAGAAAGTGTTGACCAGCTCTTTAAGAATCGTCGTGCAACCGTTTCACTAGGCTATATCGGTTTGTACGAAGTGGCTACTGTCTTCTTTGGAAATAGTTGGGAACACAATCCAGAAGCCAAGGAATTCACGCTGGATATCATTCGTGATATGAAACGCCGTGTAGAAGAGTGGTCTGACCAATATGGCTATCATTTCTCTATCTACTCAACACCATCTGAAAGTTTGACAGACCGTTTCTGTAGACTAGATACAGACAAGTTTGGTTCTATTCCTGATATTACAGATAAGGAATACTACACCAATTCATTCCACTACGATGTTCGTAAAAATCCAACACCTTTTGAAAAATTGGACTTTGAGAAAGTCTATCCAGAAGCAGGTGCGTCAGGTGGTTTCATCCATTATTGTGAGTATCCAGTCCTTCAGCAAAATCCAAAGGCCCTGGAAGCTGTCTGGGATTATGCTTATGACCGTGTGGGCTATCTTGGGACCAATACTCCAATAGACCGTTGCTACAAGTGTGACTTTGAAGGGGATTTTGAACCAACTGAGAGGGGCTTTGCTTGTCCAAACTGTGGCAATAGCGATCCTAAAACAGTAGATGTGGTCAAACGAACTTGCGGCTATCTAGGCAATCCTCAAGCGAGACCGATGGTCAATGGGCGTCACAAGGAAATCGCTGCGCGTGTCAAACACATGAATGGCTCAACGATTAAAATGGCTGGTCACCAAGTAACAAATTAGAAAGAAATGAAATGGGAAAATATCAATTAGACGATAAGGGGCGCGCACAAGTGACCCGTTATCACGAGAAACACTCTAAAGGCGGAGCTGGTAAAAAAGAACGCTTGCTCAGCCTCAGAGAACAATTTTTAAACAAGAATAAGAAGAAATAAAAGTGAGAGTCAGCTCTCGCTTTTCTCATAGCGGGAGGTAAGGATGGAACTACGCAGACCAAGATTAGCAGATAAAGAAACAGTTTTAGAGATGATGGCAGAGTTTGAAAAGAACCAATCAGCCCATGATGGAGGATTTTGGGATACAGAGAACTTTGTGTATGAAGAATGGTTGGAAACAAATATGCAAAAAGAGATGGGAATAAACTTGCCTGAAAATCGTGTTCCTTCTATTCAATTTGTATCATTTGATGATGTAGGCCGTGCTCTAGGATTTTTGAATCTGCGATTGAGACTGAATGAGGGTTTATTGAATTATGCTGGTCACATTGGCTACTCCATTCGTCCATCAGAAAGAGTCAAGGGTTATGCTAAGGAAACTCTCCGTCAGGGCTTGCAAGTTGCTAAGGAAAAGAACATCAAGAGAACGCTTGTGACCTGTAGCGTGAATAATCCTGCTAGCAGAGCAGTCATTTTAGCAAATGGTGGGCTCCTTGAGGATGTTCGTAATGGAGTCGAGCGTTATTGGATAGAGGTAGCGAATGAATAATCCAAAACCACAAGAATGGAAAAGCGAAGAACTCAGTCAAGGGCGGATTATTGATTACAAGGCCTTCAACTTTGTAGATGGAGAGGGTGTGCGTAACTCCCTCTATGTATCAGGTTGCATGTTTCACTGCGAGGGATGTTATAATGTTGCGACTTGGTCTTTTAATGCTGGCATTCCTTATACAGCAGAATTAGAAGAACAGATCATGGAAGATCTCGCTCAACCTTATGTTCAAGGCTTGACTTTATTAGGAGGAGAACCCTTCCTTAATACAGGAATCCTTTTGCCACTCGTGAAACGTATCCGGAAGGAATTGCCAGACAAAGACATCTGGTCCTGGACGGGCTATACATGGGAAGAAATGTTGTTGGAAACTCCAGATAAACTGGAACTCTTATCATTGATTGACATTCTTGTCGATGGACGATACGATCGAACTAAGAGAAATCTCATGCTCCAGTTTCGAGGTTCTTCCAATCAACGAATTATCGATGTGCAAAAATCTCTCAAAAGTGGGCAAGTAGTGATTTGGGACAAGCTTAATGACGGAAAAGAAAGCTATGAACAGGTGAAGAGAGAGTAACTTTCTTCCATAAAATACTTAAATAAATGACCCACCAAAAAAGAAAACATTTTCATGTTAAAAATTTTAAAAAAACAGCAACAAATCCCTTGCAATCGCAGGGGTTTTGTGTTATTCTATTATGGTGCTGTAAATTACAGCCTTAGCTTTGATGCAAGAGGTTGCGACACGCTCGGTTGCATTGCCACGTAACAACGCGTCGGTTTTCTTGTGGAGCTAGCCTATTATCTTAAATAGACGAAAAGGAGAAAAAGATGGCAAACAAAAAAATCCGTATCCGTTTGAAAGCTTACGAACACCGTACGCTTGACACAGCGGCTGCAAAAATCGTAGAATCAGCTACTCGTACAGGTGCACAAGTTGCGGGTCCAATCCCACTTCCAACTGAACGTAGCCTCTACACAATTATTCGTGCGACTCACAAATACAAAGACTCTCGCGAACAATTTGAAATGCGTACACACAAACGTTTGATCGATATCGTTAACCCAACTCAAAAAACAGTTGATGCGTTGATGAAATTGGATCTTCCAAGTGGTGTAAACGTAGAAATCAAACTTTAATCTAAAGCTTGATATTTGAGCATAAAAAACGCTCGTTAAAAACTTTTTGAATAAAAAATATAGAAAAGGAACTATTTTCTCATGACAAAAGGAATCTTAGGGAAAAAAGTGGGAATGACTCAAATCTTCACTGAAGCTGGCGAATTGATCCCTGTAACAGTTATTGAAGCAACTCCAAACGTTGTTCTTCAAGTTAAAACTGTTGAAACAGACGGATACAACGCTATCCAAGTTGGTTTCGATGACAAACGCGAAGTATTGAGCAACAAACCTGCTAAAGGACATGTAGCGAAAGCTAACACGGCTCCTAAGCGCTTCATTCGTGAATTCAAAAACGTTGAAGGCTTGGAAGTTGGCGCTGAAATCACAGTTGAAACATTCGCAGCTGGAGATGTTGTTGACGTAACTGGTACTTCTAAAGGTAAAGGTTTCCAAGGTGTTATCAAACGCCACGGACAATCACGTGGACCAATGGCTCACGGTTCTCGTTACCACCGTCGTCCAGGTTCTATGGGACCTGTTGCACCTAACCGCGTATTCAAAGGTAAAAACCTTGCAGGACGTATGGGTGGTGACCGCGTAACAATTCAAAACCTTGAAGTTGTACAAGTTGTTCCAGAAAAGAACGTTATCCTTATCAAAGGTAACGTACCAGGTGCTAAGAAATCTCTTATCACTATCAAGTCAGCAGTTAAAGCTGGTAAATAATAAGGAAAGGGGAATACA
This sequence comes from Streptococcus mitis, assembly GCF_000960005.1. Classification (GTDB taxonomy): domain Bacteria; phylum Bacillota; class Bacilli; order Lactobacillales; family Streptococcaceae; genus Streptococcus; species Streptococcus mitis_CK. The sequence continues at coordinate 1,336,895 of NZ_JYGP01000002.1, read as the reverse complement.
GTCAAAATGGCAAATGTAACATTATTCGACCAAACTGGCAAACAAGCGGGCGAAGTTGTTCTTAACGATGCAATCTTTGGTATCGAACCAAACCAATCTGTTGTGTTTGATGTGATCATCAGCCAACGTGCTAGCCTTCGTCAAGGAACTCACGCAGTTAAAAACCGCTCAGCTGTTTCAGGTGGCGGACGCAAACCATGGCGTCAAAAAGGAACTGGACGTGCTCGTCAAGGTTCTATCCGCTCTCCACAATGGCGTGGTGGTGGAATCGTCTTCGGACCAACTCCACGTAGCTATGCGTACAAACTTCCTCAAAAAGTTCGTCGCCTTGCACTTAAATCTGTTTACTCAGAAAAAGTTGCTGAAAATAAATTTGTAGCCGTTGATTCTCTTGAATTTACAGCTCCAAAAACTGCTGAATTTGCAAAAGTTCTTGCAGCTTTGAGCATCGATTCTAAAGTCCTTGTTATTCTTGAAGAAGGAAACGAATTCGCAGCTCTCTCAGCTCGTAACCTTCCAAACGTGAAAGTTGCGACTGCTACAACTGCAAGTGTTCTTGACATCGCAAATAGTGACAAACTTCTTGTTACTCAAGCAGCTATCTCTAAAATCGAGGAGGTTCTTGCATAATGAATTTGTATGATGTTATCAAAAAACCTGTAATCACTGAAAGCTCAATGGCTCAACTTGAAGCAGGAAAATATGTATTTGAAGTTGACACTCGTGCACACAAACTTTTGATCAAGCAAGCTGTTGAAGCTGCTTTCGAAGGTGTTAAAGTTGCTAATGTTAACACAATCAACGTAAAACCAAAAGCTAAACGTGTTGGACGTTACACTGGTTTTACTAACAAAACTAAAAAAGCTATCATCACACTTACAGCTGATTCAAAAGCAATCGAGTTGTTTGCTGCTGAAGCTGAATAATCTAAGGAGGAAATATCGTGGGAATTCGTGTTTATAAACCAACAACAAACGGTCGCCGTAATATGACTTCTTTGGATTTCGCTGAAATCACAACAAGCACTCCTGAAAAATCATTGCTTGTTGCATTGAAGAGCAAGGCTGGTCGTAATAACAACGGTCGTATCACAGTTCGTCACCAAGGTGGTGGACACAAACGTTTCTACCGTTTGGTTGACTTCAAACGTAACAAAGACAACGTTGAAGCAGTTGTTAAAACAATCGAGTACGATCCAAACCGTTCTGCAAACATCGCTCTTGTACACTACACTGACGGTGTGAAAGCATACATCATCGCTCCAAAAGGTCTTGAAGTAGGTCAACGTATCGTTTCAGGTCCAGAAGCAGATATTAAAGTCGGAAATGCTCTTCCACTTGCTAACATCCCAGTTGGTACTTTGATCCACAACATCGAGTTGAAACCAGGTCGTGGTGGTGAATTGGTACGTGCTGCTGGAGCATCTGCTCAAGTATTGGGTTCTGAAGGTAAATACGTTCTTGTTCGTCTTCAATCAGGTGAAGTTCGTATGATTCTTGGAACTTGCCGTGCTACAGTTGGTGTTGTCGGAAATGAACAACATGGACTTGTAAACCTTGGTAAAGCAGGACGTAGCCGTTGGAAAGGTATCCGCCCAACAGTTCGTGGTTCTGTAATGAACCCTAACGATCACCCACACGGTGGTGGTGAAGGTAAAGCACCAGTTGGTCGTAAAGCACCATCTACTCCATGGGGCAAACCTGCTCTTGGTCTTAAAACTCGTAACAAGAAAGCGAAATCTGACAAACTTATCGTTCGTCGTCGCAACGAGAAATAATATTAAACTAGTCGCTTAAGCAACTAGTAAATCCGCCAGCTCGGTAGCGCTCCTTGTGAGCGCAAGCCGCTGTGGTACAACATTTAAAGGAGAAAATATAAAAATGGGACGCAGTCTTAAAAAAGGACCTTTCGTCGATGAGCATTTGATGAAAAAAGTTGAAGCTCAAGCTAACGACGAAAAGAAAAAAGTTATTAAAACTTGGTCACGTCGTTCAACGATCTTCCCAAGTTTCATTGGTTACACTATTGCAGTTTATGACGGACGTAAACACGTACCTGTTTACATCCAAGAAGACATGGTAGGTCACAAACTTGGTGAATTTGCACCAACTCGTACTTACAAAGGTCACGCTGCAGACGACAAGAAAACACGTAGAAAATAAGGAGAACATAAATGGCAGAAATTACTTCAGCTAAAGCAATGGCTCGTACAGTACGTGTTTCACCTCGTAAATCACGTCTTGTTCTTGATAACATCCGTGGTAAAAGCGTAGCCGATGCAATCGCAATCTTGACATTCACTCCAAACAAAGCTGCTGAAATCATCTTGAAAGTTTTGAACTCAGCTGTAGCTAACGCTGAAAACAACTTTGGTTTGGATAAAGCTAACTTGGTAGTATCTGAAGCATTCGCAAACGAAGGACCAACTATGAAACGTTTCCGTCCACGTGCGAAAGGTTCAGCTTCACCAATCAACAAACGTACAGCTCACATCACTGTAGCTGTTGCAGAAAAATAAGGAGGTAAAATCGTGGGTCAAAAAGTACATCCAATTGGTATGCGTGTCGGCATCATCCGTGATTGGGATGCCAAATGGTATGCTGAAAAAGAATACGCGGATTACCTTCATGAAGATCTTGCAATCCGTAAATTCGTTCAAAAAGAACTTGCTGACGCAGCAGTTTCAACTATCGAAATCGAACGCGCAGTAAACAAAGTTAACGTTTCACTTCACACTGCTAAACCAGGTATGGTTATCGGTAAAGGTGGTGCTAACGTTGATGCACTCCGTGCAAAACTTAACAAATTGACTGGAAAACAAGTACACATCAACATCATCGAAATCAAACAACCTGATTTGGATGCTCACCTTGTAGGTGAAGGAATTGCTCGTCAATTGGAGCAACGTGTTGCTTTCCGTCGTGCACAAAAACAAGCAATCCAACGTGCAATGCGTGCTGGAGCTAAAGGAATCAAAACTCAAGTATCAGGTCGTTTGAACGGTGCAGATATCGCCCGTGCAGAAGGATACTCTGAAGGAACTGTTCCACTTCACACACTTCGTGCAGATATCGATTACGCTTGGGAAGAAGCAGATACTACATACGGTAAACTTGGTGTTAAAGTATGGATCTACCGTGGTGAAGTTCTTCCAGCTCGCAAAAACACTAAAGGAGGTAAATAACCAATGTTAGTACCTAAACGTGTTAAACACCGTCGTGAATTCCGTGGAAAAATGCGCGGTGAAGCAAAAGGTGGAAAAGAAGTAGCATTCGGTGAATACGGTCTTCAAGCTACAACTAGCCACTGGATCACTAACCGCCAAATCGAAGCTGCTCGTATCGCCATGACTCGTTACATGAAACGTGGTGGTAAAGTTTGGATTAAAATCTTCCCACACAAATCATACACTGCTAAAGCTATCGGTGTGCGTATGGGATCTGGTAAAGGGGCACCTGAAGGTTGGGTAGCACCAGTTAAACGTGGTAAAGTGATGTTCGAAATCGCTGGTGTATCTGAAGAGATTGCACGCGAAGCACTTCGTCTTGCTAGCCACAAATTGCCAGTTAAATGTAAATTCGTAAAACGTGAAGCAGAATAAGGAGAAGGCATGAAACTTAATGAAGTAAAAGAATTTGTTAAAGAACTTCGTGGTCTTTCTCAAGAAGAACTCGCGAAGCGCGAAAACGAATTGAAAAAAGAATTGTTTGAACTTCGTTTCCAAGCTGCTACTGGTCAATTGGAACAAACAGCTCGCTTGAAAGAAGTTAAAAAACAAATCGCTCGTATCAAAACAGTTCAATCTGAAGCGAAATAATAGACTAGGGAAGGAGAAATTTCAATGGAACGCAATAATCGTAAAGTTCTTGTTGGACGTGTTGTATCTGACAAAATGGACAAGACAATCACAGTTGTAGTTGAAACAAAACGTAACCACCCAGTCTATGGTAAACGTATTAACTACTCTAAAAAATACAAAGCTCATGATGAAAACAATGTTGCCAAAGAAGGCGATATTGTACGTATCATGGAAACTCGTCCGCTTTCAGCTACAAAACGTTTCCGTCTTGTAGAAGTTGTTGAAGAAGCGGTCATCATCTAATCAAACCTGAAAGGAGAAAACTGAAATGATTCAAACAGAAACTCGTTTGAAAGTCGCAGACAACAGCGGTGCTCGCGAAATCTTGACTATCAAAGTTCTTGGTGGTTCAGGACGTAAATTTGCAAACATCGGTGATGTTATCGTGGCATCTGTAAAACAAGCTACTCCTGGTGGTGCGGTTAAAAAAGGTGACGTTGTTAAAGCAGTTATCGTTCGTACTAAATCAGGTGCTCGTCGTGCTGATGGTTCATACATCAAATTTGACGAAAACGCAGCAGTTATCATCCGTGAAGATAAAACTCCTCGCGGAACACGTATCTTTGGCCCAGTTGCACGTGAATTGCGTGAAGGTGGCTTCATGAAGATCGTGTCACTTGCTCCAGAAGTACTTTAATTTTTAGAAACAAACTAGTCCCCTGGATTTACCTCCAGGGTGCCCTTATGGGCGTAAGAAAAATCAAGGAGAAACCTAATGTTTGTAAAAAAAGGCGACAAAGTTCGCGTAATCGCTGGTAAAGATAAGGGAACAGAAGCTGTTGTCCTTACTGCCCTTCCAAAAGTAAACAAAGTTATCGTTGAAGGTGTTAACATCGTTAAGAAACACCAACGTCCAACTAACGAGCTTCCTCAAGGTGGTATCATCGAGAAAGAAGCAGCTATCCACGTATCAAACGTTCAAGTTTTGGACAAAAATGGTGTAGCTGGTCGTGTTGGTTACAAATTTGTAGACGGTAAAAAAGTTCGCTACAACAAAAAATCAGGCGAAGTGCTTGATTAATCACGAAGGAAAGGAGAAGTATAATGGCAAATCGTTTAAAAGAAAAATATCTTAATGAAGTAGTTCCTGCTTTGACAGAACAATTCAACTACTCATCAGTGATGGCTGTGCCTAAAGTAGATAAGATCGTTTTGAACATGGGTGTTGGTGAAGCTGTATCAAACGCTAAAAGCCTTGAAAAAGCTGCTGAAGAATTGGCACTTATCTCAGGTCAAAAACCACTTATCACTAAAGCTAAAAAATCAATCGCCGGCTTCCGTCTTCGTGAAGGTGTTGCGATCGGTGCAAAAGTTACCCTTCGTGGTGAACGTATGTACGAATTCTTGGATAAATTGGTTTCAGTTTCACTTCCACGTGTACGTGACTTCCATGGTGTTCCAACAAAATCATTTGACGGACGTGGAAACTACACACTTGGTGTGAAAGAACAATTGATTTTCCCAGAAATCAACTTCGATGACGTTGACAAAACTCGTGGTCTTGACATCGTTATCGTAACTACTGCTAACACTGACGAAGAGTCACGTGCATTGCTTACAGGCCTTGGAATGCCTTTTGCAAAATAATATAGGAGGTAAATCTAATGGCTAAAAAATCAATGATTGCTAAGAACAAACGTCCAGCGAAGTTCTCTACTCAAGCTTATACTCGTTGTGAAAAATGTGGTCGTCCACATTCAGTTTACCGCAAATTTAAACTTTGCCGTGTTTGCTTCCGTGAATTAGCTTACAAAGGACAAATTCCTGGTGTAACAAAAGCATCTTGGTAATTCTAGCTTTCAATCCCGTCGTGATTCGTCGTTATCTGCTTTTGCCTAACTCAAGTTATGCCTGCAAGCAGATGCCTAGACTCACTTAGGAATTGAAACCTAGAAACATATTCTGAGCCTAGCTCAATCATTAACTAGCAAGTGCAACTTGCAAACTACTAGTAAGAGGAGAAAAACAAAATGGTTATGACTGACCCAATCGCAGACTTCCTAACTCGTATTCGTAATGCTAACCAAGCTAAACACGAAGTACTTGAAGTACCTGCATCAAACATCAAAAAAGGGATTGCTGAAATCCTTAAACGCGAAGGTTTTGTAAAAAACGTTGAAATCATCGAAGATGACAAACAAGGCATCATCCGTGTATTTCTTAAATACGGACCAAACGGTGAAAAAGTTATCACTAACTTGAAACGTGTTTCTAAACCAGGACTTCGTGTCTACAAAAAACGTGAAGACCTTCCAAAAGTTCTTAACGGACTTGGAATTGCTATCCTTTCAACTTCTGAAGGTTTGCTTACTGATAAAGAAGCACGCCAAAAGAATGTTGGTGGAGAAGTTATCGCTTACGTTTGGTAATATTTAGCTCTCAATTTCTTTGTGACTCTTCGTTATCGTCTCTTGCCTAACCTAAAGTTATGCCTGCGAGACGATGCCTAGATTCACTTTGAAATTGAAACCTAAATGTTCCTTTAAATCGAGAAATCGATTTAGCCCCCGTGAAAACTGGCCGTTCTGGCCTGACAATCTAACAGGAGAAAATAAACATGTCACGTATTGGTAATAAAGTTATCGTGTTGCCTGCTGGTGTTGAAATCACTAACAATGACAACGTTGTAACTGTAAAAGGACCTAAAGGAGAACTTACTCGTGAGTTCTCAAAAGATATTGAAATCCGTGTGGAAGGTACTGAAGTAACTCTTCACCGTCCAAACGATTCAAAAGAGATGAAAACTATCCACGGAACTACTCGTGCCCTTTTGAACAACATGGTTATTGGTGTATCAGAAGGATTCAAGAAAGAACTTGAAATGCGCGGGGTTGGTTACCGTGCACAACTTCAAGGATCTAAACTTGTTTTGGCTGTTGGTAAATCTCATCCAGACGAAGTTGAAGCTCCAGAAGGAATTACTTTTGAACTTCCAAACCCAACAACAATCGTTGTTAGCGGAATTTCAAAAGAAGTAGTTGGTCAAACAGCTGCTTACGTACGTAGCCTTCGTTCACCAGAACCATATAAAGGTAAAGGTATTCGTTACGTTGGTGAATTCGTTCGCCGTAAAGAAGGTAAAACAGGTAAATAATGTTGAGTGGTTGATTCTCAACCACCAACCTATTTTCCAACTTTGTGCATAGCACACGATTTAAAACTAAAGAGGTGAAAACTGTGATTTCAAAACCAGATAAAAACAAACTCCGCCAAAAACGCCACCGTCGCGTTCGCGGAAAACTCTCTGGAACTGCTGATCGCCCACGTTTGAACGTATTCCGTTCTAATACAGGCATCTACGCTCAAGTGATTGATGACGTAGCGGGTGTAACGCTCGCAAGTGCTTCAACTCTTGACAAAGAAGTTTCAAAAGGAACTAAAACTGAACAAGCCGTTGCTGTCGGTAAACTCGTTGCAGAACGTGCAAACGCTAAAGGTATTTCAGAAGTGGTGTTCGACCGCGGTGGATATCTATATCACGGACGTGTGAAAGCTTTGGCTGATGCAGCTCGTGAAAACGGATTGAAATTCTAATAGGAGGACACTAGAAAATGGCATTTAAAGACAATGCAGTTGAATTAGAAGAACGCGTAGTTGCTGTCAACCGTGTTACAAAAGTTGTTAAAGGTGGACGTCGTCTTCGTTTCGCAGCTCTTGTTGTTGTTGGTGACCACAACGGTCGCGTAGGATTTGGTACTGGTAAAGCTCAAGAAGTTCCAGAAGCAATCCGTAAAGCAGTAGATGATGCTAAGAAAAACTTAATCGAAGTTCCTATGGTTGGAACAACAATCCCACACGAAGTTCTTTCAGAATTCGGTGGAGCTAAAGTATTGTTGAAACCTGCTGTAGAAGGTTCTGGAGTTGCCGCTGGTGGTGCAGTTCGTGCCGTTGTGGAATTGGCAGGTGTGGCAGATATTACATCTAAATCACTTGGTTCTAACACTCCAATCAACATTGTTCGTGCAACTGTTGAAGGTTTGAAACAATTGAAACGCGCTGAAGAAGTTGCTGCCCTTCGTGGTATTTCAGTTTCTGATTTGGCATAAGAAAGGGGATAAAATGGCTCAAATTAAAATTACTTTGACTAAGTCTCCAATCGGACGCATTCCATCACAACGTAAAACTGTTGTAGCACTTGGACTTGGCAAATTGAACAGCTCTGTTATTAAAGAAGATAACGCTGCTATCCGTGGTATGATCACTGCAGTATCTCACTTAGTAACAGTTGAAGAAGTAAACTAATGAATTTTTAGGGGATGTGCACTATACCATCCCCTAAAACTAGATATAGTCATCTATGATGACGTCGTATAGGCGAGTTGATGGGGGAGACAACCTTTTCTCCCTTATCGGCGCTAGCATTTTACAAAAGAGGAGAAAATAAAAATGAAACTTCATGAATTGAAACCTGCAGAAGGTTCTCGTAAAGTACGTAACCGCGTTGGTCGTGGTACTTCATCAGGTAACGGTAAAACATCTGGTCGTGGTCAAAAAGGTCAAAAAGCTCGTAGCGGTGGCGGAGTTCGCCTTGGTTTTGAAGGTGGACAAACTCCATTGTTCCGTCGTCTTCCAAAACGTGGATTCACTAACATCAACGCTAAAGAATACGCAATTGTGAACCTTGACCAATTGAACGTCTTTGAAGATGGTGCTGAAGTTACTCCAGTTGTTCTTATCGAAGCAGGAATTGTTAAAGCTGAAAAATCAGGTGTTAAAATTCTTGGTAACGGTGAGTTGACTAAGAAATTGACTGTGAAAGCAGCTAAATTCTCTAAATCAGCTGAAGAAGCTATCACTGCTAAAGGTGGTTCAGTAGAAGTCATCTAAGAGAGGTGACCTATGTTTTTTAAATTATTAAGAGAAGCTCTTAAAGTTAAGCAGGTTCGATCAAAAATTTTATTTACAATTTTTATCGTTTTGGTCTTTCGTATCGGAACTAGCATTACAGTTCCTGGTGTGAATGCCAATAGCTTGAATGCTTTAAGTGGATTATCCTTCTTAAACATGTTGAGTTTGGTCTCAGGGAATGCCATGAAAAACTTCTCAGTTTTTGCTCTTGGTGTTAGTCCCTACATTACGGCTTCTATCGTTGTCCAACTCTTGCAAATGGATATTTTACCCAAGTTTGTAGAGTGGGGTAAACAAGGGGAAGTAGGTCGAAGAAAATTAAATCAAGCTACTCGTTATATTGCTCTTGTTCTAGCCTTTGTGCAATCTATCGGGATTACAGCTGGTTTTAATACTTTGGCTGGAGCTCAATTGTTGAAAACAGCTCTTACACCACAAGTCTTTATCATGATTGGTATCATCTTAACAGCTGGTAGTATGATTGTGACTTGGTTGGGAGAGCAAATTACAGATAAGGGATACGGAAATGGTGTTTCTATGATTATCTTTGCCGGGATTGTTGCCTCAATTCCAGAGATGATTCAGGGCATCTATGTGGATTACTTTGTGAACGTCCCAAGTAGCCGTATCAACTCATCTATCATTTTCGTAATCATTTTGATTATTACTGTATTGTTGATCATTTATTTTACAACTTATGTTCAACAAGCAGAATACAAAATTCCAATCCAATATACTAAGGTTGCACAAGGTGCTCCATCTAGCTCTTACCTTCCTTTGAAGGTAAATCCTGCTGGTGTTATCCCTGTTATCTTTGCAAGTTCGATTACTGCAGCGCCTGCGGCTATTCTTCAGTTTTTGAGCGCTACAGGTCATGATTGGGCTTGGGTAAGAACAGCACAAGAAATGCTGGCAACAACTTCACCAACTGGTATTGCCATGTATGCTTTATTGATTATTCTTTTTACATTCTTCTATACGTTTGTGCAGATTAATCCTGAAAAAGCGGCAGAGAACCTACAAAAGAGCGGTGCCTATATCCATGGAGTTCGTCCTGGTAAAGGTACAGAAGAATATATGTCTAAGCTTCTTCGTCGTCTTGCAACGGTTGGTTCCCTCTTCCTTGGTGTGATTTCCATTTTACCGATTGTAGCAAAAGATGTTTTCGGACTTTCAGAAGCAGTTGCTTTTGGAGGAACCAGTCTTTTGATCATTATCTCTACAGGTATTGAAGGAATCAAACAATTGGAAGGTTACCTATTGAAACGTAAGTATGTTGGTTTCATGGACAGAACAGAATAAAAGTATTTACAGAATCAGTAAATGCTGAGGGAGTGGAGGTTTAACTCTAACATTAGTGAGAGTTTGGTCTCCCCTCTTCTATTTTGTTTTTAAATAGGGGTGAAAAGACTTTTTGCTTCTATTTAAAAATAAAATAAGGAGATCTAATCATGAATCTTTTGATTATGGGCTTACCTGGTGCAGGTAAGGGAACTCAAGCAGCAAAAATCGTAGAACAATTCCATGTTGCACATATCTCAACAGGTGATATGTTCCGTGCTGCTATGGCAAATCAAACTGAAATGGGTGTTCTTGCCAAGTCATACATTGACAAGGGTGAATTGGTTCCTGACGAAGTTACAAATGGGATCGTAAAAGAACGTCTTTCACAAGATGATATTAAAGAAACAGGATTCTTGTTGGATGGTTACCCACGTACAATTGAACAAGCTCATGCCTTGGACAAAACATTGGCTGAACTTGGCATTGAACTAGAAGGTGTTATCAATATTGAAGTGAACCCTGACAGCCTCTTGGAACGTTTGAGTGGCCGTATCATCCACCGCGTAACTGGAGAAACTTTCCACAAGGTCTTTAACCCACCAGTTGACTATAAAGAAGAAGATTACTACCAACGTGAAGATGATAAGCCTGAGACAGTAAAACGTCGTTTGGATGTGAATATTGCTCAAGGGGAACCAATCATTGCTCACTACCGTGCCAAAGGTTTGGTTCATGACATCGAAGGTAACCAAGATATCAATGATGTCTTCTCAGATATCGAAAAAGTATTGACAAATTTGAAATAAAGCGTTTTTCACACTTGCAAAAATCCGCTACAAATGTTATACTGAAATAGTCTGACTTATAATTGTTGTCTCTGTGTCTAGAGGCATCGAATCGAAATTTATGGAGGTGCTTTTGCGTGGCAAAAGACGATGTGATTGAAGTTGAAGGCAAAGTAGTTGATACAATGCCGAATGCAATGTTTACGGTTGAACTTGAAAATGGACATCAGATTTTAGCAACAGTTTCTGGTAAAATTCGTAAAAACTATATTCGTATTTTAGCGGGAGATCGTGTTACTGTCGAAATGAGTCCATATGACTTGACACGTGGACGTATCACTTACCGCTTTAAATAATCGAAAAACTTGGAGGGATAAGAAATGAAAGTAAGACCATCGGTCAAACCAATTTGCGAATACTGTAAAGTTATTCGTCGTAATGGTCGTGTTATGGTAATTTGCCCAGCAAATCCAAAACACAAACAACGTCAAGGATAAGATAGAAAGGAGAAAACATGGCTCGTATTGCTGGAGTTGACATTCCAAATGACAAACGCGTAGTAATCTCATTGACTTATGTTTATGGTATCGGACTTGCAACATCTAAGAAAATTTTGGCTGCTGCTGGAATTTCAGAAGATGTTCGTGTACGTGATCTTACATCAGATCAAGAAGATGCTATCCGTCGTGAAGTGGATGCAATCAAAGTTGAAGGTGACCTTCGTCGTGAAGTAAACTTGAACATCAAACGTTTGATGGAAATCGGTTCATACCGTGGTATCCGTCACCGTCGTGGACTTCCTGTCCGTGGACAAAACACTAAAAACAACGCTCGCACTCGTAAAGGTAAAGCTGTTGCGATTGCTGGTAAGAAAAAATAATATAGGAGGTAAAAGTCTTGGCTAAACCAACACGTAAACGTCGTGTGAAAAAGAATATCGAATCTGGTATTGCTCATATTCACGCTACATTTAATAACACTATTGTTATGATTACTGATGTGCATGGTAATGCAATTGCTTGGTCATCAGCTGGTGCTCTTGGTTTCAAAGGTTCTCGTAAATCTACACCATTCGCTGCTCAAATGGCTTCTGAAGCTGCTGCTAAATCTGCACAAGAACACGGTCTTAAATCAGTTGAAGTTACTGTAAAAGGTCCAGGTTCTGGTCGTGAGTCAGCTATTCGTGCGCTTGCTGCCGCTGGTCTTGAAGTAACAGCAATTCGTGATGTGACTCCAGTGCCACACAATGGTGCTCGTCCTCCAAAACGTCGCCGTGTATAATCATCGCATTACACTGCTTTTCGTTTAAGAGGGAGTAACTAAATGATCGAGTTTGAAAAACCAAATATAACAAAAATTGATGAAAATAAAGATTATGGCAAGTTTGTAATCGAACCACTTGAACGTGGCTACGGTACAACTCTTGGTAACTCTCTTCGTCGTGTACTTCTAGCTTCTCTACCAGGAGCAGCTGTGACATCTATCAATATTGATGGTGTGTTACATGAGTTTGACACAGTTCCAGGTGTTCGTGAAGACGTGATGCAAATCATTCTGAACATTAAAGGAATTGCAGTGAAATCGTACGTTGAAGACGAAAAAATCATCGAACTGGATGTTGAAGGTCCTGCTGAAGTAACAGCTGGTGACATTTTGACAGATAGCGATATTGAAATTGTAAATCCAGATCATTATCTCTTTACAATCGGTGAAGGTTCTTCTCTAAAAGCGACTATGACTGTTAACAGTGGTCGTGGATATGTACCTGCTGATGAAAATAAAAAAGATAATGCACCAGTTGGAACACTTGCTGTAGATTCTATTTATACACCAGTTACAAAAGTCAACTATCAAGTGGAACCTGCTCGTGTAGGTAGCAATGATGGATTTGACAAATTAACCCTTGAAATCTTGACAAATGGAACAATTATTCCAGAAGATGCTTTAGGGCTTTCAGCACGTATTTTGACAGAACATCTTGATTTGTTTACAAATCTTACTGAGATTGCTAAGTCAACTGAAGTGATGAAAGAAGCTGATACTGAATCTGACGACCGTATTTTGGATCGTACGATTGAGGAACTGGACTTGTCTGTGCGTTCATACAACTGTTTGAAACGTGCCGGTATCAATACTGTGCATGATTTGACAGAAAAATCTGAAGCAGAGATGATGAAAGTACGAAATCTTGGACGCAAGAGTTTGGAAGAAGTGAAACTCAAACTCATTGATTTGGGTCTTGGATTAAAAGATAAATAAAGGAGGAATACATGGCTTACCGTAAACTAGGACGCACTAGCTCACAACGTAAAGCAATGCTTCGCGATTTGACAACTGACCTTTTGATCAACGAATCAATCGTGACAACTGAAGCTCGTGCTAAAGAAATCCGTAAAACTGTTGAAAAAATGATTACTCTAGGTAAACGTGGTGATTTGCATGCACGTCGTCAAGTAGCTGCTTTCGTACGTAATGAAATCGCATCTGAAAACTATGATGAAGCAACTGATAAGTACACTTCTACTACAGCACTTCAAAAATTGTTCTCAGAAATCGCACCTCGTTATGCTGAACGTAACGGTGGATACACTCGTATCCTTAAAACTGAACCACGTCGTGGTGATGCAGCGCCAATGGCGATCATCGAATTAGTATAAAATCATCAATTTTGTTGAGTGTTATGATGATGGAGTCTTGTGCTCTTAGTCTAGCTCTGGTCTACCGCTAGGATCTCGGTCCTAGCGGGAACACTCATCATAAGTTGGGATAGTAGACGCTTGTTTACGAAATTGTTTTTTTCTTAAGAACAACTTCGTAAGCAGGCGTTTTTGAGTATTTTAGTTAGAATTATGCTATACTATTGAAAAGAATCCTGTTTAATGTTCAGGTTTCCTATTAAAAGAAGAATTGGAGTTTGCTTATGAAAGCGATTATAACTGTTGTTGGTAAAGATAAATCTGGAATTGTTGCAGGTGTTTCTGGCAAAATTGCAGAATTAGGATTGAATATTGACGATATCTCTCAAACTGTTTTGGATGAATATTTTACGATGATGGCTGTCGTCTCAAGTGATGAAAAGCAGGATTTTACTTATCTGCGAAATGAGTTTGAAACTTTTGGGCAAACTTTGAATGTGAAAATCAATATTCAGAGTGCAGCGATTTTCGACGCTATGTATAATATCTAGGAGGTGCACATGGATATTAGACAAGTTACTGAAACCATTGCCATGATTGAGGAGCAAAACTTCGATATCAGAACCATTACCATGGGGATTTCTCTTTTGGACTGTATTGATCCAGATATCAATCGTGCTGCGGAGAAAATTTATCAAAAGATTACGAGCAAGGCAGCTAATTTAGTAGCTGTTGGCGATGAAATTGCGGCTGAGTTGGGGATTCCAATCGTTAATAAGCGTGTATCGGTGACTCCTATCTCTTTGATTGGGGCTGCGACAGATGCGACAGACTATGTGGTTCTGGCAAAAGCTCTTGATAAGGCTGCGAAAGAGATTGGTGTGGACTTTATCGGTGGCTTCTCTGCCTTGGTACAAAAGGGTTATCAAAAGGGAGATGAGATTCTCATCAATTCTATTCCTCGCGCCTTGGCTGAAACGGACAAGGTCTGCTCGTCAATCAATATCGGCTCAACCAAGTCTGGTATTAATATGACGGCTGTGGCAGATATGGGACGTGTTATCAAGGAAACGGCTAATCTATCAGATATGGGAGCGGTCAAGTTGGTTGTATTCGCTAATGCTGTTGAGGACAATCCATTTATGGCGGGTGCCTTCCATGGTGTTGGGGAGGCAGATGTTATCATCAATGTCGGAGTTTCTGGTCCTGGTGTGGTAAAACGTGCCTTGGAAAAAGTTCGTGGACAGAGCTTTGATGTAGTAGCCGAAACAGTTAAGAAGACTGCCTTCAAGATCACTCGTATCGGTCAATTGGTTGGTCAAATGGCCAGTGAGAGACTCGGTGTGGAGTTTGGTATTGTGGACTTGAGTTTGGCGCCAACTCCTGCTGTTGGAGATTCTGTTGCACGTGTCCTTGAAGAAATGGGGCTAGAAACAGTTGGTACGCATGGGACGACGGCTGCCTTGGCTCTCTTGAATGACCAAGTTAAGAAGGGCGGAGTCATGGCCTGCAACCAAGTTGGTGGTTTGTCTGGTGCCTTTATCCCTGTTTCAGAAGATGAAGGAATGATTGCTGCAGTGCAAAATGGCTCTCTTAATCTGGAAAAACTAGAAGCTATGACGGCTATCTGTTCTGTTGGTTTGGATATGATTGCCATTCCGGAGGATACACCTGCTGAAACCATTGCGGCTATGATTGCAGACGAAGCTGCAATTGGTGTCATTAACATGAAAACTACGGCTGTTCGTATTATTCCAAAAGGAAAAGAAGGCGATATGATTGAGTTTGGTGGCCTATTAGGTACTGCACCTGTTATGAAGGTCAATGGGGCTTCGTCTGTCGATTTCATCTCTCGCGGTGGACAAATTCCAGCACCAATTCATAGTTTTAAAAATTAAGAAAATAGGAGAAATTTTAAGTTCTATTTAAGGTTGGCTGTGTATACTATAATCATTAAATAAAGACCTCCTAATATTATTTGAAACAGATAACACTGATTTAGTTTGAATTTGATTTTCATCTAATATCTTTATTTAATAGAACTCCTAAACTTTTTCATAATAATCTCCTGCAAAAGTCGCCTGTCTGGGTGGCTTTTGTTTTATCATCCATGATATAATAGAAGCAAACGGAGGACGGAAAATGGTAAAAGTACGATTGTATTTGGTACGTCATGGCAAGACTATGTTTAACACGATTGGTCGCGCGCAAGGTTGGAGCGATACTCCCTTAACAGCTGAAGGTGAACGAGGGATTCAAGAATTAGGAATCGGTTTGCGCGAATCTGGTCTACAGTTTGAGCGTGCTTATTCGAGTGATTCTGGGCGCACCATTCAGACAATGGGAATTATCCTTGATGAACTTGGCTTGCAGGGAAAAATCCCTTATCGCATGGACAAGCGTATCAGAGAATGGTGTTTCGGTAGTTTTGACGGAGCTTATGATGGTGATCTTTTCATGGGCATTATTCCTCGTATCTTTAATGTGGACCACGTTCACCAATTGTCTTATGCTGAACTGGCTGAGGGTTTGGTAGAGGTCGATACAGCTGGTTGGGCTGAAGGCTGGGAAAAACTCAGTGGCCGAATTAAGGAAGGCTTTGAAGCGATTGCCAAAGAAATGGAAGAGCAGGGTGGGGGCAATGCCCTCGTTGTCAGCCACGGAATGACTATTGGAACCATTGTTTATCTAATTAATGGTATGCATCCGCATGGTCTAGATAATGGTAGCGTGACGATACTTGAATATGAGGACGGCCAGTTTAGCGTAGAAGTTGTCGGCGACCGTAGTTACCGAGAACTAGGACGTGAGAAGATGGAGGAAGCCTCTATTTAATCAGTCTGGACTTGCTTGCTAGGAACTGAGGATTTGATAGGAATATCAAGATAAGAAAAAACAGCCGAGGGTAATCCTTTCGGCTGTTTTTGATGGGGAAAACTAAAGTGTAATGCTATTGCTTTTAGAGATTTTCATAAATAAGAGTAATGAACTCACTGTTAGAATAGTCAGGATAGTTGACAAGGCTGCCGCAACACCGTAATTTCCTCTAAGAACCTCTGTATAAATAGCTACAGTCATTGTTCTTGTTTTGACATTGTAGAGGAGGATAGAGGTAGAGAGCTCTGAAATCATTGTGACCCAAGATAGGATAGCTCCAGAAATAATACCAGATAGCATCATTGGAGTTGTAATCTTGGCAAAGGTATTGAGACGGCTACTTCCTAAACTTTCAGCGGCTTCTTCAATACTTGGTGCTATTTGTTGCAAGCTAGCAACAGATGAGCGAATAGTATACGGTAATCTTCTGACAGATAGAGACATAATTAAGATGAAAGCAGTCCCTGTAATCATAAGAAATCCACTTCCAAATAGACCGGTATTGAAAGAAGAAATGAAGGCAATCCCTAGAACGGTTCCTGGTACAATATAAGGTACCATACTGAGGCTGTCAATTAAGTTTGTAAACACATTCCGTTTTCTAACGGCTAGGTAGGAGATAAATGTTGCGAATAGGACAACTAGAACTAAGGCAATCAAAGGGATACGAATAGTATTGAAAATAGCAGATCCCATACGATTGAAAGCTACCTTGTAACTGTTTAGAGAATAGCCTTTGACAAATACCATACCTGATGTTTTTAGGAAAGAAGTATAAATCAAGTAGACTTGAGGTAGAACAGAGAACAAGATAATTCCGTAGACTGTCGCATAAATGGCAGCCATTTTTCCTTTTGTAGTTTTTTTAGGCTCAATTGGATGGAGCGAATTCATACTGAAACTGTAGCGATTTGAAATGTATTTTTGGATAAGGAAAATTGCTAAGGCAATGATAATCGCCATAATTGCTAAAGCAGATGCAAAAGCAGAATTTCCTCCAACCTCGCTAATGAATTGGGTATAAATCAAGACCGGGAAAGTCCGATATCCTTCACCAATCAACATAGGCGTTCCAAAGTCTGAGAATGCTCTCATAAATACAAGTAGGGCAGCTGCTAGTAAGGTTGGAACTAGGAGAGGCAAAACAACCGTTACGATACGCTTAAATCCGAAGGAACCCATGCTTTCAGCAGCTTCAAGTAGAGAATTGTCAATACTTTTCATTGTCCCAGCAACGTATAGAAATACCAGTGGGAATAGTTGCAGTGTAAAGACAAGTACAATTCCTTTGAATCCATAAATATCAATAGCTGGAAGATGAAGAGTATTTGTTATGAATTTTGTGATGACCCCATTTCGTCCCAGCAAGAGAATCCAGGAGTAGGCTCCCACGAAAGGAGCTGACATGGAAGCAATGATAATCAATATTTGTAGAAATTTCTTTCCCTTGAAGTCATACATGGAAAAGAGATAAGCTAATAGGGTTCCTACAACTAAGGAAGTGACAGTAGCGGTAATGGAAACCTTGAAACTGTTGACAAGTGTCTCAGAGTAGTAGGCTTTACTAAAGAAAGTGACAAAATTAGCTAGTGAAAATTGTCCCTCATGTATGAGTGCTTGCTTGAGCACGGTAACGATAGGATAAACCAGAAAGACAAGATAGGTAAGAAAGATGAAGAAAGAGGAGGCTGTCCAAATATTTAGTTTTTTACGTTCCATGGTTGACTCCTTTTATCAGGTTTTGTGAACCATCTGCAGAAAAGACGTTTAATTTTTGAGTATTGATTCGTAGACGAATACGATCGCCTTTTTGTAGATCTTCTTCAAAAGTTGATTCTTCGCTAACTTGAATTTTTGAGGCAAAACCTGTCTCGATGAAGTATTCAGTATTCAGTCCAAGATAGACGCTATCGCTAATAGTTCCTTCAATATCTCCAGATTCATCTTTGATAAACTCTTCAGGACGAATACTTACATGAATAGCTTGTGCCTCAGCCTGATCAAGAGCTGGCATTCGAAGAGCATAGCCATCTGAAAAGACGATATAAGCGCCGTCGCTCCGTTTTTCAAGAGTGGCAGGGATAATATTTGTGCGTCCGATAAAGGTAGCCACAAACTCATTAGCTGGTTTATGATAGAGTTCTTTTGGTCGACCGATTTGTTGGATGACTCCGTCTTTCATAACAGCAATTTGGTCTGAAATAGCCATAGCTTCTTCTTGGTCGTGGGTCACATAAACAGTTGTAATACCCACTTCGTGTTGGATTTCTCGAATAGCTTGACGCATATCCAAGCGAAGTTTGGCATCTAGGTTACTAAGTGGCTCGTCCATGAGGAGAACACTTGGATTAACAGCTAAGGCACGTGCCAAGGCGACACGTTGTTGTTGTCCACCACTAAGTTTATCGGGCTTTCGATCCGCATATTGAGCAATTTGCATGAGTTCAAGATATTTATTGGTCTGTTGTACCAATTCTTCTTTAGGGACTTTCTTTTGCTTGAGACCAAAAGCAACATTGTCTCGAACAGTCAAATGTGGGAAAATAGCGTAGTTTTGGAAAACCATGCCGATATTGCGTTTGCTGGGTTCCATATTATTGATTTTTGTATCATCGAAGTAAAATTCTCCGCCTTCGATACTGTTGAAACCTGCAATCATACGAAGAAGGGTCGTTTTCCCACACCCTGAAGGACCAAGGATGGTAAAGAGACTTCCTTTGGGAACTGTAATATTTAAATTATCAATAACAGGAACATCGTGGTAGATTTTTTTGGCGTTAATAATTTTGATCTCACTCATAGTGAACCTCTTTTACTGTTTAGATTGGATATCTGTAAAAATATCATTGTACTTTTTAAGAATAGCAGATTTGTTTTTAATGACATAATCGGAATCTTCAGTGGCAATATTGATTTCTGTCATAGCCTTCATATTTTTATTGGTTCTAGCATTTTTACGAATGGGTCTGATTGTTGTTTCAGTTCCTAGCTTATCTTGGATTTCTTGAGAAAGGAGGAAATCGATAAATTTCTTGGCATTTTCCATGTGTTTGGCATTTTTGATGATAGCTGCGTTACCAGGTAAAAAGACGGTTCCTTCTTTTGGATAAATGACTTTTACATCAACCCCATCATTTAAGAGTTTTAAGGCAGGGTCTTCATAGGTGAGTCCAACAGCCATTTCCCCATCGGCGACAGCTTTGTAAACATTTGAAGAGCTAGATGCAATTTTTCCATCTACTAGGGTAAATAGATTTTTCACATAGGTCCAAGCTTGTTCATTTTCGTATCCACCTTGGTCTACAAGCATGTTTGTTAATTGAGCAAAAGCGCTAGAAGCATTACTTGGATCAGCAGTTGCGATTTTTCCTTTTAATTTAGGATTGAGTAGATCATTGTAGCCTTCAATTTTAATATCTTTTGTAAGAGCTGAATTGGCAATGATAACACTAACATCAAGTGTATAAGGTGTGTAGAATCCTGTTTTATTTTGATATTCAGGGATTATCTGGTCATTTTCTTGGGAAATATAAGGTTCAAAAAGATTTTCGTTAGAAGAGAAGAGGGCGTAGGAGCCTCCGAAAATGACATCGGCTACTGGGGATTCTTTTTCGGCCTCAGCTTTTTTGAACAATTCACCCGTGCTGGCTTGTACTAAGTCAACCTTAATACCATATTTTTCTTCGAAGGCTGGGACTGTTTCTTCGATAAGGTCTTCAGGGTTAGGCGAGTAGACAACCAAAGTGCTATCTGAATCTTTTTCAGTGCTAGTTTCCGCTTCTGTTGTTGAAGAACATCCTGATAAAGTAAGAAATATCCATCCACAAGAGAGAAAGAATAGTAGTTTTTTCATAAGAATCTCCTTTTTACGAACATTTTCTCTACCTAGATTGTTAATGTTTTTAAATTGTAGAGTTCTACAGGATATAATAAAAACCTTAAAGAAATCTAAAACGGGGAATATGAGTCAAAGGCGTTAGGGGGAAAAAGATGGAAGAGACAAATAATCGATATAAGTTAATTTCAAGTGCTAGCTAATTTTTTATACTGCTAAATAAGCTGGATTTGCGATTCAGTCTTTCTTGGCATACAAGCCCAAAAGAACATTTCTCGTCTTTCAAATTCCCTCAAAAATGGTATAATAGTAACATCACAAAATTGGAGAGAGACCATGAGTTTTTACAATCATAAAGAAATTGAGCCTAAGTGGCAGGGCTACTGGGCAGAACATCATACATTTAAGACAGGAACAGATGCATCAAAACCTAAGTTTTATGCTCTTGATATGTTTCCTTATCCGTCTGGAGCGGGTCTGCACGTAGGACATCCAGAAGGTTATACCGCAACGGATATCCTCAGCCGTTTCAAACGTGCGCAAGGATACAATGTCCTTCACCCAATGGGTTGGGATGCTTTTGGTTTGCCTGCAGAGCAATACGCTATGGATACAGGTAATGACCCAGCAGAATTTACAGCTGAGAACATTGCCAACTTCAAACGCCAAATCAATGCGCTTGGATTTTCTTATGACTGGGATCGTGAAGTCAATACAACAGATCCAAACTACTACAAGTGGACCCAATGGATTTTCACTAAGCTTTACGAAAAAGGCTTGGCCTATGAAGCGGAAGTGCCAGTAAACTGGGTTGAGGAATTGGGAACAGCCATCGCCAACGAAGAGGTTCTTCCTGACGGAACTTCTGAGCGTGGAGGCTATCCAGTTGTCCGCAAGCCAATGCGCCAATGGATGCTCAAAATCACGGCTTACGCAGAGCGCTTGCTCAATGATTTAGATGAACTAGATTGGCCGGAGTCTATCAAGGACATGCAACGCAACTGGATTGGGAAATCAACTGGTGCTAATGTAACTTTTAAAGTTAAGGGAACAGACAAGGAATTCACAGTCTTTACCACTCGTCCGGACACCCTTTTCGGTGCGACTTTCACTGTTTTGGCTCCTGAACATGATTTGGTTGACGCTATCACAAGTCCAGAGCAAGCAGAGGCAGTAGCAGACTATAAACACCAAGCTAGCCTTAAGTCTGACTTGGCTCGTACAGACCTTGCCAAAGAAAAAACTGGTGTTTGGACTGGTGCTTATGCCATCAACCCTGTCAATGGTAAGGAAATTCCAATCTGGATTGCCGACTATGTTCTTGCTAGTTACGGAACAGGTGCCGTTATGGCTGTGCCTGCCCACGATCAACGTGACTGGGAATTTGCCAAACAATTTGACCTTCCAATCGTAGAAGTACTTGAAGGTGGAAATGTAGCAGAAGCTGCCTACACAGAAGATGGCCTTCACGTTAATTCAGACTTCCTAGATGGACTCAACAAAGAAGACGCAATTGCTAAGATTGTGGCTTGGTTGGAAGAAAAAGGCTGTGGTCAAGAGAAGGTGACCTACCGTCTCCGCGACTGGCTCTTTAGCCGTCAACGTTACTGGGGTGAGCCAATTCCTATCATTCATTGGGAAGACGGAACTTCAACAGCTGTTCCTGAAAATGAATTGCCACTTGTCTTGCCAGTAACCAAGGATATCCGTCCTTCAGGTACTGGTGAAAGTCCACTAGCTAATTTGACAGATTGGCTTGAAGTGACTCGTGAAGATGGTGTCAAAGGTCGTCGCGAGACCAACACAATGCCACAATGGGCAGGTTCAAGCTGGTACTACCTCCGCTATATTGACCCGCACAATACTGAGAAATTGGCCGATGAGGAGCTCCTCAAACAATGGTTGCCAGTAGATATCTACGTGGGTGGTGCAGAGCATGCCGTTCTTCACTTGCTTTATGCTCGTTTCTGGCACAAATTCCTCTATGACCTCGGTGTTGTTCCAACTAAGGAACCATTCCAAAAACTCTTTAACCAAGGGATGATTTTGGGAACCAGCTACCGTGACCACCGTGGGGCTCTTGTGGCGACTGACAAGGTTGAAAAACGTGACGGTTCCTTCTTCCATGTAGAAACAGGTGAAGAGTTAGAGCAAGCGCCAGCTAAGATGTCTAAATCGCTCAAGAACGTGGTTAACCCTGACGATGTGGTGGAACAATACGGTGCCGATACCCTTCGTGTTTATGAAATGTTTATGGGACCACTTGATGCTTCGATTGCTTGGTCAGAAGAAGGTCTGGAAGGAAGCCGTAAGTTCCTTGACCGTGTTTACCGCTTGATTACAAGTAAAGAAATAGCTGCGGAAAACAATGGCGCTCTTGACAAAGTTTACAACGAAACTGTTAAAGCTGTCACAGAACAAATCGAATCCCTCAAATTCAACACAGCCATTGCCCAACTTATGGTCTTTGTCAATGCAGCTAACAAGGAAGACAAGCTTTATGCAGACTACGCCAAAGGCTTTATCCAATTGATTGCACCATTTGCGCCTCACTTGGCAGAAGAGCTCTGGCAAACAGTTGCAGCAACAGGTGAGTCAATCTCTTATGTGGCTTGGCCAACTTGGGACGAAAGCAAATTGGTTGAAGACGAAATCGAAATTGTCGTCCAAATCAAAGGTAAAGTCCGTGCCAAACTCATGGTCGCTAAAGACCTATCACGAGAAGAATTGCAAGAGATTGCTCTAGCTGATGAAAAAGTCAAAGCAGAAATTGACGGTAAGGACATCGTAAAAGTAATTGCGGTACCGAATAAATTGGTTAATATTGTTGTGAAATAAGATAAGAATCCTTCAGAGTAGAATCTGGAGGATTTTTTATTTGACAGGAAGTTTCTGTTTTGTTAATATGATTAACAAAGAAAAGAGAGATTATGGATAAAAAAGAATTTATTGCATTTAATAATCGTTTCAATAGATTTATTTTAGCGTTTGACCAGTTAAAAAAAAATCAACATAAAAGTGGTGTTGACAAATCCATTACTTTGAATGAGGTACATTTGATTGTTGTGATTGGGGAAAATCAGCCCTTAAATCTAGTAAAATTATCTGAATTATTAGAAGTTTCAAGAAGTGCAATAACTCAAAGTGTTAGGAGATTGATTCAAAAAAATTTAGTTGTTTTTGATTTTGATCCGAATAATGGGAAAAATAAATATTTGAGATTATCTGAAAAAGGCATCGAAATTTTTAAAATCCATAAGGAGCAACAAGCATATATTGAAAAATCAATCTTTTTAGTTTTAAACAACTATAGCGAGGTGGAACTTAAAACAGTTGTGAAATTGATGGATGATATTGAAAAGGTGTGGGGAGAATTACCGTGGTAAAAGTCACGGTAAATTTCAAATATAATTGTTAAGTGAATTAACAAAAAGGAGAAGATATGACTGTAAACATAGAACTGATTTCACAAACAGATTTAGCGGATGAATCTTTTTATATTGCTATTAATGGTTTAGAACCAAGGGCAATGTATTGTGTAGAAATGTACCTGTCTGATTATTACTGTATAAATGCTCCCTTGCTTTTAGATCATGATGTTATATGGAAATCAACCGCAATTTTTTTATCTGATCAGGACGGTATGATTGATACCTCTCAGACAGCATCTATTTCGGGATCTTATAAAGGAGTTTCAGAAATGGGATTATTCTTTAATGCGAAACCGTTGAAGAATAGGAAAAGGAGATTACCGAGTTCTCTTGATAGAATTCCATTACGAGATTGTTTTGGTGTTGAAATTAAAATCAGGCTGGGGAAAGATGTGGTCGCGAAGCAAAGTTTTGTAAGGCGTTATATGAATCTGGGAATAAGGTATCAAGATATTTATGATAAGCATTTTCAAGGTCGATTATTTTATGATGAAAAATTAAGAAGGGCGCCAGCCGTGATTATTGTTAGCGGTAGTGAGGGAAGAATTGAAAAAGCTCAGAATATTGCCCAACTTTTATCTTCAAGAGGCTATATTTGTCTTGCAATAGCTTATTTTGGTTTAGAGGGATTACCCCAAAATTTAGAACGAATTCCAATAGAATGTCTGGAAGAAGCGAAAGATTTTCTATACCATCATCCTCAAGTTGATAATACAAAAATAGGAATATATGGTCGCTCTAAAGGAGCAGAGCTTGTTCTGGCTGGACAAAGTATTTTGGATGATGTGCAATGTTTAGTACTCAATTCTCCCTCAAATGTAATATTTGAGGGAATAAAGGGAAAACTCAATTCTAATTCATCTTCTTGGACATATTTACAAAAGGAACTTCCTTATCAAAAATTTCAGTTAGGAGATTATTTGTTAAACAAGTTTTTTGGAAAACATATTCCTGAAGATAGTAGGGCTCAGATTGATTTGAGTAAAATTTCCTCCCCTTTATTATTACTAGGAAGCGATGTTGATGAAATATGGAATGCATCATCCGCGATAGATGATATCATTTCACATTATAAAGGGGAATCCATTTTGTTTAAAAAATACCATGAAACAGGGCATATGTTGACGGTTGCTTATCAACCGAATCATCGTTATCGAAAAGATTGGCACTTATTAATGAAAGAAAGTGTAGACTCGTGGTTTACTACGATAAATTTTTTTGATATACATCTGAAAAATTTGTAGACAGTGTTGAACCGTACTATAATAGTCCCAACTAAGATAAAAACACAGTTCTGGTTGGTAGTCCAGTCTACAAAAGCAAACACTAAAACAAGAGAAATTTGAATACAAACAGTAAAAAATAGAGAGAAGCATAAGGGGCATTAACTCACTCGTTCCCATATTTGATTATTCCTCCATAAAGTGGATGGATGATTTTTATAAGAGGAGTTTGCATTATTGAATAGAAAACCAAGTGTTTCCTAAAATTTTCATTGAGATATGTTATACTATATTCAATAAGTGAATAAGGAGAAAGCTATGCCAGTAAATGAATATGGTCAGATGATTGGTGAGTCAATGGAAGGTTATACACCAGGTGAACTGCCTTCTATTGATTTCTTAGAAGGGCGATATGCTCGAATAGAAGCTCTTTCAGTGGAAAAGCATACGGAGGATTTATTAGCTGTTTATGGTCCGGATACTCCTCGGGAGATGTGGACCTACCTTTTTCAGGAACCAGTGGCAGATATGGAGGAGCTGGTTACCCTTTTAAATCAGATGTTAGCTCGTAAGGACCGTTTTTACTATGCAATCATAGACAAGGAAACTGGTAAGGTTTTGGGAACTTTTTCTCTCATGCGTATTGACCAGAATAACCGAGTAATAGAAGTGGGAGCTGTCACTTTTTCTCCAGAGCTCAGGGGGACACGAATAGGGACAGAAGCCCAGTATCTCCTGGCGCGCTATGTTTTCGAGGAGCTTAACTATCGTCGCTATGAGTGGAAATGCGATGCTCTTAACCTGCCATCAAGACGAGCAGCGGAACGTTTGGGCTTTATTTATGAAGGAACCTTCCGTCAGGCAGTGGTTTATAAGGGGCGCACGAGGGATACGGATTGGTTGTCTATAATTGATAAGGATTGGCCCAAAGTAAAATCTCGTTTGGAAACATGGTTGCGTCCTGAAAATTTTGACAAAAATGGACAGCAGTACAAGAGCTTGAGAGAACTCTAAGAGGTGTTGAGATGATTACTATTAAAAAGCAAGAAATTGTCAAGCTAGAGGATGTTTTGCATCTCTATCAGGTTGTCGGTTGGACAAATTATACCCATCAACCAGAGATGCTGGAGCAGGCCTTATCTCATTCATTAGCGATTTATGTGGCACTTGATGGTGATGCTGTGGTGGGCTTGATTCGTTTGGTTGGCGATGGATTCTCATCAGTATTGGTTCAGGATTTAATTGTTTTACCAATCTATCAGCGTCAAGGGATTGGTAGCGCCTTGATGAAAGAGGCTTTAGAGGATTACAAAGATGCCTATCAAGTCCAGCTGGTGACAGACCAGACAGAAAGAACCTTGGGCTTCTATCGTTCTATGGGCTTTGAAATCTTATCCACCTATAATTGTATAGGGATGACTTGGGTGAATCGTAAAAAATAACAAAACTTGTTTTTTTCTTAAGCAAAGTTTAAGGCTGGTCTAGTATCATATAGTCATTAAATAAAGACCTCCTAACTTTATTTAATGAAATCCTAAAACTTTTTTTCATCATAATCTCCTAATGAAGTCACCCAATCAGGTGGCTTTTTTGTGAGGTGAAGTGCTAGTGATAGAAATTTTTTGCATAATAGTAAAATTTGAGAAAAGTTAAGCTAGTTTTAAGCTTTGTCTTGTATCATATAGTTATTAAATAAAGACCTCCTAACTTTATTTAATAAAATCCTAAACTTTTCTTTTTCATAATAATCTCCCTTAACTCCACCCAATCAGGTGGAGTTTTTTGACTCTATTTCAGGCTTTTGGGGACTATTCTAAAAATAGTTTTCCGATAACTTTCGCTTAATCTTGTAAAATTTATTGGACAGATTCTAAAGTTGGAGAAGCTGAATGGATGAGGATATAAACCTTTGACAAAATTTGTGAACTGTAGGATAATGGAGAGGAATTAAGGATTAGTTCTATATCATGGACTAGAAAAGACCCCAAGCTAACTTCCACATTAAGCTTAGGGTCTTTTTTGACACTATCTATCTTCGTTTAGCCATTTATCGACTAAGCGAAGGATGACACCGACCACAATCGGTCCGATGATAGTTTTAAGGATTAGTTCCATCATGAGCTATCTCACCTCCTTTCGTAGGCGGTGTAGTAGTGCCGTATAATATTATTCCACATAAGTGTTAAACTCGGGAGTCACCCAATCGGGTGGCTTTTTTGTTTGTGGCTTGGTTTTTTGATATAATAGAGCCATGAGTAGAATTTTAGATAATGAGATAATGGGGAACGAGGAGTTAGTAGAACGCACGCTCCGTCCTCAGTACTTACGTGAATATATTGGGCAGGACAAGGTCAAGGACCAGCTCCAAATCTTTATCGAAGCTGCCAAAATGCGGGATGAAGCGCTGGATCATGTGCTCTTATTTGGCCCTCCAGGCTTGGGAAAAACGACCATGGCTTTTGTTATTGCCAACGAACTAGGTGTCAATCTCAAGCAGACTTCGGGTCCAGTCATTGAAAAAGCCGGAGATCTGGTAGCGATTTTGAATGACTTAGAGCCTGGGGATGTCCTTTTTATTGATGAGATTCATCGCTTGCCCATGTCGGTGGAAGAGGTGCTTTATAGTGCCATGGAGGATTTCTACATTGATATCATGATTGGTGCTGGTGAAGGCAGTCGCAGTGTTCATTTGGAGTTGCCACCTTTTACCTTGATTGGTGCGACGACTCGGGCTGGTATGCTCTCAAATCCACTACGGGCACGTTTTGGGATTACAGGTCATATGGAGTATTATGCTCATGCTGACTTGACAGAAATTGTCGAGCGGACGGCAGATATTTTTGAGATGGAAATCACCCATGAGGCAGCATCTGAGTTGTCCTTGCGTAGTCGTGGGACCCCTCGTATTGCCAATCGCCTCCTCAAGCGCGTGCGCGATTTTGCCCAGATTATGGGGAATGGGGTTATCGATGATCTTATTACCGATAAGGCTTTGACTATGCTGGATGTTGACCATGAAGGTCTGGACTATGTGGACCAGAAAATCCTTCGCACCATGATTGAGATGTACGGTGGTGGTCCTGTTGGTCTAGGAACTCTTTCTGTTAACATAGCAGAAGAGCGTGAGACAGTTGAAGACATGTATGAGCCCTACTTGATTCAAAAAGGTTTTATCATGCGGACACGTTCTGGACGGGTGGCGACTGCTAAGGCATATGAGCATTTAGGGTATGAATATATTGAAAAATAAGGCTGAAATTTTAGACTCTTTCAGAGAAAATCCGGATATGATGGCTATTTTGACTATCATCCGAAACCTTGGTCTGAAAGATTCTTGGTTGGCAGCAGGTTCTGTCAGAAATTTTATCTGGAATCTCTTGTCAGAGAGACCAGCATTTGATCTTGAAACAGATGTAGATGTGATTTTCTTTGATCCGGATATTTCTTATGAGGAAACCTTGTTCCTAGAGAAAAAGTTGAGAGCGGATTTTCCTCAGTATCAGTGGGAATTGAAAAATCAGGTCTATATGCACCAGCACAGCCCTCATACTGCTCCCTATAGCAGCTCTTGTGATGCTATGAGTAAGTATCCAGAACGATGTACGGCTGTTGGACTGCGCTTGAATGAAAAATCCGTTTTGGAACTCTTTACTCCATACGGTTTGGAGGATATTTTGAATTTTCAAGTTCGTCCAACTCCTCATTTTTTAGAGAATCAAGACCGAATGGTTCTCTATCAAACACGATTATCCAAGAAAAATTGGCAGGAGAAATGGAAAAATTTGATTTTTAAAAATACTTAAGGAAACTTTAAGCTAGGAAGTGTATACTAAGTTCATAAGTTAAGAAGATCTTAACTTAAACTCCTAAAACTTTTTCATAATAATCTCCCTATAAAAAATAGAGTCGCCCAATCAGGCGGCTTATTTTTTTGAAAAATGGGCTTGGTGCCTGAGAATAATACTCAATGAAAATCAAAGAGCAAACTAGGAAGCTAGCCGCAGGCTGTACTTGAGTACGGCAAGGTGAAGCTGACGTGGTTTGAATTTGATTTTCGAAGAGTATAAATAGCTTAGTGATAGAAGAAAATAGGGAAATATGGTATAATGAAACGATAGATTTTTGAATAGGAATAAGATCATGTTTGGATTTTTTAAGAAAGATAAGGCTGTGGAAGTAGAGGTTCCGACACAGGTTCCTGCTCATATCGGCATCATCATGGATGGGAATGGTCGTTGGGCTAAGAAACGTATGCAACCGCGAGTCTTCGGACATAAGGCGGGCATGGAAGCATTGCAAACTGTGACCAAGGCAGCCAACAAACTAGGCGTTAAGGTTATTACGGTCTATGCTTTTTCTACAGAAAACTGGACCCGTCCAGATCAGGAAGTCAAGTTTATCATGAACTTGCCAGTAGAGTTTTATGATAATTATGTCCCGGAATTGCATGCGAATAATGTTAAGATTCAAATGATTGGAGAAACGGACCGCCTGCCTAAGCAAACCTTTGAAGCTCTGACCAAGGCTGAGGAATTAACTAAGAACAACACAGGATTAATTCTTAATTTTGCCCTCAACTATGGTGGACGTGCTGAGATTACACAGGCTCTTAAGTTGATTTCTCAGGATGTTTTAGATGCCAAAATCAACCCAGGTGACATCACAGAGGAATTGATTGGTAATTATCTTTTTACCCAGCATTTGCCTAAGGACTTACGAGACCCAGACTTGATTATCCGTACTAGTGGAGAATTGCGTTTGAGCAATTTCCTTCCATGGCAGGGAGCCTACAGTGAGCTCTATTTTACGGATACCTTGTGGCCTGATTTTGACGAGGCGGCCTTACAGGAAGCCATTCTTGCCTACAATCGTCGTCATCGCCGATTTGGAGGAGTTTAGGAGGAAATATGACACAGGATTTACAGAAAAGAACCTTGTTTGCAGGGATTGCCCTGGCTATTTTCCTACCAATTTTAATGATTGGGGGACTCTTGCTTCAGATAGCAATTGGAATCATAGCCATGCTAGCCATGCATGAACTTTTGAAGATGAGAGGTCTAGAGACCATGACGATGGAGGGCCTCTTGACCCTCTTTGCAACCTTTGCTTTGACCATTCCCTTGGAGAATTATCTGACTTTTTTACCAGTTGATGGGAATGTGGTTGCCTATAGTGTTTTGATTTCAATTATGTTAGGAACGACTGTTTTTAGCAAGTCTTATACGATTGAGGATGCTGTTTTCCCGCTTGCTATGAGTTTCTACGTGGGCTTTGGTTTTAATGCTCTATTAGATGCTAGAATTGCAGGGTTAGATAAGGCACTATTAGCCTTATGTATCGTCTGGGCGACAGACAGTGGTGCCTATCTTGTTGGGATGAACTATGGTAAACGAAAATTAGCTCCGACAGTTTCTCCAAATAAAACCTTTGAGGGTGCCTTGGGTGGTATTTTAGGTGCTATTTTAGTAACTATCATCTTTATGATGTTTGACAGTACAGTTGCTCTTCCGTATGGAATTTACAAGATGTCAGTCTTTGCTATTTTCTTTAGCATTGCTGGACAATTCGGTGATTTACTAGAAAGTTCGATCAAGCGTCACTTTGGTGTCAAGGATTCTGGGAAATTTATCCCTGGACATGGTGGTGTTTTGGATCGTTTTGATAGTATGTTGCTTGTATTTCCAATCATGCACTTATTTGGACTCTTTTAATCAAAAGACGGAGGAAATACTATGCTCGGAATTTTAACCTTTATTCTGGTTTTTGGGATTATTGTAGTGGTGCACGAGTTCGGACACTTCTACTTTGCCAAGAAATCAGGGATTCTAGTGCGTGAATTTGCCATTGGCATGGGACCCAAGATCTTTGCTCATATTGGCAAGGATGGGACGGCCTATACCATTCGCATCTTGCCTCTTGGGGGCTATGTTCGAATGGCCGGTTGGGGTGATGATACAACTGAAATCAAGACAGGAACTCCTGTCAGTTTGACGCTTACTGATGATGGTAAGGTTAAACGCATCAATCTTTCAGGTAAAAAATTGGATCAAACAGCCCTTCCTATGCAGGTGACCCAGTTTGACTTTGAAGACAAGCTCTTTATCAAAGGATTGGTTCTGGAAGAAGAAAAAACATTTGCAGTGGATCACGATGCAACGGTTGTGGAAGCAGATGGTACTGAGGTTCGGATTGCACCTTTAGATGTTCAATATCAAAATGCGACTATCTGGGGGAAACTGATTACTAATTTTGCAGGCCCTATGAACAACTTTATCTTAGGGGTTGTTGTTTTCTGGATTTTAATCTTCATGCAGGGTGGTGTCAGAGATGTCGATACCAACCAGTTCCATGTCATGCCCCAAGGGGCCTTGGCTAAGGTGGGAGTACCAGAAACGGCACAAATTACCAAGATTGGCTCACATGAGGTTAGCAACTGGGAAAGTTTGATTCAGGCTGTGGAATCAGAAACCAAAGACAAGACGGCCCCGACCTTGGATGTGACTATTTCTGAAAAGGGGAGTGAAAAACAAATCACTGTTACTCCTGAAGAGAATCAAGGCCGTTATCTTCTAGGTGTTCAACCGGGAATTAAGTCAGACTTTTTATCCATGTTTGTAGGAGGTTTTACAACCGCTGCTGACTCGGCTCTCCGAATTCTCTCAGCTTTGAAAAACCTGATTTTCCAACCTGATTTGAACAAGCTGGGTGGACCTGTTGCCATCTTTAAGGCAAGTAGTGATGCTGCTAAAAATGGAATTGAGAATGTCTTGTACTTCTTGGCAATGATTTCCATCAATATCGGGATTTTTAATCTTATTCCGATTCCAGCCCTGGATGGTGGTAAGATTGTGCTCAATATCCTGGAAGCCATCCGCCGCAAACCATTGAAACAAGAAATTGAAACCTATGTCACCTTGGCCGGAGTGGTCATCATAGTTGTCTTGATGATTGCTGTAACTTGGAATGACATTATGCGACTCTTTTTTAGATAATCGAGGAATATTATGAAACAAAGTAAAATGCCTATCCCAACGCTTCGCGAAATGCCAAGCGATGCTCAAGTTATCAGCCATGCTCTTATGTTGCGAGCTGGTTATGTTCGTCAAGTCTCAGCAGGTGTTTATTCTTATCTACCACTTGCCAACCGTGTGATTGAAAAAGCTAAAAACATCATGCGCCAAGAATTCGACAAGATTGGTGCCGTTGAGATGTTGGCTCCAGCCCTTCTCAGTGCAGAGTTGTGGCGCGAATCAGGTCGTTACGAAACTTATGGTGAAGACCTTTACAAACTAAAAAACCGTGAAAAATCAGACTTTATCCTAGGTCCAACTCACGAAGAAACCTTTACAGCTATTGTCCGTGATTCTGTTAAGTCTTACAAGCAATTGCCACTCAACCTTTACCAAATCCAGCCTAAGTATCGTGATGAAAAACGCCCACGTAATGGACTTCTTCGTACACGTGAGTTCATCATGAAGGATGCTTACAGTTTCCACGCTAACTATGATAGCTTGGACAGTGTTTATGATGAGTACAAGGCTGCTTATGAGCGTATTTTCACTCGTAGTGGTTTAGATTTCAAGGCTATCATCGGTGACGGTGGAGCTATGGGTGGTAAGGACAGCCAAGAATTTATGGCCATTACACCTGCTCGTACAGACCTTGACCGCTGGGTTGTCTTGGACAAGTCAGTTGCCTCATTTGACGAAATTCCTGCAGAAGTGCAAGAAGAAATCAAGGCAGAATTGCTTAAATGGATGGTTTCTGGTGAAGATACCATTGCTTACTCAAGTGAATCTAGCTATGCGGCTAACTTGGAAATGGCAACAAATGAGTACAAACCAAGCAACCGTGTTGTCACTGAAGAAGAAGTGACTCGTGTTGCAACTCCAGATGTTAAATCAATTGATGAAGTTGCAGCCTTCCTCAATGTTCCAGAAGAACAAACAATTAAAACTCTCTTCTACATGGCAGATGGTGAGCTTGTTGCAGCCCTTCTAGTTGGAAATGACCAACTCAACGAAGTCAAGTTGAAAAACCACTTGGGAGCAGATTTCTTCGACGTTGCTAGCGAAGAAGAAGTGGCGAATGTTGTTCAAGCAGGATTTGGTTCACTTGGACCAGTTGGTTTGCCAGAGAATGTTAAAATTATTGCAGATCGTAAGGTGCAAGATGTTCGCAATGCAGTTGTCGGTGCTAACGAAGATGGCTACCACTTGACTGGTGTGAACCCAGGCCGTGACTTTACTGCAGAATATGTGGATATCCGTGAAGTTCGTGAGGGTGAAATTTCTCCAGACGGACAAGGTGTCCTTAACTTTGCGCGTGGTATCGAAATTGGTCATATCTTCAAACTCGGCACTCGCTATTCAGCAAGCATGGGAGCAGATGTTTTGGATGAAAATGGCCGTGCTGTACCAATTATCATGGGATGTTATGGTATCGGTGTCAGTCGTCTCCTTTCAGCAGTGATGGAGCAACACGCTCGCCTCTTTGTTAACAAAACGCCAAAAGGTGAATACCGTTACGCTTGGGGAATCAACTTCCCTAAAGAATTGGCGCCATTTGATGTTCACTTGATCACTGTCAATGTCAAGGACGAAGAAGCGCAAGCCTTGACAGAAAAACTTGAAGCAAGTTTGATGGGAGCAGGTTACGAAGTCTTGACAGACGACCGTAACGAACGTGTCGGAGTCAAATTTAGCGACAGCGACTTGATTGGATTGCCAATCCGTATCACTGTTGGTAAAAAAGCAGCTGATGGCATCGTAGAAGTTAAGATTAAAGCGACTGGTGACACCATCGAGGTTCATGCAGATAACTTGCTTGAAACGCTTGAAATCCTCAGCAAGAAATAAAAACTATAATCAGAAGAAAAACAAGGAAAAAATGTAACTAGTTTTTACCTTGTTTTTTCTGTATAATGGGAAAAATGAGTAGATAAAGAGGTAAATGTATGCTAAGGTTTCCAAAGGATTTTGTCTGGGGATCCTCTACTTCTGGGCCACAGACAGAAGGACGTATAGCTGGTGACGGTAAGGGAGATAATCTCTGGGATTATTGGTACCAAGTGGAGCCAAATCGTTACTATAATGGGATTGGTCCAGATAAAACATCAACCTTTTATGAAAACTGGGAAAAGGATATTGAGCTACTGTTAGAAACTGGTCACACGGCCTTTCGGACTTCTATTCAGTGGTCACGGATTTTTCCACAAGGGCGTGGAAAAGTCAATTCTCAGGGTGTGGATTTCTATCGTAAGGTTTTTGAGGCTATTAAGGCTAAAGGGATTCGTCTTTTAGTCAATCTTTATCATTTTGATTTACCTTTTGCCCTTCAAGAGGATGGTGATGGTTGGGAAAATAAGGCGACTGTCAAGGCTTATGAAGACTATGCTCGTTTTTGTTTTGAGACTTATGGAAATTTAGTGGATCAATGGATTACCTTTAACGAGCCCATCGTTCCAGTAGAATTTGGATATTTTTACGATGCCCATTATCCACATAAGGTGGATGCAGAGGCAGCCGTTAAAGTAGCTTATCATACACAATTGGCCAGCAGTAGGGCGGTTAAGGCTTGTCATGAACTTTTGCCAGATTCCAAGATTGGGATTGTCTTAAACTTGACACCGGCTTATCCACGTAGCCAGCATCCTGCTGATGTCAAGGCTGCTCGTATTGCGGACCTTTTTCAGGCCCAATCTTTCTTAGATCCGTCTGTTTTGGGGACTTATCCACAGGAGTTGGTAGAAATCTTACATGAATACGGTCTCTTGCCTGATGCTACAGAGGAGGAGTTGGATATCATTCGTGACAATACTGTGGACTTCCTTGGTGTCAACTACTATCAACCTTTGCGTGTTATGGCTCCTCGATTTGCTAAGCATCCAGAGAGTCCTCTTTTGCCAGAACATTTTTATGAGCCTTATGTGATGCCTGGACGTAAAATCAATCCTCATCGTGGCTGGGAGATTTATGAGCAAGGGATTTATGACATTGCCCAAAATATCAAGGAAAATTATGGTAATATCGAGTGGATGTTGACAGAGAATGGTATGGGTGTTGAAGGGGAAGAAAAATTCCGTGAGAATGGAATGATTCAAGATGATTACCGTATTGACTTTGTAAAAGGTCATCTTCGCGAACTTCACCGTGCCATTGAAGACGGAGCCAATTGTAAGGGCTACTTGATTTGGACCTTTATCGATTGCTGGTCATGGCTCAATAGCTATAAAAATCGCTATGGCTTGGTCGAATTAGACTTGGAAACGCAAGAACGTCGTCTGAAGAAATCAGGGCACTGGTTCAAGGAATTAAGCGATAATAATGGATTTTAAAAAGGACTCTGACTGATTATCCTAATTGGTCAGAGTCTTTTGCTTACAGGAGAGTAATTTGAACTATACCAATTTTTACTCTTGACAAGTGAAAGAAACAAGTATATACTGTTTTTGCTGATTCTATAAAAGAGGAATTAGACTATACCAATTTTAAGGAGAAAGCACAGCTGGTCTGTGTCGTATATACTATGTGTGGAATTGTTGGTGTTGTTGGAAACACAAATGCAACTGATATTTTGATTCAAGGGCTTGAAAAGCTCGAATACCGTGGCTATGATTCTGCGGGGATTTTTGTCCTAGGTGGTGCTGAAAACCACTTGGTGAAGGCTGTTGGTCGTATCGCAGAATTGTCTGCTAAGACAGCTGGTGTTGAGGGGACAACGGGTATCGGACATACTCGTTGGGCTACTCACGGAAAACCAACGGAAGACAATGCTCACCCACATCGCTCTGAGACTGAACGTTTTGTTTTGGTGCACAATGGGGTCATTGAGAACTACCTTGAAATCAAGGAAGAATACCTTGCAGGTCACCACTTTAAGGGGCAAACAGATACTGAAATCGCTGTTCACTTGATTGGAAAATTTGCGGAAGAAGAAGGTCTCTCTGTTCTTGAAGCCTTCAAAAAAGCTCTTCACATCATCCGTGGTTCTTATGCTTTTGCCTTGGTTGACTCACAAGATCCTGAAGTCATCTACGTAGCTAAAAATAAATCACCACTTTTGATTGGTCTTGGAGAAGGCTATAACATGGTCTGCTCAGATGCGATGGCTATGATTCGTGAGACCAACCAATACATGGAAATTCATGACCAAGAGTTGGTAATCGTCAAGGCTGATAGCGTGGAAGTTCAAGACTATGATGGTAATAGTCGTGAGCGTGCTAGCTACACTGCTGAGCTAGACTTGTCAGATATCGGTAAAGGAACTTACCCTTACTACATGCTTAAGGAAATTGACGAGCAACCAACTGTTATGCGTAAACTAATCCAAGCCTACACAGATGAGGCTGGTCAAGTAGTAGTAGACCCAGCTATCATCCAGGCTGTTCAAGACGCAGACCGTATCTACATCCTTGCAGCTGGGACATCTTACCACGCAGGATTTGCTTCTAAGAAAATGTTGGAAGAATTGACAGATACACCAGTTGAACTTGGAATTTCATCTGAGTGGGGTTACGGTATGCCACTTCTCAGCAAGAAACCACTCTTCATCTTTATCAGTCAGTCTGGTGAAACGGCGGATAGCCGTCAGGTTTTGGTCAAGGCTAATGAAATGGGAATCCCAAGCTTGACAGTGACAAACGTACCAGGTTCAACTCTTTCACGTGAAGCCAATCATACCATGCTCCTTCATGCAGGTCCTGAAATTGCCGTAGCATCAACAAAGGCTTATACAGCAC
This sequence comes from Streptococcus mitis, assembly GCF_000960005.1. Lineage (GTDB taxonomy): Bacteria > Bacillota > Bacilli > Lactobacillales > Streptococcaceae > Streptococcus > Streptococcus mitis_CK. The sequence continues at coordinate 1,300,377 of NZ_JYGP01000002.1, read as the reverse complement.
AAATTGCAGCCCTTGCTTTTCTTGCAAAAGCAGTAGGAGAAGCAAATGGCAATGCTAAAGCGCAAGTCTTTGACTTGGTTCATGAGTTGTCAATCGTAGCTCAGTCTATCGAATCAACTCTTTCAGAGAAAGAAACCATTGAAGCCAAGGTTCGTGAGCTTCTTGAAACAACTCGCAACGCCTTTTATATTGGGCGTGGTCAAGATTACTACGTAGCTATGGAAGCAAGCCTTAAACTCAAAGAGATTTCTTATATCCAGTGTGAAGGCTTTGCGGCAGGAGAACTCAAGCACGGAACTATTGCCTTGATTGAAGAAGGAACGCCTGTTTTGGCTCTCTTGTCAGATCCAGTCCTTGCCAACCACACTCGTGGAAATATCCAAGAGGTGGCAGCCCGTGGTGCCAAGGTTCTCACTATTGCAGAAGAAAATGTTGCCAAAGATACAGATGATATCGTCCTTACGACTGCACACCCTTACCTCTCACCAATTTCAATGGTCGTGCCAACGCAATTAGTCGCTTACTTTGCAACACTCCACCGTGGGCTTGATGTGGACAAACCACGTAACCTTGCTAAGTCAGTAACGGTAGAATAAGCTTAAAAAGTCTAGTTATCTAGGCTTTTTCTTGTGAGCAAATCGGTTGCTTGTACTCAAGATTCGTGTTAGAATAATTTTTCAAAATGAAGGACCGGAATAGACAAGGAGAATCACTGTGGTAGAATTGGGAATTTCAACATTTGGAGAAACAACGGAGCTTGAAGGGACTGGGCAAACTTACAGTCATGCTGAACGCATTCGCCAGTTGCTGGCAGAGATTGAACTGGCTGACAAGGTTGGTTTGGATGTGTATGGGATTGGTGAGCACCATCGAGCGGATTTTGCGATATCTGCGCCAGAGATTGTTCTGGCAGCTGGGGCAGTCAATACCAAGAAGATTCGTTTGACCAGTGCAGTCAGCATTCTCTCGAGCATGGATCCGATTCGTTTGTTCCAACAGTATGCCACTATTGATGCTTTGTCAAATGGACGTGCGGAGATTATGGCCGGAAGGGGTTCTTTCACGGAATCTTTTCCCTTGTTTGGCTATGATTTGAAAGACTACGAAGCTCTTTTTGATGAGAAATTAGACTTGCTTCAATTAGTCAATGAAAAGACAAAACTAGATTGGCAAGGTCGATTGACCCAAACAATCTCTGGCAAAGAAGTTTATCCTCGTCCAGTTCAGGACAAATTGCCCTTGTGGATAGCGACAGGTGGTCATGTCGAATCAACTGTGAAGATTGCTCAGGCTGGTCTACCGATTGTTTATGCTATTATTGGTGGCAATCCGCGTTATTTTAAAAAGTTGATTCAGGCTTATCGTGAGATTGGGAGCGAAGCGGGCCATGCCAGTCATGAACTAAAGGTTGGGGCCCATTCTTGGGGTTGGGTTGCTGAAGGTGGAGAGCAGGCTGTGAAAGAATATTTCCATCCGACCAAGCAAGTGGTGGATGCTATTTCCAAAGACCGTCCGCACTGGCAGGAATTGCGTTATGAGCAATATTTGGAGCAAGTTGGGCCAAATGGCGCCATGTTTGTGGGCAATCCAGATCAGGTGGCAGAAAAATTGATTCGCATGATTGAAGACTTAGGTTTCGACCGCTTCATGCTCCATCTACCGCTTGGCTCCATGCCTCATGAACAAGTCCTGAGAGCTATTGAACTCTTCGGCACACAAGTTGTACCCAAAGTACGGGCTTATTTTGCCATGAAAGAGGCTTAATAAAAAATCCTAATCGAGTTGATTAGGACAATAAATATTGTACAAAAATCAATCCCCCGAGCGTTAAGGCTTGGGGGATTGTTCTATAGGAGGGCTAGTTTAGTTCTCTTTTTTGTTTTTTAGCAAGAACCCGAGACCTAGAAGGGCGAGGAGACTAATTCCTGCAAACAGGAGTTTGTTATCGTTTTTGGTTCCTGTATTTGGAAGTTCAGCTTGTTTAGCTAGGGGAGCAGGAGTATTTTTCTTGCTAGAGTTTTCTACCGATTCGTTTTGAACCGCCTCTTTTACAGATGATGCTTGTGCTTCTTGTGTTGGTTGTGAAGTTTGTGAATCAGTTGTAGCTTGGCTAGGTTTATTTTCCGCATCAGCTACTTTTGTATCTGGTTTTGCAGAATCAGGTTTAGTTTGTGGAGCTGGAGTTTGTTGTTCCGGTTTGACTACTCGGTTTGACATATTGTCTTGGCTGTTATTTTGACCGTGTTCTTGTTTTAAGCTAGAAAGGTCAAATTCTGGTTTTTCTTCCATAGCTGGGGCGACAATTGCACCGCCTTGAGAGACTCGAAGAACAGTGGCTGTAAGGGCATTTAATTTCAAGCCTTTTTCAGTCCATTCAAGTCCTTTCGGGTTGGCAATTCCGACTGGTCCTGCTTGGTTTTCATCTGCTAAGACTTCAGCATTTCTGAGGTGGGCAAAGGCAGTTCCCAAATTAAATTCGCGAGCTTTTTCGTCAGCATTGACAAAGACTGCGTAGATATCCCCATTTGGAGCAGTGATTTGGTAGCCAATTACCACGTCCTCTTTTGCCACACCATTTTGGCCTGGAACAGTGATGAGGTGGACACGGTCTTTGATATCTTGGAGACTCTTAAGTCGGAAGGCATCTGTAGATTGACGCAGGGCAATCAAACCTTTCATATAGTCACGGCTCTTGACATTTTCAGGATATGCTTTTCCATCTGTAGCCTTAGTCCAGTCAAACTTGTTAATAGCATCACTCGAATCGTAAGAGTCATGTATGAAGTAAGGATAGTCAAATGGATTGCCGTCCTTATCACGCAACAAGTGAGATTTGTTTGGAACCTTATCCTCTGCTACTGGAGTCTTGTAGGCTGGGTCACGGAATTGTTTAGTACGTCCATATTCCTGACCGGAGTGGATAAACGGAGTTCCTTGAGCTGTCAAGACCATGAGATTTCCAAGTCGCAAACGACGGTGGATTTCAGCATAGTTCTCAGCTTTGCTTGGATCTTTTTTGATAGATTGGGCGATGATGTCAAAGAGGGTCAAGTTATCATGGGCTGCGATGTATTGGATGACATCTCCAGGGCTGTCAGCTTCAAAGTTGGTTGGTTGAGCAATGAGATTTTTGAAGATGGTGTTGATATCACGCTTGCCACCTGTGATAAAGGCAGGTTGGCCTTCGTTTGGATAACCAGACTTGAGGTTGTTACGGATGTCATCTGAAAAGACAGCGACAGTATCGGTATGTTTCATCCAATCTTGGTCAGCAGCTTTAGTAGGCATGTTTTCATCACCAGCATAGGTTCTCCAACCTTCACCAAGCATGATGAGGTTTGGATTGAGGGCGCGTGCAGCCTTGTACGCTTCTTCGATAGAAGCGGCATCATGGTCTCCCATCATATCGAAGCGGAATCCATCTACTTTGTAGGTATCAACTAGATATTTGATAGAGTCAACTAGGAGTCGTTTGGTCATATGGTGGGTTGTTCCCAAGCGTCCACCACCAAAGCTAGTGCGAGGTGTCCCATCAGCATCCATAAAGTGGTAGTAGTTTGGTTCTAAATCTTCAAAGAGATCGACCTTGGCTGTATGGTTGTAAACTACGTCCAGGATAGCTCCCATGCCACGTTTGTGGATTTCGTTGATGAGGTTTTTAAATTCTGCGATTCGTTTTTCTGGATTTTTAGGATCGCTTGAGTACATACCAGTCAATGAGAAGTAGTTTTGAGGGTCATATCCCCAGTTATAGTTGCTGTTGCTTGAAGCATAGTCAGACAAGCGTTCATGGTTTTTCAATTCATTGACAAAGTAGTAAGACAAGACTGGAAGGAGCTGGATGTGGGTCACACCCAAGTCTTTGAGGTAGTCTAGTTTTTCGATAAAGGCTTCAAAGGTACCAAATGGTTTGGTCAAGTCTTTTGCAATGGCAGGATCTGAAGTGAAGTCACGCACATGAGCTTCGTAGATAACGGCATCTTCACGAGTCTTGAAGTTGTGAATCTTACCATAAGTTAAGTCTTGAGGTCCTAGTTTGGCTGGATCTACAAAGGCAGCTTTAGCCACTTTATGGGCATCGTCAATCTTGGCATCGTCACTATTCCAAGCAGCGAGAGACTTAGCGTAAGGATCGAGTGCAAGAACAGTTTTACCCTGACGCTCGATTTGGTATTGATAATAGTATCCAGTGAAATCTGTGATTCCTAATTTGTTTGTGCTATCTAGAGTTTGTTTCCAAGTTCCTCTTTCCCCTTTTTCAAGAGCGACAGTTCCAACTACTTTGTCAGGGTCATTCTTGTCGTAGACAACAACAGAAACCTTATCAGCACTTGGTGACCAAAGGGTTAAATCAACTTGTTTTCCTTCTTCTTTTAAGTCAGCTCCAAGTTTGCCATCATAACTGTAAGTCTCATCTTTAAGGCGCCAGCTTGTTTTGGTAGTGAATTGGTCGGAATTGTAGCTAACAGTATATGGATGTTTTGTATCTGAGAAATCTCCGCTGTAGGTCACTTTCTTACCAGCTTCATCGATTGCAACATCGGTGATAGTTACTTTGTTTCCTAGGTGATTAGTGATGTTGGAGTGTTTGAGGATATCTTCTTTTTTAGCACCGACAAGTGTTGAAAAACTACTTTCAATGCTAGAAGTTCCTACGTGTTGAGCTCCTGTCATGCGGATATCGTGCACATAGTAGGGGTTGGTGTAGATGGTTTCGTCATCATCTTTTAGGAAAATTTGGCTATGATTTTTCAAATCTGTGAACTTATAATCTTCTTTACGGATTTTCACATCGTCTCCTTGTTTCTTTCTGTCTAGTAATAAAAATCCAAGATCTTTAGCTGCATCTTTGAGTGGAATATCGATATAGCGACCATATTTGCCTGTAGCCGTAAAGTCTGTTCCGTTAGGCCATTCACCACTACTTGGATTTTTCACATCTCCCCAGTACCAGAGAGATTTTTTCTCATAGTTGCCATCTGTACGGTAGTAGTTGACGCGAATAGTTCCTGCAGGTTGTGGCTCGTAAGAGAAAACCTTGTGATCTTGGTCCAACCAAGCCTCATTCATCTTTGGTGCCAGTTTTTCTACCGATTTATCGCCGGTCAGATTTTTCCCAGCTGTATTATTGATGAGGAAGCTAATTTTCTTGGCTTGCTCTCCTTTTAATTTGATATCTAGGTAATAGCCATAGTCATCTTTTTTGGCATCCTTGAAGGACAAGGCTCCGTTTGGCCAATTTTCAGATGGTTTTTCAACATCGTCCCAAGTCCATAGCCCTTGAGAATCCTTGTTTTCTTCAGGAAGTTTTTTGACATGGATACGGAAGTAGTTGTCTTCGATTGGCTCTTCTGCTTTAGTTTCAGTTGTTACTGGACTCGTAGAAGTAGTTGGTTCACTTGAACGATCTTGCCCGGTTTGTGGTGCTGAATCGGCTGGGGTTGCAGCAGGAGTGGTTGCCTCTGTTGCAGGTTTTTCTTCTGTTTTCTCTAGGGAAGCGTTTGCATTATTAGGCGAAGAAATATCACTTTCGTTCTTACCAGAGTTAACTACTGTATCAGTAAGAGGTTGTGCAAGGGCAGTAGTAGTTTCATTACTAGTTCCCTTATTGCTTGTAGTATTTTCGTTTGCTGAGATAGTTGGTGTAGCCATGGCAAGCAGGACAAGGCTTGCTCCAATAAGGACAGAACCAGTTCCATTTTTGAGGGAACGGATGCTGTAAACCATTTTTTTCTCAGTGTGAGATGGTGTTCTTTTCATAATCAATCTCCTATAAATGAATTTCTTTATCAGTATAGCACGTAGTAAAACAATATGCAAGCGTTTTCCTAAAATTAAACTAAAAGAAAAATCGCAACAAATTTTGTTATGATTCAGCCAGTCTTTCTTATAGGAAAAGATTTTGTCAAAAATTCGTCAATCCCCTTGAACAATCTAGCTAAATAGGGTATAATATGAGTAATCATTTGTCGTAGGTTTTGTCTGAAATATTGTCCAGACAAGACTCACAGCAGTTAAATCTTCTGAAAAAGTCAGATTTAGCTGCTCTTTTTGTGCTTTTTTTCAGGATTTTGAGTACTTGTAACAAAGACTTAAAGATTCTGAAAATTTATCAAAGGGACACGGTGATAGGGGTTTTTAAAACCATATGACGATTAGAAAAGCCTGATTGACAAGGCTTGGAACTTATTTACAAAGGAGAATCATCTTGGCAGGACATGACGTTCAATACGGGAAACATCGTACCCGTCGTAGTTTTTCAAGAATCAAAGAAGTTCTTGACTTACCAAATTTGATTGAAATTCAAACTGACTCATTCAAAGATTTCCTAGACCATGGTCTTAAGGAAGTGTTTGAAGATGTATTGCCAATTTCAAACTTCACAGACACAATGGAGTTGGAATTTGTTGGATATGAAATCAAGGAACCAAAATACACGCTAGAAGAGGCTCGTATCCACGATGCTAGCTACTCAGCACCAATTTTTGTAACCTTCCGCTTGATCAATAAAGAAACAGGCGAAATCAAAACTCAAGAAGTTTTCTTTGGTGATTTCCCAATCATGACAGAAATGGGTACTTTCATCATCAATGGTGGTGAACGTATCATCGTATCTCAGTTGGTCCGCTCACCAGGTGTTTACTTTAACGATAAAGTTGATAAAAACGGTAAAGTGGGCTACGGTTCAACTGTTATCCCTAACCGTGGAGCTTGGTTGGAACTTGAAAGTGACTCAAAAGATATCGCCTACACTCGTATCGACCGTACTCGTAAGATTCCATTTACGACATTGGTTCGTGCGCTTGGTTTCTCAGGTGATGATGAAATCTTTGATATTTTTGGTGACAGCGAATTGGTTCGCAACACTGTTGAAAAAGATATCCATAAGAACCCAATGGACTCTCGTACCGACGAAGCCTTGAAAGAAATTTACGAACGTCTTCGTCCAGGTGAGCCTAAGACTGCTGAAAGCTCACGTAGCTTGCTTGTGGCTCGTTTCTTTGATCCACGTCGTTATGACTTGGCAGCTGTTGGTCGTTACAAAATCAATAAAAAACTCAATGTTAAAACACGTTTGCTCAACCAAACCATTGCAGAGCCATTGGTAGATCCTGAAACTGGAGAAATCTTGGTAGAAGCTGGAACAATCATGACTCGTAGTGTGATTGAAAGCATTGAAAGCCATTTGGATGGTGATTTGAATAAGATTGTCTACATTCCAAATGATGCAGCCGTTGTGACTGAGCCTGTTGTTCTTCAAAAGTTCAAGGTTGTTGCACCAACGGATCCAGACCGTGTTGTAACCATCATTGGTAATGCCAATCCAGATGACAAGGTTCGTATCGTCACTCCTGCAGATATTCTTGCTGAGATGAGTTACTTCCTCAACTTGGCTGAAGGACTTGGCCGTGTAGATGATATCGACCACCTTGGGAACCGTCGTATCCGTGCGGTTGGTGAATTGCTTGCCAACCAAGTACGTCTTGGACTTTCTCGTATGGAACGTAATGTCCGTGAACGTATGTCTGTTCAGGACAACGAAGTCTTGACACCACAACAAATTATCAATATCCGTCCTGTAACAGCTGCGGTTAAAGAATTCTTTGGCTCATCACAGTTGTCACAGTTCATGGACCAACACAACCCACTTTCTGAGTTGTCTCACAAACGCCGTTTGTCAGCCTTAGGACCTGGTGGTTTGACACGTGACCGTGCTGGATATGAAGTACGTGACGTGCACTACACTCACTATGGCCGTATGTGTCCAATCGAGACACCTGAAGGACCTAACATCGGTTTGATCAATAACTTGTCATCTTACGGACACTTGAACAAATATGGTTTTGTTCAAACACCATACCGTAAAGTTGACCGTGAAACAGGTGTTGTTACGAACGAAATCGTTTGGTTGACAGCCGATGAAGAAGATGAATATACTGTAGCACAGGCTAATTCTCGTCTGAATGAAGATGGAACATTTGCTGAGAAAGTTGTCATGGGACGTCACCAAGGGGTCAACCAAGAGTATCCAGCTAATGTTGTTGACTATATGGACGTATCACCAAAACAGGTAGTTGCCGTTGCGACAGCATGTATTCCTTTCTTGGAAAACGATGACTCCAACCGTGCCCTCATGGGAGCCAACATGCAACGTCAGGCTGTACCATTGATTAATCCTAAAGCACCTTACGTTGGTACTGGTATGGAATACCAAGCAGCCCACGATTCAGGAGCTGCTGTGATTGCTCAGTATGATGGTAAAGTTACTTACGCAGATGCTGACAAGGTAGAAGTTCGTCGTGAAGATGGTTCATTGGATGTTTACCACATCCAAAAATTCCGTCGTTCAAACTCAGGTACTGCTTACAACCAACGCACTCTCGTAAAAGTTGGAGATGTCGTTGAAAAAGGCGATTTCATTGCTGACGGACCTTCTATGGAAAATGGAGAAATGGCGCTTGGACAAAACCCAATCGTTGCCTACATGACTTGGGAAGGTTACAACTTCGAGGATGCCGTTATCATGAGCGAACGCTTGGTTAAAGACGATGTCTACACATCTGTCCACCTTGAAGAATACGAATCAGAAACACGCGATACAAAGCTTGGGCCTGAAGAAATTACTCGTGAAATTCCAAACGTTGGGGAAGATGCTCTTAAAGACCTTGACGAAATGGGTATTATCCGTATCGGTGCTGAGGTTAAAGAAGGCGATATCCTTGTAGGTAAAGTAACACCTAAGGGTGAGAAAGACCTTTCAGCTGAAGAACGTCTCTTGCACGCTATCTTCGGAGATAAATCTCGTGAAGTGCGTGATACTTCTCTTCGTGTACCACACGGTGCCGATGGTGTCGTTCGTGATGTTAAGATCTTTACACGTGCAAATGGAGATGAGTTGCAATCAGGTGTTAACATGCTGGTTCGCGTCTACATCGCTCAAAAACGTAAGATTAAGGTCGGAGATAAGATGGCCGGACGTCACGGAAACAAAGGGGTTGTCTCTCGTATCGTTCCTGTAGAAGACATGCCTTACCTTCCAGACGGAACTCCAGTCGATATCATGTTGAACCCACTTGGGGTGCCATCACGTATGAATATCGGTCAGGTTATGGAGCTTCACCTTGGTATGGCTGCTCGTACTCTTGGTATTCACATCGCAACACCAGTCTTTGACGGAGCAAGTTCTGAAGACCTTTGGTCAACTGTTAAAGAAGCAGGTATGGATAGCGATGCCAAAACGATCCTTTACGATGGCCGTACTGGTGAACCATTTGATAACCGTGTTTCTGTCGGAGTCATGTACATGATCAAACTCCACCACATGGTTGATGATAAATTGCACGCGCGTTCAGTCGGACCTTACTCAACCGTTACTCAACAACCACTTGGAGGTAAAGCTCAGTTTGGTGGACAACGTTTCGGTGAGATGGAGGTTTGGGCTCTTGAAGCCTACGGTGCATCAAATGTCCTTCAAGAAATCTTGACTTACAAGTCTGACGATATCAATGGACGTTTGAAAGCTTATGAAGCCATTACAAAAGGAAAACCAATTCCAAAACCAGGTGTTCCAGAATCCTTCCGAGTTCTTGTCAAAGAATTGCAATCTCTTGGTCTTGACATGCGTGTCCTAGACGAAGATGACCAAGAAGTGGAACTTCGCGACTTGGATGAAGGAATGGACGAAGATGTCATCCACGTAGATGACCTTGAAAAAGCCCGCGAAAAAGCAGCACAAGAGGCTAAAGCAGCCTTTGAAGCTGAAGAAGCTGAGAAAGCAACAAAAGCGGAAGCAACAGAAGAAGCTGCTGAACAAGAATAAGCAGTTCACTTAGAATAGAAAGGGAAGAAATAGTGGTTGATGTAAATCGTTTTAAAAGTATGCAAATCACCCTAGCTTCTCCAAGCAAAGTCCGTTCATGGTCTTATGGAGAAGTCAAAAAACCTGAAACAATCAATTACCGTACCTTGAAGCCAGAACGTGAAGGACTCTTTGATGAAGTTATCTTTGGTCCTACAAAAGACTGGGAATGTGCTTGTGGTAAGTACAAACGCATTCGTTACAGAGGAATTGTTTGTGACCGTTGTGGGGTTGAAGTAACGCGTACAAAAGTTCGTCGTGAGCGTATGGGACATATCGAATTGAAAGCTCCTGTATCTCACATCTGGTACTTCAAGGGGATTCCAAGCCGTATGGGCTTGACCCTTGATATGAGCCCTCGTGCCCTCGAGGAAGTTATCTACTTTGCAGCTTATGTGGTTATTGATCCTAAGGATACACCACTTGAGCACAAGTCTATCATGACAGAGCGCGAATACCGTGAGCGCTTGCGTGAGTATGGTTATGGATCGTTCGTTGCCAAGATGGGTGCCGAAGCTATCCAAGACCTTTTGAAACAAGTAGATCTTGAAAAAGAAATTGCTGAACTCAAAGAAGAGTTGAAAACAGCTACTGGACAAAAACGTGTCAAAGCCATCCGTCGTTTGGATGTTTTGGATGCCTTTTATAAGTCTGGAAACAAACCTGAATGGATGATTCTCAACATCCTTCCAGTTATTCCACCAGATCTTCGTCCAATGTTGCAGTTGGATGGTGGCCGTTTTGCCTCATCTGACTTGAACGACCTTTACCGCCGTGTTATCAACCGTAACAACCGTTTGGCTCGTTTGCTTGAGTTGAATGCACCAGGTATCATCGTTCAAAATGAGAAGCGTATGCTTCAAGAAGCGGTTGACGCTTTGATTGACAATGGTCGTCGTGGTCGTCCAATCACAGGGCCAGGTAGCCGTCCACTGAAATCATTGAGCCACATGCTTAAAGGTAAACAAGGACGCTTCCGTCAAAACTTGCTCGGTAAACGTGTTGACTTCTCAGGACGTTCCGTTATCGCCGTTGGTCCAACTCTTAAGATGTACCAATGTGGTGTGCCACGTGAAATGGCAATCGAGCTCTTTAAACCATTCGTGATGCGTGAAATTGTTGCCCGTGATATCGTGCAAAACGTCAAAGCAGCTAAACGTTTGGTGGAACGCGGAGATGAGCGTATCTGGGATATTCTTGAAGAAGTAATTAAAGAACACCCAGTACTTTTGAACCGCGCACCGACCCTTCACCGTTTGGGTATCCAAGCCTTCGAGCCAGTCTTGATTGATGGTAAGGCCCTTCGCTTGCACCCACTTGTCTGTGAAGCCTACAATGCCGACTTTGACGGGGACCAAATGGCCATCCACGTACCGCTTTCAGAAGAAGCCCAAGCAGAAGCTCGTATCTTGATGCTCGCTGCTGAGCATATCTTGAACCCGAAAGATGGTAAACCAGTTGTTACTCCATCTCAGGACATGGTTTTGGGTAACTACTACTTGACTATGGAAGAAGCTGGTCGTGAAGGTGAAGGAATGGTCTTCAAAGACCGTGACGAAGCGGTTATGGCTTACCGTAATGGTTATGTTCACCTTCACTCACGTGTTGGTATCGCAACAGACAGCCTCAACAAGCCTTGGACAGAAGAGCAAAAACACAAGGTCTTGCTTACAACAGTTGGTAAAATCCTCTTCAACGACATCATGCCAGAGGGTCTACCATACTTGCAAGAACCAAACAATGCCAACTTGACAGAAGGTGTTCCAGCTAAATACTTCTTGCCACTTGGTGGAGATATCAAGGAAGCAATCAGCAAACTTGAACTCAACCCCCCATTCAAGAAGAAAAACCTTGGAAATATCATCGCTGAAATCTTCAAACGTTTCCGTACGACAGAAACTTCTGCCCTACTTGACCGTATGAAGAACCTCGGTTACCACCACTCAACTCTTGCAGGATTGACAGTGGGTATCGCCGATATCCCAGTCGTTGATGACAAGGCTGAAATCATTGAAGAATCACACAAACGTGTAGAACAAATCACCAAACAATTCCGTCGTGGTATGATCACAGACGACGAGCGTTACAATGCTGTTACAGCCGAATGGCGTGCTGCCCGTGAAAAACTTGAGAAACGTTTGATTGCCAACCAAGATCCTAAGAACCCAATCGTTATGATGATGGACTCTGGAGCCCGTGGTAACATATCAAACTTCTCACAGCTTGCCGGCATGCGTGGTCTGATGGCTGCTCCGAACGGACGTATCATGGAATTGCCAATCCTTTCAAACTTCCGCGAAGGTTTGTCGGTATTGGAAATGTTCTTCTCAACTCACGGTGCGCGTAAAGGTATGACCGATACGGCCCTTAAGACAGCCGACTCAGGTTACTTGACTCGTCGTTTGGTTGACGTTGCCCAAGACGTTATCATCCGTGAGGACGACTGTGGAACTGACCGCGGTCTCTTGATTCGCTCTATCGCAGAAGGAAAAGAGATGATCGAGTCTCTTGAAGAACGTCTCAACGGTCGTTACACTAAGAAAACTGTTAAACATCCAGAAACTGGTGCAGTTATCATTGGTCCAAATGAGTTGATTACAGAAGACAAGGCGCGTGAAATTGTCAATGCTGGTGTGGAAGAAGTCACTATCCGTTCCGTATTTACATGTAACACTCGTCATGGTGTCTGCCGTCACTGTTATGGTATCAATTTGGCGACTGGTGATGCGGTTGAAGTTGGTGAAGCAGTCGGTACAATCGCTGCCCAATCTATCGGGGAACCTGGTACACAGCTTACAATGCGTACCTTCCACACGGGTGGGGTTGCCTCAAATACCGATATCACTCAGGGTCTTCCTCGTGTCCAAGAAATCTTTGAAGCCCGCAATCCTAAAGGGGAAGCGGTTATCACAGAGGTTAAAGGACAAGTTACCGCTATCGAAGAGGATGCATCAACTCGTACTAAGAAAGTCTTTGTTAAGGGTGAAACTGGCGAAGGGGAATATGTCGTTCCATTTACAGCTCGTATGCGTGTCGAAGTTGGAGACCAAGTAGCGCGTGGTGCTGCTCTTACAGAAGGTTCTATCCAACCAAAACGTCTCCTTGCAGTCCGTGATGTCTTGTCAGTTGAAACTTATCTTCTTGGTGAAGTACAAAAAGTTTACCGTAGCCAAGGGGTAGAAATCGGTGACAAACACATTGAGGTAATGGTTCGTCAAATGATCCGTAAAGTCCGTGTCATGGATCCAGGTGACACAGATCTTCTCATGGGTACCCTTATGGATATCAATGACTTTACAGATGCCAACAAAGATGTCCTTATCGCAGGTGGAGTTCCAGCGACTGGTCGACCAGTTCTTATGGGAATTACCAAAGCCTCACTTGAAACCAACAGTTTCTTGTCAGCGGCTTCCTTCCAGGAAACAACTCGTGTCCTTACTGACGCAGCTATCCGTGGTAAGAAAGACCATCTCCTTGGACTTAAAGAAAATGTTATCATCGGTAAGATCATCCCAGCAGGTACTGGTATGGCTCGCTACCGTAACCTTGAACCACATGCTGTCAACGAAGAAGAATACCTTAATCCTCCAGTAGAGGAAGAAGGAAATGAAGAAACAACAGAAGTAGTTGTGGATACTGCCGTTGAAACTGTGGAAGAAACAGTAGAATAAAAGAGAATGAGAGAGCCCTCGGGTTCTCTTTCTCTTTTCTGAAAACTTTCTCCATTTTTCCATGAAATGTGGTAAAATAATACTCAATGAAAATCAAAAAGCAAACTAGGAAACTAGCCGCAGGTTGCTCAAAGCACTGCTTTGAGGTTGTAGATAGAACTGACGAAGTCAGTCACATATATACGGCAAGGCGACGTTGACGTGGTTTGAAGAGATTTTCGAAGAGTATAAAAGAAAGAAGCTGACAAAGGAGACAAGTATGGAACAAACATTTTTTATCATTAAACCAGACGGTGTAAAAAGAGGATTAGTGGGTGAGGTGTTGAAACGCATCGAACAACGTGGATTGACAATCGAAAAATTGGAGTTGCGTACAAAGGTTTCAGAAGAGTTGATTGACCAGCACTATCAGAACTTGGTTGACCAAAGTTTTTACCCACCGATTCGTGAATTCATGACTTCAGGACCAGTTCTTGTGGGCATCATTTCTGGTCCCAAAGTAATCGAAACTTGGCGGAGCATGATGGGGGCAACTCGTCCAGAAGAAGCTTTACCAGGAACTATTCGAGGTGATTTTGCAAAAGCTGCTGGAGAAAACCAAGCTATCCAAAATGTTGTACATGGTTCAGATTCAGAAGAGTCAGCTAAGAGAGAAATTGCTCTTTGGTTTTAAGAGAAATAATAAAAGTTTGATGTAAGGGATACTTGCATCAAACTTTTTTGCATTTTAGAGTAGAAAACTGACAGTTGAGAAATATTTTAGCAATGGTAAGAATTTCTAGCCTATAATAAGAGCAAGTAGGGAGGAAGAATGATGGAAAAAATGAAAAAGCAAATTCGTGTTTTGTTATTGCTGACGTTTTTTGGTCTTAGTAGCTGTTCTTGTTTAAGTTTATCGACTTGGGCCTTGATGTTAAATCAAAACTGCTTCTATTATTTAGTTGGCATGTTGCTCCTTGCCAGTATTGGTGCAGGGCTAAACTACTATAGTGGACAGCGAAATCAATCTTATTCAGTTTTTAAGGAAGATAAGCAACAATTCTTGTATAGTCTGTTGCTCTTAGTAAACATTTTGGGTTTAGCCTTAATTGTCATAGAACATATCCTTGCAGGAAATACATCCGTAGAAGGGTTTGTGGAAGCCTTTCTACCGAGTTTCTTTTTCTTATTTGGTATTGATTTGTTAGTTTTTCTGCCGATTCAGAAGTATGTAAATGGAGTGAAAAAGTTTTTGGGAAAGAAGGAGATGTGTTTTATTAGTGGACTAGCTATTCTAATCTTTCTCAGAAATCCTTGGATGCTATTATCCATTACCTTTTATATTACCTTGGGAATGCTATTTCTAGGACTATTGGTGCCAAAAGTCATTCGCTGGGAAGTTTCATTTTACAGTCATTTGATGAGAGATATCTTGTTAGTTGTCTTCTTGCTGTTTCTATTTTAAGAACAAAAAAAGAGATAGTTCTAGTTTTACAATTTATAATATGGAATTCACAGATAATATCTCGACAAAGGACAACTTTTTGGTATAATAGAAATATGTACACTAAAAACGAAGAAGAGTTACAGTCCTTAGGTGAACGTTTGGGCTATTTATTAGAAAAGAATGATGTTTTAATTCTAACTGGAGAACTTGGAGCAGGCAAAACGACCTTTACAAAAGGTCTAGCTAAAGGGTTACAGATTTCCCAGATGATTAAGAGTCCAACCTATACTATCGTAAGAGAGTATGAAGGTCGTCTTCCGCTTTACCACCTAGATGTTTATCGTATTGAGGGAGATGCGGATTCTATTGATTTGGATGAGTTTCTCTTTGGTGGTGGGGTAACTGTCATCGAGTGGGGACATCTTTTAGGTGATGCCTTGCCAGATACTTATTTAGAATTGGAAATTCTAAAAGAAGAAGACGGTCGCAGATTAAACTTCAAAGCCAAGGGTTTGCGTGCAGAAAAACTCTTAGAGGAGCTTCAACATGGAGTATGAATTGCTCATTAGAGAAGCAGAACCTAGTGATGCGGCTGAATTAGTGACATTTTTAAATCGTGTCAGTGTAGAAACAGATTTTACCAGTCTGGACAGGAATGGCATTTTGATGACAGATACTGAGATGGAGTTGTTTTTGGATAAACAGGCTCACTCGGAAAATCAAATCACTTTACTGGCCTTGCTGAATGATGAAATTGCTGGTCTTGTAAATATCACAGCTGATCAACGCAAGAGAGTTCGTCATATTGGAGATCTCTTTATTGTGATTGGTCAGAAGTATTGGAATAATGGACTGGGGAGTTTGTTACTTGAAGAAGTCATAGAATGGGCACAGGCTAGTGGCATTCTTCGTCGACTTCAACTTACTGTCCAAACTCGTAATCAGGCTGCAGTTTATCTATATCAAAAACATGGCTTTGTAATTGAAGGTAGACAAGAGCGCGGTGCGTACATAGAAGAAGGGGAATTTATCGATGTTTACCTGATGGGTAGGCTGATAGATTAATAGAAATATGGTTAAAAAAATTATTGGAATGGTGCTAGCTTTTCTAGCTGTGACGGTTTTGGGTGTGGGTGTTTTTGCTTATACTATTTATCAGCAAGGTACACAAACCTTATCAAAAACCTATAAAAAAATCGGAGAAGAAACCAATGTTATTGAGGCGACTGAACCCTTAACGATTCTTTTGATGGGGGTTGATACTGGGAATGTAGAGCGTACAGATCAATGGGCTGGAAATAGTGATTCCATGATTCTTTTGACAGTTAATCCGCACACGAAAAAGACCATGATGTTGAGTTTGGAGCGTGATATCCTGACTAAAATTCAACATAAAGATGGTAGTATTGAAGAAGCGAAGTTAAACGCTGCCTATGCTGGTGGTGGTGCAGAGTTAGCTATTTCAACCATTCAAAAGATGATGAATATCCATATCGATCGCTACATTATGGTTAATATGCAAGGATTGCAACAATTGGTAGATGCAGTGGGTGGCATAACCGTCAACAACACGCTAGGCTTCCCAATTTCTATTAGTGATCAAGAGGAATTTAATACCATTTCTATCGGTGTTGGAGAACAGACAATAAATGGAGAAGAAGCGCTTGTTTATTCCCGCATGCGTTATCAAGACCCAGAAGGAGACTACGGACGTCAGAAGCGTCAGCGTGAAGTCATTCAAAAGGTTGTTGAAAAAGTTCTTAGTTTGAATAGTGTCAGTCACTACCAATCTATTTTAAAAGCCCTAAGTACGAATATGCAAACCAACATTGATTTATCTGCAAAAAGTATTCCAAGCTTGTTGGGCTATAAAGATTCATTTAAAACCATTGAATCACAACAGTTGAAGGGTGAGGGAGAGATGTTGCAAGGCATTTCTTACCAGATTGTTTCTAGAGAGCATATGTTGGAAATGCAGAATATATTGCGACGTTCTTTGGGGCAAGAAGAAGTCACTCAGCTTGAAACAAATGTTGTCTTATTTGAAGATTTGTTTGGACGGGTGCCTGTTGCTAATGGGGATAATCAAGAACAAGGTGTCTTTGTAACAAATGAAGTAGAATAGTTCGTTTTTTAATACAAATAAAAAATTAATCGTGGGAAATTTCCTGCGATTTTTTCAAAAAAATACGAATAGATAGGTAGGAGGAAACATGAAAGCAGAAATCATTGCTGTTGGAACAGAGATTTTGACAGGACAGATTGTTAATACCAATGCTCAGTTTTTATCGGAAAAACTAGCAGAGATTGGAGTAGACGTATATTTTCAGACGGCTGTAGGAGACAACGAAGCTCGTCTCTTGTCTTTGCTCGAAATTGCCAGTCAACGTAGCAGTCTGGTGATTTTAACAGGTGGTTTGGGGCCAACTGAGGACGACCTAACTAAACAAACTTTGGCTAAATTCTTAGGGAAAGCATTAGTTTTCGATCCTCAGGCGCAGGAGAAGTTGGATGTCTTTTTTGCCCAGCGACCAGACTATGCCCGAACACCGAATAACGAAAGACAAGCTCAAATTGTAGAAGGAGCGACTCCGCTGCCCAACGAAACAGGACTGGCTGTGGGAGGAATATTGGAAGTCGATGGAGTGACCTATGTCGTCCTTCCAGGTCCGCCAAGTGAAATGAAACCTATGGTCTTAAACCAACTTCTACCCAAGTTGATGACAGGGAGCAAGTTGTATTCCCGAGTTCTTCGTTTCTTTGGAATTGGCGAAAGTCAGCTGGTGACGATTTTGGCTGATTTGATTGATAATCAAACAGATCCGACCTTGGCCCCTTATGCTAAGACAGGAGAAGTCACTCTGCGTCTGTCAACAAAGGCTAGCAGTCAAGAAGAGGCGAATCAAGCGCTGGATATCTTGGAAAATCAAATCTTGGACTGCCAGACTTTCGAAGGAATTTCTTTACGAGACCTCTGTTATGGTTATGGAGAGGAGGCTAGCTTGGCCAGCATTGTGGTAGAAGAACTGAAAAAACAAGGGAAAACTATCACGGCTGCAGAGAGTTTGACGGCAGGGCTTTTCCAAGCTACTGTGGCGGATTTTTCAGGAGTTTCAAGTATATTTAAGGGTGGTTTCGTGACCTATAGCCTGGAGGAAAAATCAAAGATGTTGGATATTCCTGTCAAGGACTTGGAAGAACAGGGTGTGGTGTCTGAATTTACAGCTCAGAAGATGGCTGAGCAGGCACGAATCAAGACCCAGTCTGATTTTGGCCTTAGTTTGACTGGAGTGGCAGGTCCAGATAGCCTAGAAGGGCACCCAGCTGGGACAGTCTTCATAGGCTTGGCTCAAGAGCATGGAACTGAGGTCATCAAGGTTAATATTGGAGGCAGAAGTCGAGCAGATGTACGTCACATTGCTGTTATGCATGCCTTTAACCTAGTTCGCAAGGCTTTATTAAGTGACTAACTTTTGATATAATAGTAGATAGGTCTGAGGACCATTAGAATGTAGGAGAATAGAATGGCGAAAAAACCAAAAAAATTAGATGAAATTTCAAAAAAATTCGGGGCTGAACGTGAAAAAGCCTTGAATGACGCTCTTAAACTGATTGAGAAAGACTTTGGTAAAGGATCAATCATGCGTTTGGGTGAACGTGCTGAGCAAAAGGTGCAAGTGATGAGTTCAGGTTCTTTGGCTCTTGATATTGCCCTTGGTTCAGGTGGTTATCCTAAGGGACGTATCATTGAAATCTATGGGCCAGAGTCATCTGGTAAGACAACGGTTGCCCTTCATGCAGTTGCGCAAGCACAAAAAGAAGGTGGGATTGCAGCCTTTATCGATGCGGAACATGCACTCGATCCAGCTTATGCTGCGGCCCTTGGTGTCAACATTGACGAATTGCTCTTGTCTCAACCAGATTCAGGAGAGCAAGGTCTTGAGATTGCAGGAAAATTGATTGACTCAGGTGCTGTAGATCTTGTCGTGGTCGACTCAGTTGCTGCCCTTGTACCTCGTGCAGAAATTGATGGAGATATCGGAGATAGCCACGTTGGTTTGCAGGCTCGTATGATGAGCCAGGCTATGCGTAAACTTGGTGCTTCTATCAATAAAACCAAAACAATTGCCATCTTTATCAACCAATTGCGTGAAAAAGTTGGGGTCATGTTTGGAAATCCAGAAACAACTCCTGGTGGACGTGCTTTGAAATTCTACGCTTCAGTGCGTCTGGATGTTCGTGGAAGCACACAAATCAAGGGAACTGGTGACCAAAAAGATACCAATGTCGGTAAAGAAACCAAGATCAAGGTCGTGAAAAACAAGGTGGCTCCACCATTTAAGGAAGCCTTCGTTGAAATCATGTACGGAGAAGGGATTTCTAAGACTGGTGAGCTCTTGAAAATCGCAAGCGATTTGGATATCATCAAAAAAGCAGGAGCTTGGTACTCTTACAAGGATGAGAAAATTGGGCAAGGTTCTGAAAATGCTAAGAAATACTTGGCAGATAACCCAGAAGTCTTTGATGAGATTGACCATCAAGTCCGTGTTCAATTTGGTTTGATTGATGGAGAGGAAGCTTCTGTAGAAGGTGTTGAAACTAAAAAAGATGAAGCAACTCAAGCAGACTCTGTGAATGAAGAAGTTACACTTGACCTAGGCGATGAGCTTGAAATCGAAATTGAAGAATAAGCTGTGAAAGTAGTGGAGAAATCCACTGCTTTTTCGGTTCTTTGTTCAAGATTTCAGATTGCCTATAGTTTGCTGTTTCTTGTCGCTCCTCTAGAAAGCTGATATAATAGCCTTATGAATAAAAAACGAACAGTGGACCTGATACATGGTCCAATTCTTCCCTCGCTCTTAAGCTTCGCCTTCCCAATCTTGCTATCAAATATTTTTCAACAGCTCTATAATACTGCTGATGTCTTGATTGTTGGGCGATTTCTTGGTCAAGAATCCTTGGCTGCAGTAGGAGCGACGACAGCGATTTTTGACCTGATTGTAGGTTTTACTCTTGGTGTTGGCAATGGCATGGGAATTGTCATTGCCCGCTATTATGGAGCTCGGAATTTCACTAAAATCAAGGAGGCAGTAGCAGCCACCTGGATTTTAGGTGCTCTTTTGAGTATTGTAGTTATGCTGCTGGGATTTGTCGGTCTGTATCCTCTTTTACAGTACCTAGATACCCCTGCTGAAATCCTCTCTCAGTCCTATCAATATATTTCTATGATTGTAACCTGTGTCGGTGTTAGCTTCGCTTATAATCTCTTTGCAGGTTTGTTGCGATCTATTGGGGACAGTCTGGCTGCGCTTGGTTTTCTGATTTTCTCTGCTCTGGTTAATGTGGTTCTGGATCTCTATTTTATTACACAATTGCATCTTGGAGTTCAATCCGCGGGACTTGCTACCATCATTTCGCAAGGCTTATCAGCGGTTCTCTGCTTTTATTATATCCGTAAGAGTGTTCCAGAACTTCTACCTCAGCTGAAACATTTCAAATGGGACAAGGTCTTATACGCTGACCTCTTGGAGCAAGGTTTGGCTATGGGCTTGATGAGTTCAATTGTATCTATCGGCAGTGTGATTTTACAGTCTTCTGTCAATACTTTTGGAGCAGTGATTATTAGTGCCCAGACGGCGGCTCGACGCATTATGGCCTTCGCCCTTCTTCCCATGACCGCTATTTCTGCATCAATGACGACCTTTGCTTCTCAGAATCTAGGAGCTAAGCGACCAGACCGCATTGTTCAAGGACTTCGAATCGGCAGTCGTTTAAGTATATCCTGGGCAGTTTTTGTTTGTATCTTCCTCTTTTTTGCCAGTCCAGCCTTGGTTTCCTTCTTGGCTAGTTCGACGGATAGCTACTTGGTAGAAAATGGCAGTCTCTATCTGCAAATCAGCTCAGCTTTTTATCCTATTTTGAGTCTCTTATTGATTTATCGCAATTGTTTGCAGGGCTTGGGGCAAAAGGTCCTTCCTTTGGTTTCTAGCTTTATAGAACTAATCGGGAAAATCGCTTTTGTGGTCTTGATTATCCCTTGGGCGGGCTATAAGGGAGTTATCCTTTGTGAACCCCTTATCTGGGTTGCCATGACCATCCAACTGTACTTTTCACTCTTCCGTCATCCTTTGGTAAAAGAAGGCAAGGCCATCTTGACAACAAAAGTGTCATCATAGCTCGATTTACTGAATAAAATCCATTTCCTCTAGTGAAAATCGAAAAAACTTGTGTTATAATAAGAAAGATTAAAATGTGAAAAAAGGAGATTCCTAATGGGACGTAAATGGGCCAATATCGTAGCCAAGAAAACGGCTAAAGATGGAGCTAACTCTAAAGTATATGCAAAATTTGGTGTAGAAATCTATGTAGCAGCTAAAAAAGGTGATCCAGATCCGGAATCAAACTCAGCCTTGAAGTTCGTTATCGACCGTGCTAAACAAGCCCAAGTGCCAAAACACGTTATCGATAAAGCTTTGGACAAGGCTAAAGGAAACACAGACGAAACCTTTACAGAAGGACGTTACGAAGGTTTTGGACCAAATGGTTCTATGCTGATTGTTGATACTTTGACTTCAAATGTCAACCGTACAGCGGCCAATGTCCGTGCAGCCTTTGGTAAAAACGGCGGAAACATGGGTGCTTCAGGTTCTGTTTCTTACCTCTTCGATAACAAGGGAGTTATTGTATTTGCAGGTGAAGATGCGGACGCAGTCTTTGAGCAATTGCTAGAAGCAGATGTGGATGTGGATGATGTAGAAGCAGAAGAAGGTACAATCACAGTTTACACAGCTCCAACTGACCTTCACAAGGCTATCGTTGCTCTTCGTGAGTCAGGTGTCGAAGAATTCCAAGTGACTGAATTGGAAATGATTCCTCAGTCAGAAGTGGAATTGTCAGGCGATGACCTTGAAACCTTTGAAAAACTTTACAGCGTCCTTGAGGACGACGAAGACGTACAAAAAATCTACACAAACGTAGACGGGTTCTAATTTAACCTAGAGAACATGATCCTAAGTGAAAAAATCACTTGGGATTTTTTGAATCAAGAAAATAGTTCTCTAGGAAACTTTTTCTTGACATCTCTTTTCAAAGTGGTAAAATAGTTCTCATGGAAACTTATTTAGTTCCTAGGAGAACTAAATGTGATGGTTAGAAAGGAGTTAGTATGGATAAACCGATGTTAGTCTTTAAGCGTTTTGCTCATCAGATTCACCTGATGGTGCAAAAGGAAGCCAAACGTTGTGGTATTGAATTTATGGGTGGGCCTCAAGGTCAGGTTGTGCGTTTTTTGGATAATCGTGAGAAAAACCAAGAATTGGTCTTGATTAAAGATATCGAGCAGGAACTCAATATTACCAAGTCTGTTGCTAGTAATTTGGTCAAGCGTATGGTGCAAAATGGTTTGGTGGAATTGGAGGCGAGTCCTAGCGATAAGCGGGCAAAATTTGTTCGTTTGACGGACAAAGCACGTTCTCAAATGCAGCAGGTTAAGGCCTTCTTTGAACGCATAGACAAGCAGTTGATGGAAGACATTGATGAAGATGAATTACTGATTTTTGAGAAAGTTCTCGGTCAACTACAGGCAAATATCAAGGGAATAGGAGGAGAGAATGAAGAAATTAGCCAAACGAATTAGTAGAAAAGAATGGGGGATGATTTTACTAGCCATTCTCTTTACTTGCTTTTCGGTCTATCTAGAGTTGGAAGTGCCAACCTATATCTCGAAAATTACGGATTTGCTAGGTAGTCAAGGTACTAATTTAGATGAGTTGTGGCAGCCGGCAAGCATGATGGTGGGAATGTCCTTTCTTGCCTTCTTATCCGTAGTTGCAGTTGGATTTTTTGCATCCCGAGTGGCGGCTTCTTATACTAGTAGGTTGAGAAGTGATATTTTTAACCGAGTTTTGGATTACTCGCAGACGGAGATTAAGAAATTCTCTATTCCTAGCCTCTTGACGCGTACTACCAATGACATTACTCAAGTTCAAATGTTGATTACCATGGGCTTGCAAGTGGTAACACGTGGTCCAATTATGGCTATCTGGGCTATTGGGAAGATTTTAGGTCATTCGGAATACTGGCTCTGGGCCGTACTTGTGGCAGTGATTGTCAACGTCCTGATGACGACAGTCTTGATGACGCTAGCCTTTCCAAAACAGTCCTTGATTCAAAGTCTGACTGATAAACTGAACAGTATCACTCGTGAGAGTTTAACAGGTATTCGTGTCGTTCGCGCCTACAATGCCGAAAAGTACCAAAATGAAAAATTTGCAGCAGCAAATGATGAATTGACACGCTTGAATTTGTTTGTCAACCGTCTTATGGCTATTTTGAACCCTATCATGATGGGGATTTCAAGTGGTTTGAGTGTGGCGATTTACTGGATTGGGGCCTATGTGATTAACGACGCTGCTCCGATAGCGCGTCTGCCTCTCTTTAGTGACATGATTGTTTTTATGTCTTATGCCATGCAGGTTGTCATGGGCTTCCTTCTCATGGGAGCACTCTTCATCGTTCTTCCCCGAACTATGGTCTCTGCTAAGCGGATTAATCAAGTTTTAGATTTGCATTCTTCTATCCAAAACCCTGCTCAAGTGCGAATGGCTGATGAAAACCTCAAAGGTCAGGTCGAGTTTAAGGATGTGACATTCCGCTATGCGGCAAATTCGGAGGCGGTTATTGAGCATGTTAGCTTTAGAGCAGAAGCTGGTCAAACAGTGGCCTTTATTGGGTCAACAGGTTCTGGTAAATCAACTCTGGTCAATCTGATTCCACGTTTCTACGATGTGTCAGAAGGAGAAATTCTGGTGGATGGTGTCAATGTTCAAGACTATGACTTGAAAGATTTGCGCAACAAGGTTGGTTATATTCCTCAGAAAGCGGTTCTCTTTTCAGGTGATGTCAAGGGTAATTTAGACTTTGGACAAAGTCAAGAAACACCGCTTAGTGAGCAGGCTATGTGGCAGGCTTTGGAATTGGCCCAGTCTAAGAACTTTATCGAAGACAAGGAAGCGGGCTTGGCCTCAGAAGTGGCCCAAGGAGGGACCAACTTCTCAGGTGGTCAAAGACAGCGTCTGGCCATTGCTCGTGCCTTGGCTCGGAAGCCAGAAATCCTCATCTTTGATGACTCCTTCTCAGCCTTGGACTACAAGACAGATCGTGTCCTACGCCAAGAGCTAGCAGAGAAAACCAAGTCTATGACCAAGCTCATTGTTGCACAGCGTATTTCAACGATTATGGATGCAGATTTGATTTTGGTCTTGGATCAAGGAAAAGTCGTGGGGCAAGGCACCCACAAGGAACTTCTAGCTAATAACGAAGTTTACCAAGAAATTGCCTATTCACAACTATCGAAGGAGGAATTGGAACATGGAAAATAAGAAAATGTCTCTTTTGAAACAGAGTAAACCCTATCTTGCAGGCCTCCAGTTTGCCCTTCTAATCGCCTTTTTAGCAACAATTGTATCCAATATCATTACTGTATATGGTCCAACCCGCATCAAGGAGATGACTAATATTATTGCCAGTGGTCTGGAAACAAGTGTGGATGTCGCGGCGGTTGCAGCCATTGGTAGTTTTTTGGCCGTCATCTATATAATTGGGCTTCTATCAAATTATTTGCAGGCCTTTCTGTTTACAACAGCTATTCAACGTTTTTCAGAGCGCTTGAGATCAGCCATTGCAGAGAAAATCAATAGCCTACCATTGGGATATTTTGATGGACACTCTCAGGGGGATACTTTGTCTCGTGTAACCAATGACGTTGACACTGCAGCCCAGTCCCTTAATCAAAGTCTGGGAACAGTTCTTTCATCCACTTTACTGGTCGTGGCAGTCTTGGTAACCATGTTTGGGATGAACTGGATTTTAGCCTTGGTGACGGTTGTGTCAACCCTTATTGGTTTTGTTTTCGTGTCCGTCTTTATGGGCAAATCACAGGGATTTTTTAAGAGTCAGCAACAAGATTTGGCAGCTGTCAATGGCTATGTGGAGGAAATGTACTCTGGCCATAATGTGGTGACCAGTTACAATGCTATCGAGAGCACGAAAGAAGAATTTACGACATTAAATAATCGTCTGTATGACAGCATCTGGAAATCTCAATTTATTTCAGGAATTATGATGCCGATTATGATGTTCATTGGGAACTTTAGCTATGCCTTAGTGATTATCGTCGGTGCAGCCTTGGCCTTAAATGGGCAGATTAGTATCGGGATTATCGTTGCCTTTATGGCCTACGTTCGTATCTTTTCTCAGCCTCTTTCACAAATTGCCCAAGGGATTACTAGTCTTCAGCAGGCTAGTGCAGCCATGGGACGTGTCTTCGAATTCCTAGCTGAAGAGGAAATGGGAGACGAATCCCATAAAGAAAGACAATTGAGCGATATGAAAGGGCAAGTGGTCTTTGATCGAGTTTCCTTTGCTTACACACCAGAGCGAACCATTATCCATGACTTTTCTGCGACAGCTCATGCAGGTCAAAAGGTTGCCATTGTCGGACCGACTGGAGCTGGTAAGACAACCATTGTCAATCTTTTGATGAAGTTCTATGAGATTGATAAGGGAAGTATCCGTATCGATGGTGTGGATACCAAGGATATGAAGCGTTCGGAAGTACACGATGCCTTTTCAATGGTCTTGCAGGATACTTGGCTCTTTGAAGGAACCATCCGAGACAATCTTATCTATAACCAAACAGGTATTAGTGATGAGCGCGTGATTGAAGCTAGTAAGGCTGTAGGGATTCACCACTTTATTATGACCCTACCAGATGGTTACGATACAGTCTTGGACGATACAGTAACCTTGTCTGTCGGGCAAAAACAACTCTTGACCATTGCTCGTGCTTTGCTGAAAGATGCGCCACTCCTAATCCTAGATGAGGCAACCTCTTCGGTTGATACACGGACGGAGGAATTGATTCAGAAAGCTATGGATCGTTTGATGGAGGGCAGAACTTCCTTTGTCATCGCTCACCGCTTGTCAACCATCCGTAATGCTGATCTTATTCTGGTTATGAAAGATGGAAATATCATTGAGCAAGGAAATCATGACGAGCTAATGATGCAAGCTGGTTTCTACGCTGACCTCTACAACAGTCAATTTACAGAAGACGAAGCAGAAGAATAAACTCAAAGAAGGCTTGACGGCCTTCTTTTTCTGCACTATACTAGAAGACAAGTGCTTCCCTGCAAGCAATACTCTTCGAAAATCTCTTCAAACCGCGTCAGCTTCGGTATATGTTACTGACTCCGTCAGTTTTATTTATAACCTCAAAGCAGTGCTTTGAGCAGTCTGCGGCTAGCTTCCTAGTTTGCTCTTGGATTTTCATTGAGTATAAAATTTGAGTAAGTGATGAGAAAATATATGAAAAATTATCAAGAATGGTATGACCACATTGCTGGTAACATTGGAAATAAGCCCTTTCTTCTGAGCTTGTTAAGAACTTTCAATCGGTTCATGACAGTAGTTATGCCTATAGTTTATCTAACCTTGTTAGCTGCCACATATTTCCAAGAAGGACTTGGGAAACAGGTCTGGATCTACTTGTTTGTTCCTGCGTCAGGTTTTGTGATTTTATCCTTTATTCGTAAGAAAATCAATGCTCCTAGGCCTTATGAGGAATGGGATATTAAACCCTTGCTTGACAGAGATAGTCCTGGTCAGTCTATGCCCAGTCGTCATGTCTTTTCAGCAACCATTATCTCCATGGCTTGCTTACATGCTAGTCTATCTGTAGGGGTTATCTTATTGGTCTTGTCAGCTCTCCTTGGTCTAGTGAGAGTCTTAGGGGGAGTGCATTATTCCAAGGATGTAGTAGTTGGTTATATTTGTGGTCTTGCGTGGGGTGTGATTTTCTTTCTATTTTGATCTGTAAGTTAAGACGGTCCTACAACCACTTACGAGTCTAAAGTAACCACTTGCTTTTTTGCTCTTGTTTTCTTATTTTGACTTTGATATAGTAGAGTCAGAAAGGAGATGGAATGAAGTTACGAATCGAAATTGACAGCAATTTAGAGGAAACTGAAATTGTCATCAAGGCAGCGACTTTGACGGATGAGATTGCGGATTTACAGCGCCTCTTGCAAGAGTCCAAGTCTCCTAGGTTGATTTTTTACAAGGGGACGGGTGAATACTACTTAGACTTGTCAGAAATTCTCTTCTTTGAGACGGAAGGTAGCAAGATTTATGCCCATACCCATAAAGATGCCTACGAGGTTCGGCTTAAACTCTATGAGTTGGAGTCTATCCTGCCCCGTTATTTCAGTCGAGTATCCAAGTCGACCATTACTAATATTCGGCAAATCTATTCGGTGGACAAGTCCTTTTCAGGAACGGGCACCATTTCCTTTTATCAGACCCACAAGGAGGTTCATGTCTCACGACATTACCAATCCCTCCTAAAAGAAAATCTAAGAAACATGAGGTAAGAACATGAAAAAGAAAGCATTTGGTATTGTGTTGCTAGTATTGGCAGCTTTAGTATTATTGCAAGGAAATTTTGGAATCCCTTCTCTAGGAGGGCACATTTGGCCTTTGATTGGTATTGGATTTTTTACCTACCAATCAGTTGAGGCTTTGCTTCGTCGTCATCTGACTTCAGCAGTTTTTACAGCTCTAGTAGCAGTAATGATTGCTAACCACTTTTATGATATTTTACCGATTCCCAATCAATCACTGTTCTGGGCCAGTATTCTAATTGTTCTTGGAGTTAATTATTTGACTCACTCTAACAGAACATGGAATGGTAAGAAATGGTGGTATGACGGTGAAAAGACCATTCTGACAGACAAGGAAGTCGCTTTTGGAAGTGGGACTTTCTATAAACAAGATCAAGATCTTGTAGACGACCAAGTAGAAGTTGCTTTTGGAAATGCAAAAATCTACTATGACAATGCAGAGATGTTAGGTGATTTTGCAACTTTAAATATCGAAGTTGCTTTCGGAAATGCAACCGTCTATGTTCCACAACACTGGCGTGTCGATTTGAAAGTAGAAACATCCTTTGGTGCAGCCAAGGCAGATACTCCTCTATCCCCAACCAGCAAAACCTTGATTATTCGCGGTGAAGTGGCTTTTGGGAAGTTGGGGATTGTCTACGTTAAATAAAAAAATCTTCCAATTCCCTTGCAAAAATGAAGA
The DNA here is from genome assembly GCF_000960005.1 of Streptococcus mitis. Taxonomy (GTDB): domain Bacteria; phylum Bacillota; class Bacilli; order Lactobacillales; family Streptococcaceae; genus Streptococcus; species Streptococcus mitis_CK. Next base: position 1,272,278 of record NZ_JYGP01000002.1, on the reverse strand, counting down.
AAGTGTGATAACATAGTACGGTATGTGGTGCTAGCACATCCGCTATATTAGATCTAATAGGAGGAAAACACAAATGGCTAAAGTATGTTACTTTACAGGTCGTAAGACTGTATCAGGAAACAACCGTTCACACGCGATGAACCAAACAAAACGTGCCGTAAAACCAAACCTTCAAAAAGTTACTGTTCTTATCGATGGTAAACCTAAAAAAGTTTGGGCTTCAGCTCGTGCTTTGAAATCAGGTAAAGTTGAACGCGTTTAATAATAAAAGTAAGGAGACCTTAGGGTCTTTTTTCTTTTACTGTAGATATAAAATCATTTGAAAAATAGAGTAAATATCCGCTGATACAGTATTCTGCTTTTACACTTGGGCTGAAATATGATAAAATAGAGTATCAACTAGTTGAGGTAAAAAGGATGACTGTAAAAATTAATACAAAAGATGGTCAAATCGAACTAACAGATGAAGTGATTGCAACCGTCGTAGGTGGAGCAGCAACTGAGATTTTTGGTGTGGTCGGTATGGCTAGTAAAAATGCCCTCAAAGATAATTTCCAAGCCCTTCTAGGTAAGGAAAATTATTCCAAAGGTGTCGTCGTAAAAGCGGCCGAAGATGGCAGTATTGCAGTTGATGTATATACCGTGTTGAGCTACGGAACAAAGATTAGCGAAGTGTCAAAAAACATTCAAGAGCGTGTTCGTTTTAGTTTGGAAAACCAACTTGGAATTACTGCTCAGACTGTAAATGTCTACATTCAAAATATCAAAGTTGTAGGAGAATAACCGTGTCAAAAATTACTACTAGCTTATTTCAAGAAATGGTGCAGGCTGCATCAACTCGCTTGAATAAGCAAGCTGAATATGTCAATTCATTAAACGTCTTTCCCGTTCCAGATGGAGATACTGGAACAAACATGGGAATGACCATTGAAAATGGTGCTAAAGAAGTTGCAGATAAGCCAGCTTCTACAGTTGGCGAGGTAGCGAGCATTCTTGCCAAAGGTCTTTTGATGGGTGCGCGTGGAAACTCAGGAGTTATTACGTCTCAGCTTTTCCGTGGATTTTCACAAGCCATCAAGGATAAAGACGAGTTAACAGGTCAAGACTTGGCCCTTGCCTTCCAATCAGGTGTGGAAGTTGCTTATAAGGCAGTGATGAAGCCAGTTGAAGGAACGATTTTGACAGTTTCTCGTGGGGCTGCTATCGGTGCTAAGAAAAAGGCTGAGCAGACAGATGATGCTGTTGAAGTCATGCGCGCAGCCTTGGAAGGTGCTAAAACAGCTCTAGCTAAAACGCCAGACATGCTTCCAGTATTGAAAGAAGTTGGCGTTGTGGACTCAGGTGGTCAAGGACTGGTCTTCATCTACGAAGGTTTCCTTTCAGCCCTTACTGGTGAATATATTGCATCTGAGGACTTTGTAGCGACTCCTGCCAACATGAGTGAGATGATCAATGCAGAGCATCATAAGTCTGTGGCTGGTCACGTAGCGACTGAGGACATCACCTTTGGCTACTGTACTGAAATCATGGTAGCTCTTAAGCAAGGTCCAACCTATGCCAAAGATTTTGACTACGACGAATTCCGTAACTACTTGAATGAGCTTGGGGATTCTCTCCTTGTTGTCAATGATGATGAAATCGTCAAAGTCCATGTCCATACAGAAGATCCAGGACTTGTTATGCAAGAAGGTCTCAAATATGGTAGCTTGGTCAAGGTAAAAGTTGACAATATGCGTAACCAACACGAAGCACAGGTTGAGAAAGAAGCTGCTCAAGTTAGCAAACCAGCTGAAGAAAAAGAATATGCTTTGATTGCTGTGGTGGCTGGTAAAGGTCTAGCAGATATCTTCCGTTCTCAAGGTGTGGATTATGTTATCGAAGGCGGTCAAACTATGAACCCTTCAACAGAAGACTTTATCAAGGCTGTTGAACAGGTCAACGCTCGTAACATCATCTTCCTGCCAAACAACAAAAACATCTTCATGGCAGCTCAATCGGCAGCAGAAGTTTTGGAGCAACCAGCAGTAGTGGTGGAAGCTCGTACTTTGCCACAAGGTTTGACAAGTCTTCTTGCCTTTGATCCAAGCAAGTCTATCGAAGAAAACCAAGAGCGTATGACTGCTGCTCTTAGCGATGTCGTTAGCGGAAGCGTCACAACAGCTGTTCGTGATACAACCATTGATGGCTTAGAAATCCATGAAAACGATAATCTAGGTATGGTGGATGGGAAAATCCTCGTGTCAAACCCTGATATGCACCAAACCTTGACAGAAACCTTGAAACATATGTTGGATGAAGATAGTGAAATCGTAACCTTCTATGTCGGTGAAGACGGAAGCGAAGAACTTGCCAATGAAATTGCCCAAGAAATCGCAGAAGAATTCGAAGACGTTGAAGTCGAAATCCACCAAGGCCAACAACCAGTTTACCCATACCTATTTAGTGTGGAATAAGATTAATGAAGAACTGAGAAATCAGTTCTTTTTTCTTTTTGAATAATGAAATCGGTATCTTTTTAATAAAAACAAAAATAACATTCATAAATAAACGTTAAAATAGAAAATTCAGAAAATTTCTTCTTTTGTCTTGAAAATTTTTGAAAAAATGGTATGATAGTAACAAGTTATTTTTAAGAGAAGAGAAAGGGGAACAATGGAGAAAATCAGTTTAGAATCTCCTAAGACGGGGTCGGACCTAGTTTTGGAAACACTTCGTGATTTAGGAATTGATACCATCTTTGGTTATCCAGGTGGTGCAGTCTTGCCTTTTTATGATGCGATATATAATTTTAAAGGCATTCGCCACATTCTAGGACGCCATGAGCAAGGCTGTCTGCATGAAGCTGAAGGTTATGCTAAATCAACTGGAAAGTTGGGTGTTGCTGTCGTCACTAGCGGACCGGGAGCAACAAATACCATTACAGGGATTGCAGATGCTATGAGCGACAGTGTTCCTCTTTTGGTCTTTACAGGTCAGGTGGCGCGAGCAGGGATTGGGAAGGATGCCTTTCAGGAGGCAGACATCGTGGGAATCACCATGCCAATCACTAAGTACAATTATCAAGTTCGTGAGACAGCTGATATTCCTCGTATCATTACGGAAGCTGTTCATATCGCAACTACAGGTCGACCAGGGCCGGTCGTAATTGACCTACCTAAAGACGTATCTGCTTTAGAAACCGACTTCATCTATTCACCAGAAGTGAACCTACCAAGCTATCAGCCAACTCTTGAGCCAAATGATATGCAAATCAAGAAAATCTTGAAGCAATTATCCAAGGCTAAAAAGCCAGTCTTGCTAGCTGGTGGTGGGATTAGTTATGCTGAAGCTGCTGCAGAATTAAATGAATTTGCAGAACGCTATCAAATTCCGGTGGTAACCAGTCTTTTGGGACAAGGAACGATTGCAACGAGTCACCCACTCTTCCTTGGAATGGGAGGCATGCACGGGTCATTCGCAGCTAATATTGCCATGACGGAAGCGGACTTTATGATTAGTATTGGTTGTCGTTTCGATGACCGCTTGACGGGGAATCCTAAGACCTTCGCTAAGAATGCTAAGGTTGCTCACATTGATATTGACCCAGCTGAGATCGGCAAGATTATCAGTGCGGATATTCCTGTAGTTGGAGATGCTAAGAAAGCCTTGCAAATGTTACTGGCAGAACCAACAGTTCATAACAATACTGAGAAATGGATTGAAAAAGTCACTAAAGACAAGAACCGCGTTCGTTCTTATGATAAGAAAGAGCGTGTGGTTCAGCCGCAAGCTGTTATTGAACGAATTGGTGAATTGACGAATGGAGATGCCATTGTGGTAACAGACGTTGGTCAACACCAAATGTGGACAGCTCAGTATTATCCCTACCAAAATGAACGTCAGTTAGTGACTTCAGGTGGTTTGGGAACGATGGGATTTGGAATTCCAGCAGCAATTGGAGCTAAAATTGCTAACCCAGATAAGGAAGTAGTCTTGTTTGTTGGGGATGGCGGTTTCCAAATGACTAACCAGGAATTGGCTATTTTGAACATTTACAGGGTGCCAATCAAGGTGGTTATGCTGAACAACCACTCACTTGGAATGGTCCGCCAGTGGCAGGAATCCTTCTATGAAGGTAGAACGTCAGAGTCAGTCTTTGATACCCTTCCTGATTTCCAACTGATGGCACAGGCTTATGGCATTAAAAACTATAAGTTTGACAATCCTGAGACCTTGGCCCAAGACCTTGAAGTCATCACTGAGAATGTTCCTATGCTAATCGAGGTAGATATTTCTCGTAAGGAACAGGTGTTACCGATGGTACCAGCTGGTAAGAGTAATCATGAGATGTTGGGGGTGAAGTTCCATGCGTAGAATGTTAACAGCAAAACTACAGAATCGATCAGGAGTCCTCAATCGCTTTACCGGTGTCCTGTCTCGTCGTCAGGTTAATATCGAAAGTATCTCTGTTGGAGCAACAGAAGATCCGAATGTATCGCGTATCACCATTATTATTGATGTTGCTTCACATGATGAGGTGGAGCAAATTATCAAACAGCTCAATCGTCAGATTGATGTGATTCGCATTCGTGATATTACAGACAAGCCTCATTTGGAGCGCGAGGTAATTTTGGTTAAGATGTCAGCGCCAGCTGAGAAGCGAGCTGAGATTCTAGCGATTATTCAACCTTTCCGTGCAACAGTGGTAGACGTAGCGCCAAGCTCGATTACCATTCAGATGACAGGAAATGCTGAAAAGAGCGAAGCACTATTACGAGTCATTCGACCATACGGTATTCGTAATATTGCTCGAACGGGTGCAACTGGATTTACCCGTGATTAATACTCTTCGAAAATCAAATTCAAATCACGTCAGCTTTGCCTTGCCGTACACAAGTACAGCCTGCGGCTAGCTTCCTAATTTGCTCTTTGATTTTCATTGAGTATAAAAATATTTTAAATTTGTTAAACCAGCCTAAAAGGCAATAAATAATAGAAAAGAGAGAAAAAACTATGGCAGTTCAAATGGAATACGAAAAAGATGTTAAAGTAGCAGCACTTGACGGTAAAAAAATCGCCGTTATCGGTTATGGTTCACAAGGACATGCGCATGCTCAAAACTTGCGTGATTCAGGTCGCGATGTCATCATCGGTGTACGTCCAGGTAAATCTTTTGACAAAGCAAAAGAAGACGGATTTGACACTTATACAGTAGCAGAAGCTACTAAATTGGCTAATGTTATCATGATTTTGGCACCAGACGAAATCCAACAAGAATTGTACGAAGCAGAAATCGCTCCAAACTTGGAAGCTGGAAATGCAGTTGGATTTGCTCACGGTTTCAACATCCACTTTGAATTTATCAAAGTACCTGCAGATGTAGATGTCTTCATGTGTGCTCCTAAAGGACCAGGACACTTGGTACGTCGTACTTATGAAGAAGGATTTGGTGTTCCAGCTCTTTACGCAGTATACCAAGATGCAACAGGAAATGCGAAAAACATTGCTATGGACTGGTGTAAAGGTGTTGGAGCAGCACGTGTAGGTCTTCTTGAAACAACTTACAAAGAAGAAACTGAAGAAGATTTGTTTGGTGAACAAGCTGTACTTTGCGGTGGTTTGACTGCCCTTATCGAAGCTGGTTTCGAAGTCTTGACAGAAGCAGGCTACGCCCCAGAATTGGCTTACTTTGAAGTTCTTCACGAAATGAAATTGATCGTTGACTTGATCTATGAAGGTGGATTTAAGAAAATGCGTCAATCAATTTCAAACACTGCTGAATACGGTGACTATGTATCAGGTCCACGTGTAATCACTGAGCAAGTTAAAGAAAATATGAAAGCTGTCTTGGCAGACATCCAAAATGGTAAATTTGCAAATGACTTTGTAAATGACTATAAAGCTGGACGTCCAAAATTGACTGCTTACCGAGAACAAGCAGCTAACCTTGAAATTGAAAAAGTTGGTGCAGAATTGCGTAAAGCAATGCCATTCGTTGGTAAAAACGACGATGATGCATTCAAAATCTATAACTAATTGATAGAAATTAAGGTGAAGGCGAGTTGGGGGACTAACTCGCTTTTATAATCAATTCATCTCTTTTTAAAAGATGGATTACGATAAGTTTGAAATAGTCTAGGAGAAATTGATGTTAAGTTCAAAAGATATCATCAAGGCTCATAAAGTCTTGAACGGTGTGGTTGTGAATACCCCACTGGATTACGACCATTATTTATCGGAGAAGTATGGTGCTAAGATTTATTTGAAAAAGGAAAATGCTCAACGTGTTCGTTCTTTTAAAATTCGTGGTGCCTATTATGCTATTTCTCAGCTCAGCAAGGAAGAGCGTGAGCGAGGGGTAGTCTGTGCCTCTGCGGGAAATCATGCGCAGGGAGTTGCCTATACTTGTAATGAAATGAAGATTCCTGCTACTATCTTTATGCCAATTACTACTCCGCAACAAAAGATTGGTCAAGTTCGCTTTTTTGGTGGGGACTTCGTAACCATTAAACTAGTTGGAGATACCTTTGATGCTTCTGCTAAAGCAGCTCAAGAATTTACAGTTTCTGAAAATCGTACCTTTATTGATCCCTTTGATGATGCTCATGTGCAGGCAGGTCAAGGGACAGTTGCTTATGAGATTTTAGAAGAGGCTCGAAAAGAATCGATTGATTTTGATGCTGTTTTGGTCCCTGTTGGCGGCGGTGGTCTCATTGCTGGGGTTTCTACCTATATCAAGGAAACAAGTCCAGAAATTGAAGTCATTGGGGTAGAGGCTAATGGAGCACGTTCCATGAAGGCTGCTTTTGAAGCTGGTGGACCTGTTAAACTCAAAGAAATTGACAAATTTGCGGATGGGATTGCTGTGCAAAAGGTAGGTCAATTGACCTATGATGCAACTCGCCAACATGTTCAAACTTTGGTAGGTGTCGATGAGGGATTGATTTCTGAAACCTTGATTGACCTCTACTCTAAGCAAGGGATTGTAGCTGAGCCTGCTGGAGCGGCTAGTATCGCTTCTTTAGAGGTTTTGGCTGAATATATCAAAGGGAAAACCATTTGTTGTATCATTTCTGGAGGAAATAATGATATCAACCGTATGCCAGAAATGGAAGAACGTGCCTTGATTTATGATGGGATCAAGCATTACTTTGTGGTCAATTTCCCACAGCGTCCAGGAGCTTTGCGTGAATTTGTAAATGATATCCTGGGACCCAATGATGATATCACACGTTTTGAGTATATCAAACGAGCTAGCAAAGGGACAGGCCCAGTATTAATTGGGATTGCCTTAGCAGATAAGCATGATTATGCAGGCTTGATTCGTCGAATGGAAGGTTTTGATCCAGCTTATATTAACTTAAATGGTAACGAAACGCTCTATAATATGCTTGTCTGAGGACTAATAAAAAAATATCATATTATTTGCACAATTGATGTATAGGTGCTATAATGAAGATGAAGAAAGGGGGCGATTCCTATGGACTTAGGAAATCGATTACGCTATTTCTATCATAATTCATTATAGTACCTATGTTTTTTTGGTTCAGTTTATAGTAAGGGAGTAAAATTACTTGTTATATGTAAGGAGTTTTTGGAATCTACTATTTTATATATAGCTAATCTGAAATTTTTCTAAATATAATAGGAATTAGAAGAAATAATCAATACTAATGAGATGTCTTATACTGAGGTTACTGAGAAGAGTGATAAGATACTAAGAAGATAAAAACAGTGGAAAATGTTGGAAGATAGGATACTATTGTTTCCTAGCTATTCGTATTTTAATGGGTAGGAGAAATAAAAAGTAAACTTGATAAAGTAAATAACTGGTACAGTTGACCAAATGATTGAATGCTGGTGCAGACATGAAAAAGTCTAAAAGGAGAAAAATACTCGTTAGAAATGGTTTAGAGCAGAAGATTATTTTGTCAAATTTTTTTGTTTTACAGTGGAATAAATAATATGAAATAAGATTAAAATATGTCTAGATTATCGAGAATCAGCATCTGTCAAATACGAATATTATTACATAAATAAGATTTAATAATACAGTTGTTTTAAAGAACTATAAAAATTGTTTTCGACAATGAAAAACCTATATATTATAAGCTTTAATAAGATAGCAAGTAAAAATAAGGGCGTTTATTTTATTGAATATATGTTTTTTTATTGACAAAAAGCATAAAAGCGTATACAATTAAATATCGTAAATAAGAAAATAGGAGAAAGACATGGCTAAGTCAAACTTTGAAAAAGTAGAATCAGTTGTTGGCTGGGTTCGTGATAAGAAAATCACAGGCTACCGTATCTCTAAAGAAACGAATGCGCGTGAAATGTCTATCATTGCTCTAGCGCAGGGGCGTGCAAAAGTAAAAAATATTTCGTTTGAAACGGCTCTAGGTTTAATTGATTTCTATGAAAAAAATCATGAAAAATTTGAAGATTAATCTTTGGATAATGGCGGATTCTTGAATAAGGTCTGCCTTTTCATTTATAGGATAACAAAAAGACTGCACAATTGCTGCAGCCTTTTCTTTTTATTTGATACTCTTCGAAAATCAAATTCAAACCACGTCAGCTTCACCTTGCCGTACTCAAGTACAGCCTGCGGCTAGCTTCCTAGTTTGCTCTTTGATTTTCATTGAGTATGAGATAACGTTGAAGGAATTCTTTTGTACGGTCTTCTTTAGGATTAGTGAAGAGGTCTTCTGGTTTGCCTTCTTCAGCAATCACACCCTTATCCATAAAGATAACACGGTGAGAGACGTCACGGGCGAATTCCATTTCGTGGGTTACGACAATCATAGTCAAGCCTTCCTGAGCCAGATCTTGCATGATTTTGAGGACTTCTCCAACCATTTCTGGATCGAGAGCTGATGTTGGTTCATCAAAGAGAATTGCGTCAGGATTCATTGAAAGGGCACGAGCGATGGCCACACGTTGTTTTTGCCCCCCTGAGAGTTGTTTTGGTTTCGCTTGCCAGTAGCGTTCTCCCATGCCGACCTTTTCAAGGTTTTCTTTGGCAATCTTTTCAGCTTCTGTACGTTCGCGTTTAAGGACAGTCGTCTGAGCGACAATTGTGTTTTCGAGAACGTTGAGATTTTCAAAGAGGTTAAAGGATTGGAACACCATCCCCAACTTTTCACGGTATTGCGTGAGGTCATAGCCTTTTTCGAGGACGTTTTGTCCATGATAAAGGATTTGTCCATCAGTTGGTGTTTCAAGTAAGTTAATAGAGCGTAGGAAGGTTGATTTCCCGCTTCCAGAGCTTCCGATGATAGAGATAACCTCTCCCTTGTGGACAGTGAGTGAAATGTCTTTTAGCACTTCATTTTGACCATAGGATTTTTTGAGGTGTTTAATTTCAAGGATTGCTTGTGTCATTATTTCAAATCCTCCGTTTGCATTTGGTTAGCACCTGTAGTATAGGTATCCATGTCCATGCGGCGTTCGATGAAGCGTAGGATACGTGTTACGGTGAAGGTGAGGACAAAGTAAATCACGGCGATGATTGTAAATGTCTGGAAGTATTGATAGGTTTGAGTTGCTACGGTATTTCCTGAGAAATAAAGTTCGACAACAGAGATAACGTTCAATACAGATGTATCTTTGATATTGATGACAAATTCATTACCAGTTGCTGGTAGGATGTTACGGACTACCTGAGGTAGGACAATCTTACGCATGGTTTGGTTATGAGTCATACCGAGTGCAGTTGCGGCTTCAAATTGTCCCTTGTCAACTGCTAGGATACCACCACGAACGATTTCGGTCATGTAGGCACCGGTGTTGATCGAAACGATGAAGATAGCAGCTAGTGTGCGGTCAAGGTTGATCCCGAAAGCTTGGGCAGTTCCATAGTAGATAACCATCGATTGAACGATCATAGGTGTACCACGGAAAATTTCAATGTAGACATTGAGAATCCAGCCGACTAGTTTTTGTAGGCCGTAAATGGCTTTGTTTTCAGAGAGAGGAGCAGTACGGAAAACACCGATGGCAAGACCGATAATGAGACCTATGATGGTTCCGACGATAGAGATTAAAAGAGTGATACCAGCACCACGCAAGAGTTGTTGCCAGTTTTCAGAAAGAATTTTAGCGACTTGGCTAAAGAAACTACTGCTAGTCTCTTCAGTTGTTGTAGCTTCGGCAGGTTGCTCTTTGATCATACGATCCATCAAGGCAACTTGGTCGTCTTTTGAAATGGTTTCAATGCTGGTATTGATTTGACTAATACGATTGTCATCTTTACGAAGTCCAATGGCAATAGCCGTATCTTCTTCCCCAGTTTTGAAACCTGGTTCTACTTGAACCATCTTGAACTTAGAGTTAGCAGCTTCAGCAGTCAGAGCTTCTGGTCGTTCAGAAACATAAGCATCGATAACACCAGCTTCAAGTGCTTGGCGCATTTGAGCGAAGTCTCCCATGGCAGTTTCTTTTTTAGCGCCTGGGATTTGACCAATCAAGTCATAAAGGTAGACACCTTGTTGAGAAGTGATTTTCGCACCGTTAAAGTCATCCAAAGATTTAGCACTTGCGTAGGCAGAATCTTTTTTGACAAGCAAAACTGGTTCGCTAGTGTAGTAGCTGCTTGAAAAGGCAATTTCTTGTTTGCGTTCGGCAGTTGGACTCATACCTGCGATAATCATGTCAATCTTACCAGAAGTAAGGGCAGGGACTAGACCTTCCCACTTGGTTTTAACAACTAAAGGTTCTTTACCTAAGTCCTTAGCGATTTTCTTGGCGATTTGAACATCGTATCCGTTAGCATACTGGTTAGTCCCATCGATTTTGACAGCTCCATTGCTATCATCGTCCTGAGTCCAGTTAAAGGGAGCATATGCTGCTTCCATCCCGATGCGTAAATATTCATCGGCTTGGGCAACATTGACAAGTCCCAGCATCAGCAAGAGACTTGTGAAAATAGATAAGTATATTTTTCTCATGATTTCTCCTATTTCTAATCTATTAAAAAATAACTGCCTCCTATTTTATCGAAAAAAAATCTATTTTTCAATATAGGTAAGCCCTTACTTGTGAAAAAATGATATAATGATAGCAAAGATAAAAAGGGGGCTTAGTTGATGAAAAAAACTTTTTTCTTACTGGTGTTAGGCTTGTTTTGTCTTCTGCCATTCTCTGTTTTTGCCATTGATTTCAAGATAAACTCTTATCAAGGTGATTTGTATATTCATGCAGACAATACAGCAGAATTTAGACAGAAGATAGTTTACCAGTTTGAGGAGGACTTTAAGGGTCAAATCGTGGGACTTGGACGTGCAGGCAAGATGCCTAGTGGATTTGACATTGATCCTCATCCAAAGGTTCAGGCTGCGAAAAATGGTGCTGAACTAGCAGACGTTACTAGCGAAGTGATAGAAGGAGCAGATGGTTATACTGTTAAAGTCTATAATCCAGGCCAGGAAGGCGACACAGTTGAAATTGACCTTATCTGGAACTTAAAGAATTTGCTTTTCCTTTATGATGATATCGCTGAATTAAATTGGCAACCTCTGACAGATAGTTCAGGGGCTATTGGGAAGTTTGAATTTCATGTAAGGGGAGACAAGGGGGCTGAAAAACTCTTTTTCCATACAGGGAAACTTTTTAGAGAGGGAACGGTTGAAAAGAGTAACCTTGATTATACTATCCGTTTAGACAATCTTCCGGCTAAACGTGGAGTTGAGTTACATGCCTATTGGCCTCGGACCGATTTTGCTAGCGCTAGGGATCAGGGATTGAAAGGGAATCGTTTAGAAGAGTTTAATAAGATAGAAGACTCGATTTTTAAAGAAAAAGAGCAAAGTAAACAACTCGTTAATTGGGTCTTCCCTTCGATACTTTCTATCTCCTTGTTATTGAGTATTTGCTTTTATTTTATTTATAGAAGAAAGACCACTCCTTCGGTCAAATATGCCAAAAATCATCGTATCTATGAACCACCAATGGAATTAGAGCCTATGGTTTTATCAGAGGCAGTCTACTCGACCTCCTTGGAGGAAGTGAGTCCCTTGGTCAAGGGAGCTGGAAAATTCACCTTTGACCAACTTATTCAAGCTACCTTGCTAGATGTGATAGACCGTGGGAATGTCTCTATCATTTCAGAAGGAGATGCAGTTGGTTTGAGGCTAGTAAAAGAAGATGGTTTGTCAAGTTTTGAGAAAGACTGTCTAAATCTGGCTTTTTCAGGCAAAAAAGAAGAAACTCTTTCCAATTTGTTTGCGGATTACAAGGTATCTGATAGTCTTTATCGTAGAGCCAAAGCTTCTGATGAAAAACGGATTCAAGCAAAGGGGCGTCAGCTCAAATCTTCTTTTGAAGAAGTATTGAACCAGATGCAAGAAGGAGTGAGAAAACGAATTTCCTTCTGGGGGCTCCCAGATTATTATCGTCCTTTAACTGGTGGGGAAAAGGCCTTGCAAGTGGGTATGGGGGTCTTGACTATCTTGCCCCTATTTATCGGATTTGGTTTGTTCTTGTACAGTTTGGATGTTTATGGATATCTTTACATCCCCTTGCCAATACTTGGTTTTTTAGGTTTGGTGTTGGCTGTTTTCTATTATTGGAAGCTTCGATTAGATAATCGTGATGGTGTCCTAAATGAAGCAGGAGCAGAAGTATACTATCTCTGGACCAGTTTTGAAAATATGTTGCGTGAGATTGCAAGATTGGATCAGGCTGAATTGGAAAGTATTGTGGTCTGGAATCGCCTCTTGGTCTATGCGACCTTATTTGGCTATGCGGACAAGGTCAGCCATTTGATGAAGGTTCATCAGATTAAAGTGGAAAATCCAGATATCAATCTATATGTAGCTTATGGTTGGAATAGTATGTTTTATCATTCAAGCGCGCAAATGAGCCATTATGCCAGTGTCGCAAATACAGCAAGTACCTACTCCGTATCTTCTGGAAGTGGAAGTTCTGGCGGAGGCTTCTCTGGAGGCGGAGGCGGAGGCAGTATCGGCGCCTTTTAAAGAGAGCTATCACTGGCTGAAAAAATATGCTATAATGGAAGATAGAAAAAGGAGTAATCTATGTATCTTATTGAAATTTTAAAATCTATCTTCTTCGGGATTGTTGAAGGAATTACGGAATGGCTGCCGATTTCAAGTACAGGTCACTTGATTTTAGCAGAGGAATTTATCCAATACCAAAATCAAAATGAAGTCTTTATGTCCATGTTTAATGTCGTGATTCAGCTTGGTGCGATTTTGGCGGTTATGGTGATTTACTTTAATAAGCTCAATCCCTTTAAACCGGGTAAAGACAAGCAGGAAGTTCGTAAGACTTGGAGACTGTGGTTGAAGGTCTTGGTTGCCACTTTGCCTTTACTTGCCGTCTTTAAATTTGATGATTGGTTTGATACTCACTTCCATAATATGGTTTCAGTTGCTCTCATGTTGATTATCTATGGGATTGCCTTTATCTATTTGGAAAAGCGCAATAAAGCGCGTGCTATAGAGCCAAGTGTGACAGAGTTGGACAAGCTTCCTTATACGACAGCTTTCTATATCGGACTCTTCCAAGTTCTTGCCCTTTTACCAGGGACAAGCCGTTCTGGAGCAACGATTGTTGGTGGTTTGTTAAATGGAACCAGTCGTTCAGTTGTGACAGAATTTACCTTCTATCTTGGAATTCCTGTTATGTTTGGAGCTAGTGCATTAAAGATTTTCAAATTTATAAAAGCAGGACAACTCTTGAGCTTTGGGCAATTGTTTTTGCTCTTGGTTGCGATGGGAGTCGCCTTTGCGGTCAGCATGATCGCTATTCGTTTCTTGACCAGCTATGTGAAAAAACACGACTTTACTCTTTTTGGTAAATACCGTATCGTGCTTGGTAGTGTCTTGCTACTTTACAGTTTTGTCCGTTTATTTGTATAAGAAAAACCTTGAAGGGGCAGCTCTTCAAGGTTTTAAAATCCAGTCAGGGTAATCCCCAATAGGCGGACACCTCTTTCTTTTTCGCTTAACTCTTCATAGAGTTGCAGAGCTATTTGGCTTATCTGACTAGCATCCTGTGTTTTTTGAGGCAGACTTTTTCGTTTAGTGAGAGTTGAAAAGTTCTCGTAGCGGATTTTCAAAATGACAATTTTTCCAGCTTTTTCTTGTTGACTGAGATTGAGAGCGACTCTTTCTGATAGGAGAGTCAGCTCTTTTTTGATGTCTTCCTCAGCACGTAGAATCTTCCCATAGGTTTTCTCCTTCCCGATTGATTTACGGATACGATTGGATTTGACTGGTGAATTGTGGATGCCACGAGCCTTTCGATAAAGGTCATAACCCAGTCTTCCAAAACGGTCTATTAGGGTTACCTCAGGGACTTCAAGCAAATCAGCGCCGGTAAAAACGCCCATTTGATGAAGACGTTCTACCGTCTTTTTTCCTACTCCATGAAACTTGGAAATATCCATTTGTTTGAGAAAGTCCTCAGCCTGGTCAGGTAGAATCACTGTCAGACCATGTGGTTTTTGATAATCACTAGCCATTTTAGCTAAGAATTTGTTGTAGGAAACGCCAGCAGAAGCAGTTAGATGGAGTTCTTGCCAAATATCCTCTTGAATGAGGCGAGCGATTTTGACTGCTGACTTGATACCGAGTTTATTTTCTGTTACATCCAAATAGGCTTCGTCAATGCTCATGGGTTCTATTAAATCTGTATAACGCTTAAAGATAGCTCGGATCTGGAGTCCCACAGATTTGTATTTCTCATAATTTCCTGAGATGAAGACGGCTTGGGGACAACGCTCATAGGCTTCCTTAGAGCTCATGGCTGAATGGACACCAAAAGCTCGCGCCTCATAGCTACAAGTGGAAACGACACCACGCCCACCTGTTTGCCGAGGGTCATTGCCGATAATGACAGGTTTTCCTCTGAGTTTAGGATTATCTCTGATTTCCACCGCAGCAAAAAAGGCATCCATGTCAATATGGATGATTTTTCTTGACAAATCATTTAACAAAGGAAAAATCAACATGCATAGCTCCTTTTTACTGCTTATTTTCTTTCATTATACCCTTTTTTCTGAAAAAAAGGAAAAAGGACTTCGTTTTTTCAAAAATATAATACAGTTTGGAACGAAATATAGACTGTTTTAGAAAAGAAAGTGTAAAAATAGGGATTTTCCACTTGTTGAAAACGATTACTGTATGGTATACTTGTCTCATGAATGTAACAGATGACTGTTACTAGAAAGAAAAAAGAGGACATTAACATGGTTGTTAAGACAGTTGTTGAAGCACAAGATATTTTTGACAAAGCTTGGGAAGGCTTCAAAGGCGTAGATTGGAAAGAAAAAGCAAGTGTATCACGCTTCGTACAAGCTAACTACACACCTTACGATGGAGACGAAAGCTTCCTCGCAGGACCAACAGAACGTTCACTTCACATCAAAAAAATTGTAGAAGAAACTAAGGCTCACTACGAAGAAACTCGTTTCCCAATGGACACTCGTCCAACATCTATTGCTGACATTCCAGCAGGATTTATTGATAAAGAAAATGAAGTTATCTTCGGTATCCAAAACGATGAACTCTTCAAATTGAACTTCATGCCAAAAGGTGGTATCCGTATGGCTGAAACTACTTTGAAAGAAAATGGATACGAACCAGATCCAGCTGTTCACGAAATCTTTACTAAATACGTAACAACAGTTAACGACGGTATCTTCCGTGCTTACACTTCAAACATCCGCCGCGCTCGTCACGCTCACACTGTAACTGGTCTTCCAGATGCATACTCACGTGGACGTATCATCGGTGTTTACGCACGTCTTGCTCTTTACGGTGCAGACTACTTGATGCAAGAAAAAGTAAACGACTGGAATGCAATCGAAGAAATCGATGAAGAAACAATCCGTCTTCGTGAAGAAATCAATCTTCAATACCAAGCATTGCAACAAGTTGTTCGCTTGGGTGACCTTTACGGAGTTGACGTTCGCAAACCAGCTATGAACGTTAAAGAAGCTATCCAATGGGTTAACATCGCCTTCATGTCTGTCTGCCGTGTTATCAACGGTGCTGCTACATCCCTAGGACGTGTACCAATCGTATTGGATATCTTTGCAGAACGTGACCTTGCTCGTGGTACATTTACTGAATCAGAAATCCAAGAATTCGTTGATGATTTCGTTATGAAACTTCGTACAGTTAAATTTGCTCGTACAAAAGCTTACGACCAATTGTACTCAGGTGACCCAACTTTCATCACAACTTCTATGGCTGGTATGGGTAACGACGGTCGTCACCGTGTTACTAAGATGGACTACCGTTTCTTGAACACTCTTGACAACATCGGTAACTCTCCAGAACCAAACTTGACAGTTCTTTGGACTGATAAATTGCCATACAACTTCCGTCGCTACTGTATGCACATGAGCCACAAACACTCTTCTATCCAATACGAAGGTGTAACAACAATGGCTAAAGACGGATATGGTGAAATGAGCTGTATCTCATGCTGTGTGTCTCCACTTGACCCAGAAAATGAAGAACAACGCCACAACATCCAGTACTTCGGTGCGCGTGTAAACGTATTGAAAGCCCTTCTTACTGGTTTGAACGGCGGTTACGACGATGTTCACAAAGACTACAAAGTATTTGATATCGAACCAATCCGTGACGAAGTTCTTGAATTCGAATCAGTTAAAGCTAACTTTGAAAAATCTCTTGACTGGTTGACTGATACTTACGTAGATGCTTTGAACATCATTCACTACATGACTGATAAGTACAACTACGAAGCTGTTCAAATGGCATTCTTGCCAACTAAACAACGTGCCAACATGGGATTCGGTATCTGTGGATTTGCCAACACTGTTGATACATTGTCAGCTATCAAATACGCTACAGTTAAACCAATCCGTGATGAAAATGGCTACATCTATGATTACGAAACAATCGGTGAATACCCACGTTGGGGTGAAGATGACCCACGTTCAAACGAATTGGCAGAATGGTTGATCGAAGCTTACACAACTCGTCTACGTAGCCACAAACTTTACAAAGACGCTGAAGCTACAGTATCACTTTTGACAATCACATCTAACGTTGCTTACTCTAAACAAACTGGTAACTCACCAGTCCACAAAGGTGTATACCTCAACGAAGATGGTTCTGTGAACTTGTCTAAACTTGAATTCTTCTCACCAGGTGCTAACCCATCTAATAAAGCTAAAGGTGGATGGTTGCAAAACTTGAACTCACTTTCTAGCCTTGACTTTAGTTATGCAGCTGATGGTATCTCATTGACTACACAAGTATCACCTCGCGCTCTTGGTAAGACTCGTGACGAACAAGTTGATAACTTGGTAACAATCCTTGATGGTTACTTCGAAAACGGTGGACAACACGTTAACTTGAACGTTATGGACTTGAACGATGTTTACGAAAAAATCATGTCAGGCGAAGACGTTATCGTACGTATCTCTGGATACTGTGTAAACACTAAATACCTCACTCCAGAACAAAAAACTGAATTGACACAACGTGTCTTCCACGAAGTTCTTTCAATGGATGATGCCTTGGATGCGTTGAGCTAATCAAGTTCTTGAATAATGAAATAAGGAACCCTCGGTCAGTCGACTGAGGGTTTTTGGGTAAAATCTCTTCAAAGCACGTCAGTTTTATCTGCAATCTCAAAGCGGTGCTTTGAGCAACCCGCGGCTAGCTTCCTAGTTTGCTTTTTGATTTTCATTGAGTATAAGTCAGGCACTAAAATATCTGACCGAGATTCAAAGATACTTGTTGAGTTGCGAGGAGTATTTAAAAATAAAAACACCACACTTTGTTAGATACAAGGTGTGGTTGTATTTTATCTTTTAGACCAAGTTCTCTTCATAAAGAGAAGTAAGATTGGGTAAATCTCCAAACGCCCTGCAATCATTGCAAAGGAGAGGAGAATTTTTGAGATAGGACTAAAGATTGAGAAACTAGAAGTGGTTCCTAGAATAGGTCCTATATTATTGAAACAGCTAAAGACAGCACTGGTAACGACCAGAAAATCATTGCTATCTAGGCTGACAATAAAGATAAGCGCAAGCAAAATCATAGCATAGATGACAAAGTACTTGAGAATCTTATGCTGGGTATCCTTATCAATCACCGTTTTATTAACATGGAGGGTCAAAACACGGTGGGGAGATAGGATTGACAAAATTTGATTTTTGGCAATTTTTGAAAGGATAAGGCCTCGAATAACCTTGAGTCCACCTGCGGTTGAACCAGCAGAACCACCGATTCCCATGAGGAAAAGGAGGATAAATTGGGAGAAGAGGGGCCAGTTAGTAATATCTCCATAACCAAAACCAGTCGTTGTAATGATATTGGAAACCTGGAAGAAGGCCATTTCAAAGCTCTTGGAAAATCCTGGGTAGAGATAGAGGGTATTAAGGCTAATCAAGCTTGTAGAAAGCAGCACGATGACCAAGTAAGCACGAAGTTCCTCGTCACCAAAGAAGGCTTTGATGCGACGGAGCATGAGGTAGTAGTAGAGATTGAAATTTACCCCAAAAACCAGAACTCCGATACTAACCAGATAGGTAATCAGTGAGCTGCCATAGTGGGCAATCCCGTCGTTATAGACGGTAAAGCCTCCTGTACCTGCTGTCCCCATAGCAATGACAAAACTATCAAATAGGGGCATGCCAGCCAGATAATAGATGATGACAAAGAGGGAGAAGAGAGCTAGATAAAGGAGATAGAGAATCTGGGCAGTGTTTTTTAGTTTGGATACTACTTTGCCAAAAACAGGGCCAGGAACCTCAGCCTTCATCACTTCTAGGTGGCTATTCTTGGCATTGTCCATAATAGCAAGTGCAAAAACAAGCACTCCCATCCCTCCAATTAAGTGGGTAAAACTTCGCCAGAAGAGGAGGGAACGACTGAGAACAGAAACGTCGTTCAGAATAGTTGCTCCAGTAGTTGTAAAGCCAGAACTGATTTCAAAAAAGGCATCGATAACGCTGGGAATTTGTCTAGCAAAGACAAAGGGGAGACCACCAAAGAAGGACCAAAGGATCCAACAGAGGGCAACAATCAAGACTCCCTCCTTGGCATAAATCCGTTGATTTTTTGGCTTTTGTAAAATTCCTGAACCGCCTAGTAATACGAGAATCCCAATCGTTGTAAAGAGGGCTGTAAAGACTTGGCTCGATTCACGGTAATAGATAGCAACAGCTACAGGAACCAAAAGAAGAACAGCTTCAATCAAAAGTAATTTTGAAAGGAGGTAACGAATCATACTTTTATTCATTTCTTACCTCGCAATCAAGTCATAAATCTTGGTGATGTTTGGCAACAAAGTTGTTACTAGGAGCTTGTCTCCAACTTCCAGCATATCCTCTCCTGTTGGGAAAATAGTCTTGCCTTTTCGAATGATAGCTGCAATAAGAATCCCTTTTTTCAGTTTTAGTTGAGAAAGAGGTTTGGCAGTCATTTTATTAGCTTCCTTGATATGGAATTGCAGGGTTTCGATTTGGCCATTGGCTAGATGGTGCATGGCTTGAAGGTCTGAATACTGGGCATTAACACGACCACGAATAAAGTGCATAATCGTATCTACAGCGATGCTTTTAGGTGTGATGATACTTGAAAAATCAGGCGCATTGATAATCTCAAGGAGACTGGTGCGATTGACCTTGGTGATATTTTTCTGTACACCTACCCTGTCAAGGAACATAGAGGTAATCAGATTTTCCTCATCGACTCCTGTTAGAGTCGCAACGGCATCATAGTTTTGAGCACTTTCTTCCAGCAGGATATCTTTTGCGGTACCATCTCCTTGAACGATGTAGAGATTTGGGAATTTCTCGCTAAAGAAGCTGGCGATTTCAGGATTGATTTCAATAACCTTGGTATCGATACGACTGTCTTTGAGGATACCTAATAGATAATAGGCAATTCTACCAGCTCCAACAATAAGAAGACTCTTCACGGCACGAGACTTGAAATAATTATGGAAGAGCATCATGTCAACACGGTTACCAGTGACAAAGATTCTATCTTTATCCTGTACAGTCATGTCACCGCTTGGAATGATAATTTGATGTTCCCTTTCTATCGCACAGACAATGACATTGCCAAATTTTTTCCGAAAATCAGAAATGGGCATTTGGCAAAGACCACTGGAGGATTTAACAGCGAATTCCATCAAGCTGACCCGTCCACCAAAGAAACGTTCGACAGAGAGGGCGTTGGGGAAGTCAATGATATTAGCAATAGCACGGGCAGCCAAGAGCTCAGGATTAACGATAAGAGAAAAACCGAGAATATTCTTTTCCTTGAAATAAGAGTTAGAATATTCAGGGTTCCGCACCCGAACGATGGTCTCTTTAGCTCCCATTTTTTTTGCTAGAACGGCTGCAATCATGTTCACTTCATCGTATTCAGTCAGGGCGATAAAGATATCACAATCCTGGACGCTGGCTTGCTCAAGGATGGTAAAATCGGCCCCGTTACCAAGGATGCCTATGATATCAAAGCGATTGACAATATGATTGAGGACAGATTCGTCTTGCTCAATCAGCAAAACATCATGCTTTTCTGCAACCAAGGAGCGACAGAGGGCAGAACCAACTTTTCCCCCTCCGACAAGGATAATTTTCATAATAAAACCTACTTCTTCATTATGTAACTATCATACCTTTTTTCAAGAAAAAATGCACCTACTAGCTAATCACCAGAGTTTTTAGTAGGAAATTTGCTATAAGGTAAAACTATACCCTAACCAATTGAAATAGCTATTAGCTACTTTCTAGAAAATATGGTATGATAAAGGATACACAAGGAGATAAAATGAATAATAATTTACTGGTATTACAATCAGACTTTGGTTTGGTAGATGGTGCGGTATCGGCTATGATTGGAGTGGCTTTAGAAGAGTCTCCAACCTTAAAAATTCATCATTTGACGCACGATATCACGCCTTATAATATTTTTGAGGGGAGTTACCGTCTCTTTCAGACGGTGGATTACTGGCCTGAGGGAACGACATTTGTATCGGTGGTCGATCCAGGTGTCGGCTCGAAACGTAAGAGTGTGGTTGCCAAGACTGCAAAAAATCAATACATTGTCACGCCAGATAATGGGACGCTTTCTTTTATCAAGAAACACGTTGGCATTGTAGCTATTCGTGAGATTTCTGAAGTGGCCAATAGACGTCAAAATACAGAGCATTCTTATACCTTCCACGGTCGTGATGTTTATGCTTATACTGGTGCTAAACTAGCCAGCGGTCACATTAGTTTTGAGGAAGTGGGGCCAGAGCTCAGTGTAGATCAGATTGTGGAGCTTCCAGTCGTAGAGACCATCATAGAAGATCATCTGGTGAAGGGAGCTATTGATGTTCTGGATGTGCGTTTTGGTTCGCTTTGGACCTCGATCACGCGAGAAGAATTTTACAAGCTGGAACCCGCATTCGGTGACCGTTTTGAAGTGACTATCTATCACGCTGATATGCTGGTCTATCAAAATCAAGTTGTTTATGGCAAATCATTTGCAGATGTGAGAATTGGGCAACCCATCCTTTACATCAACTCCCTCTATCGTTTAGGTCTGGCTATCAACCAAGGTTCCTTTGCTAAGGCCTATAATGTGGGTGTCGGTTCATCTTGGACCATTGAAATAAAGAAAATAGAATCATAAAATAGGAGAATATAGATGAAAAATCAATCAATTAAACAAGTTGTTGCTATCGGTGTTGGAGCTGCGCTCTTTGTTGTCATTGGGATGATCAGCATTCCGACACCTGTTCCAAATACAAGCATCCAGCTTCAGTATGCGGTACAGAGCCTCTTGTCTATCATTTTTGGCCCTCTAGTGGGATTACTTGTTGGTTTAATTGGTCATGCAGTGAAGGACTCTCTTGCTGGCTACGGTCTTTGGTGGACTTGGATTATTGCTAGTGGTCTCTTTGGTCTAGCCGTCGGACTCTTTAGAAAATACATTCGAGTAACACAGGGTGTTTTTGAGTTGAAGGATATTGTCTTCTTTAACCTCATTCAGATTGTTGCAAATGCTCTTGTTTGGGGTGTCTTGGCACCACTTGGAGATGTTGTGATTTATCAAGAAGCAGCAGAAAAAGTATTTGCCCAAGGGATTGTTGCGGGAATTGCTAATGCTGTAACTGTAGCTATCGCAGGTACCCTTCTCTTGCTAGCTTATTCACGTACACAGACTCGTTCAGGAAGTTTGAAAAAGGATTAATATAAGGGAAAAGGCTGGACAACCGGTCTTTTTTGATGTTTATTGATTAGTTAGGCAAGCAAGCTAGGATAGGACTCTTTTTGACGCTAAGATTTTACGAGAAGAGACTGTAAGAAGGAGTTAGTTTATGATAAAATAGAAGTCTAATACTCTGCGAAAATCTAATTCAAACCGCGTCAGCTTCGCCTTGCCGTACTTAAGTACAGTCTACGGCTAGTTTCCTGGTTTGCTCTTTGATTTTCATTGAGTAGAAGAAGCGAATGAAGAGAGTAAGATGAAAGAAGCTATAATTGAGTGGAAGGATTTCTCTTTCCAGTATGAAACGCAACAAGAACCGACCTTGCAAGGAGTGGACTTGACCATTTATAAGGGAGAGAAAGTTTTAATTGTTGGGCCATCTGGGTCAGGCAAGTCTACCTTGGGTCAGTGTTTGAATGGGATTATTCCCAATATTTACAAGGGTCAGACGTCTGGAGAATTTTTGATCAAGGGGCAAGCAGCCTTTGATATGAGTATCTATGATAAATCTCATCTAGTCAGCACAGTTTTGCAAGATACAGATGGGCAGTTTATCGGCCTGTCTGTGGCAGAGGATTTGGCTTTTGCTCTGGAAAATGACATGACAGCTCTAGATGACATGAAAAGTCGTGTTCATAAATGGGCTGAAAAGCTGGACCTTCTCCCTTTACTGCCGCAGCGTCCTCAGGATTTGTCAGGTGGACAAAAGCAGCGAGTCAGTCTGGCTGGTGTCTTGATTGATGAGAGTCCGATTCTTTTGTTTGATGAGCCACTCGCCAATCTAGATCCCAAGTCAGGTCAGGATATTATCGAATTGATTGATCAGATTCATAAGGAGGAGGGGACGACGACTCTTATTATCGAGCACCGTTTAGAGGATGTTCTGCATCGCCCTGTGGATCGGATTGTCTTGATAAACGATGGTCGTATCCTCTTTAATGGGGGTCCTGATCAGTTACTAGCGACTGATTTATTGACACAAAATGGAATTCGAGAACCCCTTTATCTAACGACTCTCCGTCAATTGGGTGTGGATTTAGTCAAGGAAGAACAATTAGCGAATCTGGATAACTTGTCTATCTCAAAAGGCCAGGTTCAGCTGCAGAATGAACTGGCAAAAGAAACCCCAGAATTGCAGTCACTCTTTAAATTAGAGGATGTGTCTTTTTCTTATGATGATAGACCGATTTTAAAATCCATTTATTTAGATATTAAAAAGGGTGAAAAGATTGCCATTGTCGGAAAAAATGGGGCAGGGAAGTCAACCCTAGCCAAGGCCATAAGCAGCTTTATCCAGACGGAAGGGCGCTATCTTTGGGAAGAACAGGATATCAAAGGAGATTCTGTTGCAGAGCGGGCGGAACGAGTAGGCTATGTGCTGCAAAATCCCAATCAAATGATTTCAACCAATATGATTTTTGATGAGGTGGCTCTAGGGCTCCGTTTGCGAGGTGTGGATGAGAAGGAAATTGAAACGAGAGTCTATGAAACCTTGAAAATCTGTGGTCTCTATGAATTCCGTAATTGGCCTATTTCTGCCCTGTCATTTGGTCAGAAAAAACGTGTGACTATTGCCTCGATTTTGGTCTTGGGAGCTGAAATTATCCTCCTAGATGAACCAACTGCAGGTCAAGACCAGAAGAACTATACTGAGATTATGGAATTTCTCGAAGAACTGCATCAAAAAGGGCATACCATTGTCATGATTACCCATGATATGCAATTGATGCTGGATTATTCAGATCGAGCCCTCGTCATGGTTGATGGGGAATTGATTGCCGATACTGATCCAGCTAGTCTGTTGAGCAATCCTGAGCTGTTAGTAAAAGCCAATCTAAAAGAAACTTCAATCTTCAACTTGGCTAAAAAACTAGACGTGGATCCACTTGCTTTAACGGCATTTTACAAAGAAAGGAGAGAAGGATGCAAGCTAAATTAATCGGTTACCAGCATAGAGATACTGTGATTCATCGCTTGTCAGGAGCTGGGAAACTCCTCTTTTTCATTCTCGTGTCATTGGCGGCCATGATTAGCTATGATACCAGACTGCTTGTTCTGATTGCCATCTTTTCGGTCTTTCTCCTCTATTTGTCAGAAATCCGCTTTAAAGATGTTTCCTTTGTAGCAGTTTTTGCGACGGTATTTGCTGTTTTAAACGTTTTGATGGTCTACCTCTTTTCTCCCGAGTATGGGGTTGGACTTTACGGAGAGAGAAGTGTGATTTGGCAGGGAATCGGTGCCTACACTCTGACCAGTCAAGAGCTCTTTTATCTGCTAAATCTGGCCATTAAGTACCTTTGCACTATTCCTCTGGCTATTATCTTTTTGATGACAACCCACCCTAGTCAGTTTGCTTCCAGTTTAAATCAAATTGGTGTGCCTTACAAGATTGCCTATTCTGTCAGTCTGACCTTGCGCTATATTCCAGATTTGCAGGAAGAATTCTTTACTATCAAGATGTCTCAGGAGGCGCGTGGGATGGAATTATCCAAGAAAGCTTCTCTTATGCAACGAATCAAAGGCAATCTGCGCATTATTACTCCCTTGATTTTTAGCTCGTTAGAACGTATTGATACCATCGCGACTGCCATGGAGCTTCGACGCTTTGGGAAAGAGAAAAAACGCACTTGGTATAGTTATCAGGCCTTGAAAAAAGGAGACTATCTTACCTTGCTCTTGGCAGCCTTGTTTTTAGTAGCTAGTTTACTACTTATCTTGCAGAATCACGGACGATTTTACAACCCTTGGAAATAGCTTGAAAAAATTGAAAAAATCAAGTCGTTTCTATTGACAATGATTCTGAAAGTGTTATACTAAGAAAGTAGTTTCGCTGATTTACTTCAAACCTGTTGTGAGGTAAGTTAACGATGCCTTAACCACGCTGTTTGCTGAGCTTGACTCCGGGCAGTGTGGCTATTTTTTTGCAATGGTGAAAGGAAGCAAGTCATGACAAATCACATTGTATTATTTGAACCTCAAATTCCACAAAATACAGGCAATATCGCGCGTACTTGCGCTGCGACCAATTCTCCCCTCCATATCATCAAGCCAATGGGCTTTCCTATTGATGACCGCAAGATGAAGCGAGCTGGGTTGGATTATTGGGATAAACTAGAGATTTATTTTTACGAGAGTTTGGAGGATTTCATGTCTCAGATGAAGGGCAAACTCTATCTGATTTCGAAATTCGCGGAAAAAGTCTATTCTGAGGTGGATTTATCGACTGATGAAGACCATTATTTTCTCTTTGGACGTGAAGACAAGGGTTTGCCTGAGGACTTTATGCGCGAACATCCTGAGAAAGCTCTCCGTATTCCTATGAATGATGAACATGTCCGCAGTCTCAATGTGTCTAATACCGTCTGCATGATTGTCTACGAAGCCCTCCGCCAGCAGAACTTTGCAGGTCTTGAGCTCATTCATACCTATGAAGTGGATAAATTGAAATAAAAAATGAAAATGAAAATGAACAAAATGCTTGCGCTTGCAAGCGTTTTTTGTTATGATAAAAGAGTCTTCAGGGCAGGGTGTGATTCCCGACCGGCGGTGACTTTAACTAGGAAATGATCTTTTCCTTCTCTTTAAAGAAGTCCGCGAGCGCAAGCTGATGTGGTGAGATTCCACAACCGACAGTATAGTCTGGATGGGAGAAGACGAAAGAATAGCTTTGTCTGTTCTGATAGATTTATAGCTAAATTGTAACCGTTTGCTCAATAGAGTGCGAGGGAACTTTTGGGGTATAAAAAGTGAGAATAGATAGGGGAATCCTTTCTAACTTCTTCTGATTTTATAGAAAATTGGAGGAACCTGTTATGACAAACACACGTCGACTTTCGACCATTGCGATTCTATCAGCCATCTCATTTGTGCTGATGTACTTTGACTTTCCGCTTTTGCCAGCGGCGTCCTTCCTCAAGATCGAATTTAGTATCTTGCCAGTCCTTGTGGGTCTGGTGGTCATGGATTTGCCTGCTGCTCTAGGAATTCTCTTGCTTCGCTCACTCTTGAAATTGCTTCTTAATAGTCAAGGAGTGAATACTTACATTGGTTTGCCGATGAATATCGTAGCTTTGGGAGTTTTTGTCATCGTATTTGCTTTGATTTGGAAAAAGGAACGGACAACTCTTCGTTTCCTACTAGGCTCTCTAGCTGGGACTATTGGTTTAACCGTGGCTATGTTGGTTCTCAACTATGTTTATGCTGTTCCTTTGTACGCTAAGTTTGCTAACTTTGATATTGGAAAAATTTTGGGACTTTCCAACTACCTAATGACCATGGTATTACCTTTTAACTTGATTGAGGGTGTAATCTTTTCCGTTTCATTCTGGTTGTTGTATGTTCTCTTGAAACCAACCTTAAAACATTATGAGAAATAAACAAACATTTTTAATGAAGGGCAGTTTTGCCCTTTTACTTTTCGTTATTCTTGGCTACATGGTCAAATTTTACCCTGAAACGCTGGTCGGTTTTGACCAACCGATACAGACTGCCGTTCGAGGAGACTTGCCAGATTACTTGACTATTCTTTTCAGGGCCATCACACGCTTGATTGATATCCCAGTGATTATCACTTGGGTTGTCATTACAGCTTTTGTCTTTTATCGTAAGCGGTGGAAGATAGAAAGTTTCTTCATGCTGGGAAATCTGGCTTTGGCAGGTCTTTTAATCGTGACCTTTAAAAATATTTACCAGCGCCCACGACCAGCTATTTTACACTTGGTTGAGGAGAAGGGATTTTCCTTTCCAAGTGGCCATTCTCTGGCTGTAACCTTGATGGTCGGTTCTCTGATTGTCATTCTCAGTCAACGGATGAAAGATCCAGTCTGGAGAAAAATCGTGCAAATCGTCCTTGTTATCTACCTAGTCAGTGTGTTGGTATCAAGGGTCTATCTGGGAGTTCATTACCCATCAGACGTTCTTGCCAGTCTCTGTGTGGGCTTGGGAGTATTGTTTATCGAATTTCCCTTCTATGACAAGCTCCGCTTCCAATGGCGATTTAAAGGCAAGCAGAAGTGACTATCAAATTCCTTTGAGGAGAAAGAAATGAAAGTCAATATAGCAGATCTTCATCCGACTCAACTATACTTATCAGAAAAGAAGTTGCAAGATATTCAGATGCTTTACCAGTCGGCAGAAACAATCCAAGTCGATCCAATCAGTATTCTTGCCTTTGGAGATTGCTTGTTGATTACAGATGGGCATCACAGGGCTTATCAGGCTTTATTGGCAGGTCGGGATACGATTTCTGCTGAGTGGGATAGAGATGGTGGTGATGAACTATATCATCTCTATGCGCAAGCCTGCGAAGAAAGAAAAATTTACTCTGTTCTGGATTTAAAAAATCATATCTTAGCTCAAGATGAGTATGAAGCAAAATGGTATAACTGGTGTGATGGTTTTAATCAAGCAGCAACTCTTTTGTTGAAAAGGAAAGCAGATGAAACAGACCCTACAAATAGATAATTCACTGCGTCTTGTTCCTTATTATAAGGTCAATCATTGTGAAGAAGCTCTTGCTTGGTATCAGGATGTGAACTTGGTTCACCTCGTAGATGGGGTGAAGCTTCCTTATAGTCAAGAAACTTTGGAAGCCATGTATTCCTATTTGGATCAGCATGGTGAGCTTTTTTGGATTGAAGTCAAGGAGAAGGGTGAATGGTTTCCAATTGGGGATGTTACACTATCTCAGGACAATCTCCCCATTGTGATTGGAAATCCCGCTTACCAACATCGAGGACTTGGAAAAAAGATCCTAAGTACTTTGATTGAATTGGCTCGAGTAAAAGGATGGAAAGAATTGAGAGTCAAGGAAATCTACACTTACAATCATGTATCTAGGCGCTGTTTCAAGTCGCTTGGATTTATGGAAAATGGAGCAACAGAAAAAGGAACGAGTTTTGTATTGAAATTAGTCTAATCTAACTTGTTTTTTAACTAAAAATCTGATAAACTAAGTAGTAATTGAATAGAAATCCGCAAGACTAGTAACTCAAGGGAAGTATATCAGGGAGGAGAGCCGTGACTGCAAGCTCTTTATATGAAAGCTGGGTGAATTCACTTGCGCATGGATTTAGAAATGAAGGTCTGACTTGTCAGATGAAAACGGATGGTACCGCGTGTCAACGCTCCGAGTGGAGTTTTTGGCATGTGGTTTTCTTTTTATCTACGAGCGACTGATGGAGGAATTATGTCAACTATTGAAGAACAATTAAAAGCGCTTCGTGAAGAAACGCTGGCTAGCTTGAAGCAGATTACTGCTGAAAATGAAAAAGAGATGCAAGATTTGCGTGTCTCTGTCCTTGGTAAAAAGGGATCGCTCACTGAAATCCTCAAAGGGATGAAAGATGTCTCTGCTGAGATGCGTCCGATTATCGGGAAACATGTCAATGAAGCGCGTGATGTCTTGACAGCAGCTTTTGAAGAAACTGCTAAGCTTTTGGAAGAAAAGAAAGTTGCAGCTCAATTAGCAAGTGAGAGTATCGATGTGACCCTTCCAGGTCGTCCAGTTGCGACTGGTCACCGCCACGTCCTCACACAAACCAGTGAAGAAATCGAAGATATCTTCATCGGTATGGGTTACCAAGTCGTGGATGGTTTTGAAGTGGAGCAAGACTACTATAACTTTGAGCGTATGAACCTTCCCAAAGACCACCCAGCTCGCGATATGCAGGATACTTTCTATATCACTGAAGAAATCTTGCTCCGTACCCACACGTCTCCAGTTCAGGCGCGTGCTATGGATGCCCATGATTTTTCTAAAGGTCCTTTGAAGATGATCTCGCCAGGGCGTGTGTTCCGTCGTGATACGGACGATGCGACTCACAGTCACCAGTTCCACCAAATCGAAGGCTTGGTTGTTGGGAAGAACATTTCTATGGCAGATCTTCAAGGAACCCTGCAGTTGATTGTCCAAAAAATGTTCGGTGAAGAGCGTCAAATCCGTCTGCGTCCATCCTACTTCCCATTCACAGAGCCATCTGTTGAGGTGGATGTTTCTTGCTTCAAGTGTGGTGGAGAAGGCTGTAACGTATGTAAGAAAACAGGTTGGATCGAAATTATGGGGGCCGGTATGGTTCACCCACGTGTCCTTGAAATGAGTGGTATCGATGCGACAGTTTACTCTGGATTTGCCTTTGGTCTTGGTCAAGAGCGTGTAGCTATGCTCCGTTACGGAATCAACGATATCCGTGGATTCTACCAAGGAGATGTCCGCTTCTCAGAACAGTTTAAATAATGATTAGAAAAGTAGAAAAGGCAGATGTTGGGGTGTTGTCCAAAATTGCCAAACAAACCTTTAGTGAAACATTTGCTCATGATAATACGGAAGAGCAGTTACAGGAATACTTTGAAGAGTCTTATAGTCTGAGAGTTTTGTCAACTGAGTTGGAAAATCCAGAATCCGAAACCTATTTCATTATGCATGAAGAGGAGATAGCTGGTTTTCTCAAAGTCAACTGGGGAAGTGCTCAGACTGAGAGAGAATTAGAGGATGCTTTTGAAATTCAACGCCTCTATGTGCTACAAAAATTCCAAGGATTTGGATTCGGTAAGCAACTGTTTGAATTCGCTCTGGAACTTGCCGAAAAAAATGGTTTTTCCTGGGCTTGGCTAGGTGTTTGGGAGCATAATACAAAAGCTCAAGCGTTTTATAATCGATATGGTTTTGAAAAATTTAGCCAACATCATTTTATGGTTGGTCAAAAAGTAGATACAGATTGGTTACTGAAAAAGAAATTAAGGTAAGAAGATGATTCTTCTATTGAAATGATAGGAAAGGAAAAGAACCAGAGTGGCAACTGTCATTCTGGAAAACTAAATTATGCTTGTATCTTATAAATGGTTAAAAGAATTGGTGGACATTGATGTGCCATCACAAGAGTTGGCTGAAAAAATGTCAACTACAGGGATCGAGGTAGAAGGTGTCGAATCACCTGCTGCTGGTCTCTCAAAAATTGTCGTCGGTGAGGTCTTGTCTTGCGAAGATGTGCCAGAAACTCACCTCCATGTTTGTCAGGTTAACGTTGGCGAAGAAGAAGCCCGTCAAATCGTCTGTGGTGCACCGAATGTGCGTGCTGGTATCAAGGTTATGGTGGCTCTTCCAGGAGCTCGTATCGCTGACAATTACAAAATCAAAAAAGGAAAAATCCGTGGTTTAGAGTCACTTGGAATGATCTGTTCGCTTGGTGAACTGGGAATTTCTGACTCAGTTGTACCTAAGGAATTTGCAGATGGCATCCAAATCTTGCCAGAAAATGCCGTTCCAGGTGAGGAAGTCTTCTCATATCTAGACTTGGATGATGAAATCATCGAACTTTCTATCACACCCAATCGTGCGGATGCCCTTTCTATGCGTGGAGTGGCTCACGAAGTAGCAGCTATCTATGATAAGGCAGTCAACTTTAAAGAATTTACTCTTTCAGAAACTGACCAAGCTGCAGCAGATGCTCTTTCTGTGGGTATTGAGACAGACAAGGCGCCTTACTATGCAGCTCGTATCTTGGACAATGTGACCATCGCACCAAGTCCACAATGGTTGCAAAATCTTCTTATGAATGAAGGAATCCGTCCAATCAATAATGTAGTGGACGTGACCAACTACATCCTTCTCTACTTTGGTCAACCAATGCACGCCTTTGACTTGGATACCTTTGAAGGGAGTGACATCCGTGTACGTGAAGCGCGTGCTGGTGAAAAATTGGTGACCTTGGATGGCGAAGAACGTGACTTGGACGTGAATGACTTAGTTATCACTGTCGCAGACAAGCCAGTAGCCCTTGCAGGTGTCATGGGCGGTCAAGCAACAGAAATCTCTGATAAATCTAGTCGTGTCGTCCTTGAAGCTGCAGTCTTCAACGGAAAATCTATCCGCAAGACCAGTGGTCGCCTCAACCTTCGTTCTGAGTCATCTTCTCGCTTTGAAAAAGGCATCAATGTGGCAACAGTCAATGAAGCCCTTGATGCGGCAGCTAGCATGATTGCAGAACTTACAGGTGCGACGGTGCGTAAAGGTATCGTTTCAGCGGGTGAGCTTGATACCTCTGATGTGAAAGTTTCTTCAACTCTTGCTGATGTTAACCGTGTCCTCGGAACTGAGCTTTCTTATGCTGATGTAGAAGACGTCTTCCGTCGTCTTGGCTTTGGTCTTTCTGGAAATGCAGATAGCTTTACAGTCAGCGTCCCACGTCGCCGTTGGGATATCACCATCGAAGCGGACCTCTTTGAAGAAATCGCTCGTATCTATGGATATGACCGCTTGCCAACCAGCCTTCCAAAAGACGATGGTACAGCTGGTGAATTGACTGCGACACAAAAATTGCGTCGCCAAGTTCGTACTATTGCTGAAGGGGCAGGTTTGACAGAAATTATTACCTACGCTCTAACAACTCCTGAAAAAGCAGTTGAGTTCACAGCTCAACCAAGTAACCTTACTGAACTTATGTGGCCAATGACTGTGGACCGTTCTGTTCTTCGTCAAAATATGATCTCAGGGATCCTTGATACGGTAGCCTACAATGTAGCACGTAAGAATAAAAACTTGGCCCTTTACGAGATTGGAAAAGTCTTTGAACAAACAGGCAATCCAAAAGAAGAACTTCCAAATGAAATCAACAGCTTTGCCTTTGCCTTGACAGGCTTGGTTGCTGAAAAAGATTTCCAAACGGCAGTAGTTCCAGTTGATTTCTTCTATGCTAAGGGAATCCTAGAAGCGCTCTTTACTCGCTTGGGACTTGCAGTGACCTATACAGCTACGGCTGAGATTGCAAGCCTCCACCCAGGTCGTACAGCTATGATTTCACTCGGTGACCAAGTTCTTGGTTTCCTTGGTCAAGTGCATCCAGTCACTGCTAAGGCTTACGATATTCCAGAAACGTATGTAGCTGAGCTCAATCTTTCAGCCATCGAAACTGCGCTTCAACCTGCTAATCCATTTGTAGAAATTACTAAATTCCCAGCAGTTAGCCGTGACGTTGCCCTTCTCCTCAAGGCAGAAGTGACTCACCAAGAAGTTGTGGACGCTATCCAAGCTGCCGGTGTGAAACGTTTGACAGATATCAAACTCTTTGACGTCTTCTCAGGCGAAAAATTGGGACTTGGTATGAAGTCAATGGCTTATAGCTTGACCTTCCAAAATCCGGAAGATAGCTTAACGGACGAAGAAGTCGCACGCTATATGGAAAAAATCCAAGCGTCTCTCGAAGAAAAAGTCAATGCAGAAGTGCGTTAAAGTATCAATCCATCCTTCGGGGTGGATTTTTGCTTTTTAAATAACAATTCAGGATCAAAAATAGACAGTTGAGGAACAGAGAAGGTAAATTGGAGTTCACCACGGTATAATGGATTTATCACTAAAAACGCTCCATGCCATATTTTACATAGCATTAGCCTTATAAAAATGGACAGAAATTATTGTAAAGGCTATCAAAAAGGAGTATAATGAGTGAAAGACATTTCGGAGGTGAAAGATGCTAGAAGTAAGAAGTCTAGAGAAAAGTTTTGGACCCAAGCAAGTTTTGTTTGGCATTGACTTTCAAGCGCGACCAGGTCGTATTTTGGGATTAGTCGGGAAAAACGGTGCTGGGAAGACAACAATTTTCCACAGTATTTTGAAGTTTTTAGAATATCAAGGAGAAATCAGTCTAGATGGTCAGGATATTCGTCAAGAGACCTATGCTCGGATTGGCTATCTGCCTGAAGAACGTAGTCTCATGCCTAAATTGACAGTCCTTGAACAAGTTCGCTATTTGGCGACTCTAAAAGGCATGGATGCCAAGGAGGTCAAGGAAAAACTCCCTCAATGGATGAAGAGGTTGGAAGTGAAAGGGAAGCTGACTGATAAAATCAAGAGTCTGTCAAAAGGAAATCAGCAGAAGATTCAGCTCATTATTACTCTGATTCATGAACCAGACTTGATTATCTTGGATGAGCCTTTCAGTGGCTTGGACCCAGTTAATACTGAATTGCTCAAGCAAGTCATTTTTCAGGAAAAAGAGCGTGGAGCAACCATTATCTTTTCTGATCATGTCATGACCAACGTAGAGGAGCTTTGTGACGATATTCTCATGATTCGAGATGGCCGTGTGGTCTTGCATGGACCAGTTCAGGATGTCCGAAATCAATACGGGAAAACGCGTCTTTTTGTTTCAAGTGAACGAAGCAAGGAAGAATTGGAAAACCTTCCTCATGTCAAACAGGTGAGCTTGACCAAACAAGGCAGTTGGAAATTGATTTTAGATGATGAGAGCGCTGGAAGGGAACTCTTCCCAATCTTGACTCAAGGGCAATATATCGCAACCTTTGACCAACAAGCGCCAACAATTGATGAAATCTTTAAACTAGAATCAGGGGTGGAAGTATGAGAAATATGTGGGTTGTAATGAAGGAAACCTATCTTCGACATGTCAAATCGTGGAGTTTCTTCTTTATGGTGATTTCGCCGTTCCTCTT
The DNA here is from genome assembly GCF_000960005.1 of Streptococcus mitis. GTDB lineage: Bacteria > Bacillota > Bacilli > Lactobacillales > Streptococcaceae > Streptococcus > Streptococcus mitis_CK. Next base: position 1,238,631 of record NZ_JYGP01000002.1, on the reverse strand, counting down.
TTTAGCCTTATCTGTAGGAATCGGCTATCTCCAAGGGTCTTCTATGGCCAAGAATAGTAAGATAGCAGTAGTAACAACTGTGCCATCTGTGGAAGATGGGCTCAAGAGTACCAATGGTATCAACTTTGATTATCAGGATGAAGCCAGTGCCCAAGCTGCTATCAAGGATGAAAAAATCAAGGGTTATCTAACGATTGATCAAGAGGACAGCGTCTTCAAGGCCGTCTATCATGGTGAAACCTCTCTTGAAACAGGCATCAAGCTAGCAGTAACCAATAAACTCAATGAGCTTCAAGCTCAACTCAATCGCTCGGCTGCTAATTTGTCCCAAGAGCAGGAAAAGCGCCTGAGTCAAACCGTTGACTTTACGGAGAAGATTGATGAATCCAAGGAAAACAAAAAAATTGTTCAAACCATTGCGGCCGCAGGGCTTGGTTTCTTCCTTTATATGATTTTGATTACCTATGCTAGTGTCACTGCCCAGGAAGTGGCTAGCGAGAAAGGAACCAAAATTATGGAGGTGGTCTTCTCTAGTATCCGAGCTAGTCATTATTTCTACGCTCGCATGCTGGCTCTGCTTCTTGTGATTTTGACCCATATTGGCATTTACGTCGTGGGTGGACTTGCTGCCATTCTTCTCTTTAAGGACCTACCAATCTTGGCACAATCTGGTATTTTAAACCATATAGGAGAGGCTTTCTCGCTCAACACCTTATTGTTTGTCTTGGTTAGCCTCTTTATGTACGTTGTTTTAGCAGCCTTCCTAGGTTCTATGGTTTCTCGTCCTGAGGACTCAGGAAAAGCCTTGTCGCCTTTGATGATTTTGATTATAGGTGGTTTTTTTGGAGTTACAGCTCTAGGTGCAGCTGGTGACAATCTCATCTTGAAGATTGGTTCATATATTCCCTTTATTTCGACTTTCTTCATGCCGTTTAGAGCTATTAATGGTTATGCAAATGGGTTAGAAGCTTGGATTTCGCTTGCTATTACGATTGCTTTTGCAGTAACGGCAACAGTCTTTATCGGACGTATGTATGCTAGCCTCGTTCTGCAAACAGATGATTTAGGTCCTTGGAAAACCTTTAAACGTGCCTTATCTTATAAATAGAAGAGCCTCGCGAAAGCGAGGTTTTTTAGAGATAAAAAGAGTGGAATTCAGAAAAATATTTTTCATATCTATTGACTTTTAGAGGTGAAATTTGGTATTATAGTAGGCGGTATTGTTTACCCCATTTGAAAGGCCCCGGAACCTTCCAAATACTTTTCGATGGGAAGGAACACCCATCACCGTAAACAAAAATCGAACTATATATAGGAGAAATCATGAACAAAACAACATTTATGGCTAAACCAGGCCAAGTTGAACGTAAATGGTACGTAGTTGACGCAACTGATGTACCACTTGGACGTCTTTCTGCAGTAGTTGCTAGCGTACTTCGCGGAAAAAACAAACCAACATTTACACCACACACTGATACAGGTGACTTTGTGATTGTTATCAATGCTGAAAAAGTTAAATTGACTGGTAAAAAAGCAACTGATAAAATCTACTACACTCACTCAAACCACCCAGGTGGATTGAAACAAATCTCTGCAGGTGAACTTCGTTCTAAAAATGCAGTACGTTTGATCGAGAAATCAGTTAAAGGTATGCTTCCACACAATACTCTTGGACGCGCTCAAGGTATGAAGTTGAAAGTATTTGTTGGAGCTGAGCACACTCACGCTGCACAACAACCAGAAGTTCTTGATATTTCAGGACTTATCTAAGGAAAGGAACAATAAAGTATGTCACAAGCACAATATGCAGGTACTGGACGTCGTAAAAACGCTGTTGCACGCGTTCGCCTTGTTCCAGGAACTGGTAAAATCACTGTTAACAAAAAAGATGTTGAAGAGTACATCCCACACGCTGACCTTCGTCTTGTAATCAACCAACCATTCGCAGTTACTTCAACTGCAGGTTCATACGACGTTTTCGTTAACGTTGTAGGTGGTGGATACGCTGGTCAATCAGGAGCTATCCGTCACGGTATCGCTCGTGCCCTTCTTCAAGTAGACCCAGACTTCCGCGATTCATTGAAACGCGCAGGACTTCTTACACGTGACTCACGTAAAGTTGAACGTAAGAAACCAGGTCTTAAGAAAGCTCGTAAAGCTAGCCAGTTCTCAAAACGTTAAGAACCAGCTACAATACAGCATTTACAGCACTTCATGGTTCACACCATGGAGTGTTTTTTTTTTGATGATTTTTAGCAAAATTCACACCATTTTTCACACCAAATTCACACCATTACTTTTTAAGATTGCGATAAGCAATCTCTCCAACAGCCATTGGAATGACATTTGAAGTGTTGACATAAGTCTTAGTTGTAATAGTATCACTATGGGTTAGAGCTTTATAGATTCCATAGTTTAATCCAGTTTTAGCTATTTTATTTTCTCCTTTATTTTGTTATTTTTTGAGTACTAGCTTCTCAGTAAAAACATTGAGAGCAGGTACCACAGAATTTCCATTCAGCGAAGTGTCCGATAAGAAAATAGGATTAACTGCTTCAACAAGAGCATCTTCTGGAAATACTGTTGTAGAAGCTGTTGTAATAACTGTTGTAATAGCGTGGTGCATTCCCCAATTTTTCGTAGTAAGTAGTGCCGATAAATTTTGGTAGCATGACAAGTGTTTCTGGGATCATAAGAGCTTCCTTTCTGAGTGTAAAATAAAAAGAGTTAAGCTAGTTGCTTCTCTCTTGAGTAATAGTGATTAAAAATTTTGCGTTTATACATGCGACTATAGAATTGAATACCACCATGAGCATAGCCATTCCTACGAGCATCTTGAGTAGATCTATTTGAGCCTGAGCATAGAGTTTGGCCTGTAGTTTATCAGACTTACTAAACATACCATAGGTGAATTCATAGTTATCATAGAGTCGTTTACATTGTAGTGCGAAAAAAGTTTGTCATATCATTCTCCTTTATTGCAAGACGTAAAAAAGCTACTAAGAAAAAAGAAGACTTAGTAGCTTGAGAGTGAGTCTATCAAGGTAGATAGACAGCAGTAAAGAGAAGTTATTTGGTTGAAGGATTCCTCCTTCACGGTGGCAACGTTTAGCAAGGTGCATTGCATGAATTACCCTCTCTTTCCCAGCCAACCTCAATAGGTAGTCATTATCATACCCATGGGATTCTCTTACACCCTTTGGCGAAGCCAGTTCACTTTACTATTCGGAAAAGTGCGAAAGTCCGAAATGCGTGGAAGCCCACAAAATGTTTTAAATCTTCACTTCAACCATCAAACAGACTTGACTTTTCTTTCCAAAACGTTTACAATAAAGGTACGAAGTTTAGTGTAGTTTTGGCAATCAGTCCTTTGGTTGTCAGACGCACTTTTTATTTAATTTTCAAAGATCGTGATTTAGCCTTGAAGATAAGGTTATTATTTTCAATCGCCATACAACTATAAGTTGTTAAATCCATTGCACAACCAACAGTTGTAATTGTCAAGCATTTTTTGAAAAATTTAAAAATATTTTTTAAGGGGAATTATAATGGATCTTGCGGAACACCTTAAGACCTTGAGAAAACAGGCTAAAATGACCCAAGCCCAAGTCGCAAAAGCTATCGAAATTTCGCAACAAGGATACGCTTATTGGGAACAAGGAAAAAAACGTCCAAGTTACGATAATCTCGTGAAGATTGCTAAACTCTTTAATATATCTGTCGATACCTTGGTATCAAATGAAACAAATGATGATATTGACTTATCAGAAGTAGAATTGCTCTTCAGAACTACATCAGATGGTATGAGCAATGAAGAAAAAGAAGTCTTCAAACAAGAGTTGCTTCAGTTTATGAAGGAGCGGAGGAAGGTTTTTGAGGAGGAAAAATAAACAATGGGAAATTATACTATAAGCGAAGAGAGAATGCTTTCTCGTATAAAAAGTTTTGCGAGTAAAAGAGGGGGGTATTTACTACTATTGTTTGATTTTTTATTACTAATTATTTCTCTTCTTCTTATACCTATAATCCTTGTAATTGATTTCTTTCTTGGCTGGTTTATCGGATGGAAAACAGTACTATTCGATTTGTTGATACTTGGCTCTCTTCCCTTTCTGGCTCTACTTCTCATTGTTAGATTTTATTTTTGTGAAATTGGAAAGATTGAAACTAGAATAGAAAGATTGTTATTGTCAATTTTTAATGCTGTAAACATTGTAGTCTCGTTTTGTATTTTTTCTATAATTTATAGTTTGTTTACTGAAGAAAATTCTATTTATGTAATTGATTCAAACTCATTGATTGCAGATGCTGTGTTTTTTCTAATTGTATTGATAATACTACATACAATAATTTCTTTGTTTATGAATACTTCATTTGAAGCCTTTAGCATATTGTATTTACTACTTGTTTCTATGATGAAGATTCTAGAATCTGTGGTAAATACTAACTGGCAAGTCATTATGATTTTATATACTTTAACAATACTGGTATTACATGAGGATAATATCAATCTTTTTGCAAAAAAGAAGATTGATACTGAGAAAAAAGAAGAGATAAAAGCATTTATAAGTTACTTGAAAGTCTACGTAGGTATAATTCCACTATCGCTATATGGAGGAGTGTCTATTTCTAATTTGTATCCAATAAAGATACTTTCAAGTATAGGTGATCAATATAACGAGTTGATCAGTGGAGCGATTTATACTATCTCTATATTTACAGTTTCTCTGTCTATGATTCAGATTGTATTGATGTTTCTTAGAAAAAAATTACGAGATTAGATTACATTTTCATTTACTGAACACATATTCTATTTTTCTAGTGGACAATCGTCCACTTTTTCTATATAATTATTGTTAGTTTATAAAACAACAAGGACTTCAAGGAGGTATTATGGATACACGATACAGCCAAATTAAGGAAGTTGCAAATCGTTATATTTACAAGTATATCAAGGAGAATGACTCTTCTCTTCTAGGTTATAACTTTGAAGGATTTTTCAACCATGTGGTTGAGAGTCACAATATCAAGGTTATGGAGCATCATTTTTCTAGTAGAAAGATTGAGGGACTGACCTTGATTGATGAGAGTGGTATTTCTTTCTCCTATGAAAAGGAAAATCCGCAAGTAAAACAGAACTTTACGAAGTGCCATGAGTTGGGGCATTTTCTGCTACAGCATACTGGCTCTTTCTTTACAGAGCTAAAGGATGAATCTGACTCTATCTTTGAGAGCGAAGCAAATCTCTTTTCTGCATTTGTGCTTATGCCAAGCATTGTTTTGCTGTCAAAGATATTTTATAGGCATGATAGTTTTGCACGAGTGATGAAAGACTTAAAGGTTTCAGCTGAAGCCTTGGTCTATCGCTTGAGATACTTATTCAGTAATGAAACGACTCATTCATTAGATAAGGTTAATCATGCAATTCAAGACTATAAAAATGGTCAATTAGATAGAATTGTGGATATGTTTAGTTTGTTGAAGTCTTCTATTATCGCAGAGTACCAGCAAGTCATCATAGATATGTTGGCCAAAGTTTATCATTTGCTAACTAGAGACGGCTATCTGTCAGACCGACAAATCTTTGAATTGAAGGACAAAGCGTTTAGACAGACCTTGGAAGATGAAAAATCAGATATTTCTTGTGGTCAACTTTTTGATTATGGTAAAGTCATTTACTTTGCCTGGGAAAAGGATAGATTAACAGAGAGACAAGCTATTAGTAACGCAAAGACACAGTTATTGTTAGAAAGGACATGAGATGTTCAATTGTACAAAATTAAAACAAAAACGTGAAGAGTTGGGGATGAAACAAAGCGAGATTGCACGACTTCTTGACATTAATCGCTCTTCTTATTTCTCTTGGGAAAATAGCAGGGCGGTCCCAAACAAAGCCAATTTGAAAAAGATTGCTGAGATTTTAGGAGTGACTGAGGAGTTCTTCTATGAGGAAGAAATTGCTATGCTTTATAAGCAACTAAATTCTATCAATCAGACCAAGGCTATGAATTATGTTAAAGACTTAGTAGATAAGCAAGCTAATATTATTGCTATGCATACCTTCCCTTATCGTGTCTACGAGAGTCTATCAGCTGGTAGTGGTGCCACAGTCTATGATGATAAGAGTTTTGATACGGTTTGCTTTGATAAGGAACTAGCTCATGATTTTGCTTCCTGGATTTCAGGGGATTCCATGGAGCCTACCTATCATAACGGATCCGTTGCCCTTATCCGAGAGACTGGTTTTGATTATGATGGGGCAGTCTATGCGGTAGTGTGGAACTCTCAGACCTTTATTAAGAAAGTTTACCGTGAGGAAGAAGGGTTACGCCTAGTTTCCATTAACAAGGATTATAAGGACATCCATATTCCCTACGATGAAAATCCTCGTATTGTGGGCAAAATCGTAGGAGCCTTTACACCTTTGGAGGGCTGATATCGATTATTTTGACTATTCACGAGAGACAAAGTCTGATATTGTCTTTGTGGATATGAAATTCTTATATATCAGTGTGGAGCGCAGAAAATAGATTGGTGGGCGTCCAACTGGTGTATTAGATGGACTAAAATTATCGACAGCATATATTTCCCTTTCCAGTCAGCAAGGGAACACCAGGACCGTGGCATGATGAAATTGAACCTAAATTATGTTATACTTTTAGTTAAAGTATTTGGCGAGTAATCTTATATCTCAAGAAAGGGAATAAATGAAACAAACCACCTTATTTTCATTTGAAGAAGAGTATGATACTATTGATAGTATCGCTAAAAAAATGGATTTTAATATAGAGACACCAGGTTGGCCTGATAAGTTCGGTCAAAAATTAAGGAAATGGACTCAGGAAAATACGAAAGATAAAATTAGAACCCTGAGTTTATTTTCTGGAGCGGGGGGGCTTGACATAGGCTTTAATGATGCAGGTTTTGAAATAGTTGAATCGGTAGAAGTAGAAAAAGAATTTTGCAAGACTCTTGAGATAAATAGTGGATCATCAAAGACTTTTCCTGAGGCTAAAGTGAATTGTATTGATATTAGAAAATTTACAGGAGATAACTTAGGAAAAATTGATTTCATTATTGGAGGTCCTCCATGTCAAACGTTTAGTGCTGCTGGAAGAAGGGCCAGCGGAGTGTTGGGTACGACTGATGAAAGAGGTACATTATTTGAAGAATATGTCAGATTGTTAAAAAAGCTTTCTCCAAAAGGTTTTTTATTTGAAAACGTCTATGGAATTATAGGTGCCAGAGGTGGTGAGGATTGGAAAGGAATACAAAAGGCGTTTTCTGATGTTGGATATCACCTTTATTTTCGTATCTTGGATGCGGCTGATTATGGAGTTCCTCAACATAGAGAGCGTTTAATTATTATTGGATTAAAAGAGGGGGAGTTTAGTTTCCCTCGCCCAACTCATGGACCTGACTCAATAGAAGGAAGAGAGTTTTACAATGCTTCAACTGCAATAAGGGGCGTAAAAAGTAATGAGAATATTGTAGAGAATCAGCTTGGCGGAAAATATGGCTATCTTTTAAATGATATCCCGCCAGGATTAAATTACAGTTTCTATACTGAAGAGATGGGACATCCTAATCCAATTTTTGCTTGGAGATCTAAGTTCTCTGATTTTCTATATAAAGCTGATCCAATGACACCAACCAGAACAATAAAAGCTTCTGGTGGTGCATATACAGGACCATTGCATTGGGAAAATAGGTTTTTCTTTTACGAAGAGTATAAAAGATTACAAACGTTTCCTGATGATTATGAAATAAGTGGTAGTAAGAAAATTGCAGTTAAACAAATAGGAAATTCGGTCCCACCGCAGTTAGCTAGAATGTTAGCAATTGCCGTTAGAGAGCAGGTTTTTGGAACTTCATTTCCTTTTAAACTTAGTACTTTGGATAGAAATGAAACATTAAATTTTAGAAAACGGAAAAGGCAACTTACCCGAATATACAAAGAAAAAGCAAGGGCCGCTATTGAATCTTTAGATAAATCAATAGTGATAAAGCCAGAATCACGTTCTTACTATGCTTCGATTAATAATGTGTTTGATTTTAAAGAATGTGAAGAAGAAGCTCTTTTTCATATTGAAGTAATCTGGGAAGATAAGTTAATTTTTATCATAACAGAAGTTAAAAAGAAAAATTCTGAAAAAATTATTGAAATAGAAGTTAGTTCCGAAAAAGTTGGTTGGAATAAAAATATTGGAGGGATTGTTCTAGATATTAGGTCATCAGATCCAATGGCATATACAGTTGCTTGGAAAGCTTTTGAGGCTGAATTAATCAAGAATTCAATAAAGGCTGACTTGGTTCAATTGAATGGCTATTATCAATATCGTCCCAAGCTTTCATTTGACGTAAAGTTACATAGCAAAAGTAAACTGCTAAATATTATTCAAAGTGTCTTAGTTGGAGAATATACATCAAAAAATATTACAACAGATGTTCTGGCAGAGGCTTGGAATATTCGAAAAGATGAGGTTAGAAAATACGCAGAACTTTTAAAAGAGATTGGATACGAGATTAGAAATAGTAATACCAACCCACAAATAAAACAGGATGAATGGCTGATTCCGTATTCATTTCCGACATTAACTCCACTTAGTGTACAATTATGGAAAAAATTATAGAGGTTAAATATGGCGCATAAAAATGAAACACATATTGATATTTTTAATAATAGATATGAGTTTTATCCAAAATCTTCAACAAAAATTACGTTTAAGCAAGGAAAGCAAAGCAAAGAAGCTAGGTTACGGTTTAAAGAAATTTCAGATACACTAAAAGCAGATTATCTTAAAAATCGACTATCCAGAATCAATTTAGAAAATTTTTCAAAATTAGAGGATAGTGAAAAAAATGCCTTAACTCAATTAGTTGACGGAATTACAAGCGAGGTAGGTAGAGCGCTAGTAGGACTGACTTTTTTGCAATTAACAATTAAAAGTATTAAGCCTATTCAAAATATCAGATTACACAAGGGTAATAATCGAAAAGACAGTTTTTCATGGGAAGAAGGAATCTCTATGAGAACCCTGGATAAAAATTTTACTACTCCGTTCTTAAGAGAAATGGGTTTTCTAAATTTGAACCGAGATGGAGTTTTTATGACAAGAAGTTTGTCTGAAAATTACCCTTATACTCCTCTTTATAAAGCACAAATGAAGGGCCCGTTTAAAGAGTGGATTACGATTGTAAATTTTATTGAAGAAAAACCCGAAAAATCATCTGTTGCTTTAGATTATCTGATGAGTTTACTGTCGAATAGGTCTGTAAAGTATAATGAACTAGTTGAAAAAACTTGTCAACTAGCAGAAAATTTTAAGGATAGAACATTCGAAGATTATAAGGAGTTTTTAGAAAAATTTTTTAATCAAACAAATTATTCGGCGAGAGCTTTTGAAGTAGTTCTTCATGCTTTATATCAGGTACTGGATTCAAACAATTTTCTTTCTGATCTGGATTTAAAACCGATGACGCAGATGAGGTCAGCAAATAAAAAACATGGTAATGTCGGTGATATAGAATTAGCTGAAAACGAGGAAATAATTGAGGCTTGGGATGCTAAGTTTGGGAAGCCGTATCTAAGAGATGAGTTAGAAGAATTAAATGATAAGCTAAATGAAAATAATTCAGTTAAGATTGCTGGATTTGTGTCAAATGTTGAGTTAGAATTGAGAGATGTTGAATCAAGACGGTCTGAGATTGAATTTAATAGCGATACGAAGATTTATTTATATACTTTTGAAGAGTGGGTACAATATGTCATCAAGGATATTCCGCTGGAAGAATTACCAAGAATAGGATATGAGTGGGTAAATGCAGTTGTAGAAACATTTTCCAGAAAACGAATTGGCATTGCACCAATCGATGAGCCATGTTTAGATTGGTTAGAAGATTTGGCTAAAAGACTAGAAGAGGCTAGCTAATTGATAGATTTTCGAAAAAGAATTATTTTGAGGTAACAACCTATAGTGGAGGTCTCTTAGATAATCTGCCTGAATTTGATTTAGAAGAACTTGTCATCTCATACCTTCAAATTAAGGAAAACTATTATGTCCTTTCTAATTCAATTGCAAAGAAGTCAACAACAATAAAAATTGAATGTGAAATGATTTCAAGAGAAATTGATAACCTTAGAAAAGCAGTAGTTCAAGTGAAAGGCAAAAAGGCAAAGGAACTTGACGCTATAGAATTTAAACAATATGTAGATGAAGGTTATCTAGTATATTTATATGCTCCGAGAGTAATAAATTTAGATAAGATAGAAAATATATTTAGGATAGGGAACGACGATTTAGTAGATTTCTATGAGAAGTATAAGTTAATCCTACCAGCATCTATCACTCAGTGGGAAGATTTATTTACTAGTGTGAGTGATTAAAATATAGTGATAGCAACTGTGATTGCTGAATTTATCCTATTATTTTAGTCTCTACCTTTTTTTCGCAGGCAGTTATAAAGTCTATCAGAATAAGCTTTGTAAGAGTATAAGTTAATTTTTACAGAACTAAATTATTCCCCTATTTAGAATCTATTAATTCATATTTTATGAAATTAATTAATAGATATTGTTCTTAAAATCCTTGATATTGTGCTGTTTTTAACCCAACTGAAATCTATACTTTCCAAACCAGGTCTTAAGAAAGCTCGTAAAGCATCACAATTTAGTAAACGTTAATTCGAAAGAATTACTATACTTACAAAGAGCACCTTTCGGGGTGTTCTTTTTTGTACTTTCTTGCTAAATTGGTGCAATTGATACAGTTGTTGCGACTTTAGTCGCTTACAAATGTGGCTGCAACCTGACAAAGTCAGTTGCCTCAAAACGTTAATCAATACTATACTATCAACGTTTCAAATCACTCGAAAGTTTACCTTATTTTTACCTTATTGTTTTAGAGACTTTAAAGCAAATTCCACAACTGCCATAGGAACTACATTAGAGGTGTTGACATAAATTTGAGTTGTGCATGTATCGCTATGCGTTAGTGCTTCAGAAATGGCTTCTAAGCTCATTCCTGCTTGTTTAGCAAGTGTTGCTCCTGTATGCCGTAGTTTATGAGGTGTAGCATGTGTCAGCTCTTTATGTCGCTTTCTAATACTTTTCATTTTGTTGTTTAGATAGTCAGCATGTAAAGGCTTATTGATGTTTCCTTTTGTGTCGATATATGTAAAAACAAATTGTTCTGGATTACTGATGATGCCAAACTTTGCCAGTTCATATTTTTGTTGCTCTTTCCAAGAGGTAAGAAGCTGAAGTAAGTCATTAGAAATAGAGAAAATAGGAAATATTTCCATAATAAAACGCATATTATCAGGTTTCTTTGAACTGCACCCCAAAAGTTAGATTTTTTCTGTCTAACTTTTGGGGTGCAGTTCAGTAAAAGCTTGATAGTATACGTTTTATCCTAGAAATATTTACTGTATGTTTTTCTCAAACTGACTTTTTAAGAAGTTACCTTATCAACAATTTCAAATAAGTTTATGGAGTTATCTTTGGAAAAACTGTAGAATTTCAAAAATTACTACAGACCTTGAATTTTACTTATCATTTCCATGATTTAGATTGCTTACATTTTGTTTTGATAAGTTTTACGGTAATCTCCAGGAGAAAGTCCAGTTCTTTGTTTAAAAATTTTAGTAAAGTAAGAATAATTATCATACCCTACTTGACAAGACACTTGTGATATCGAGATATTTGTTTGAGATAGGAGAGATTTAGCAGCATTAATGCGCTTATCCGTTATATATTTAACAAGAGTTTCTCCAGTTTCTTTTTTAAAAATTCTAGCTAAATGATCTGCACTGAGATAAACCATATCTGCTAATATAGAACGATTTATATCTTCATAGTAGTGATGATCTATGTATTCGACGATGCGTTGAATACTATTTTTTTGGTTTTCAAGGTTTGTTGCAAATTTCTTAGCATGTGACCAGTAATAATCAAAGTAATCCTGAAATGATTCAATTGAATGAAAGCGTCGTTGGAATAGGAAATCATGAGTGCTATTTTGGAATAATTTATGTGCTGAAATTCCATTTTGATCTAGATATATTCCTATTTGTTGAGTCCAATCTAGTAAAATTTGTTGTAGTGTGAAAGTAGGAATTTGAGAATTATTAGCAAGTGAATTAATTTTTTCTCTTAATTCGTATTCACTTAAGCTATCTAAAAAAGTAATTGAAAGAGTTTCTGTTTTAAAGGAAGTTGGAAAACTATGTGGAACACATATAATAGTATTCCAATAAGAGACATACTGTTCATTATAAGTGTAGAGATCTTTGGTATGAAATAAAATATCTGATATTTTATGGCAACTCTTATATATAATATTTGAGTATTTACTAAAGTTATTAGAAATTTGAGAATGAATCTCATATGCCAATTTGTCACTACGTTTGGATGAGTCTACTCTAAAGAGACAAACATATTGATCAACCTGGCTTTCCATCTTGAATAGACTTATCAGCTTATAAGAAGGTTGTGAAATTCTTTGAAGTTCTCTTTTTAGTTGAGAAGTCCATGATGGAGTTTCTGCAGAATAATCTTCTTCATTAAGATTGATTGTTAAAACTGCAAGAAAAAAATACTGGTGTTTTTGAAGAATAAAATCTTGTTTGCTTGCTATATTTTCTAGCTCATCAATGCGAGAAATTTGAGGTTTTCTAAGGTAATCATACCAGAAGTTATCTTCTATTTGTAAAAGTGCATCATTTTTTCCGTTTGAGTTATGATTCTCAATTTTACTAATGGCTTTTTGAATAATAAATTCTAATTTTTCAAAGTTAATGGGTTTTAGATAGTATTCGAAGCTTTGTAATTCAATTGCTTTTTGAGCATAGTTGAAGTCGGCGTAATTGGTTAAAAAAATTGTTTTTATATCATATTTTTCATTTCTAATCCACGATAAGAGTTCGAGACCGCTACCTTGAGGCATTTCTATATCACTTATCATGAGATCAATAGGATGCTCTCTAATAATATTTTGAGCTTGAGTGAGGCTATAGGCAACATAAACAATGTCAATGTGTAGTTTAGCCCAATTTATTTTCTCTCGTAAAGCTTCAATGATAAAACGATCGTCATCAACTAATAAGATGTTCATTATAACCTCCGTCTATAATTTTGTATGGAATAAGTAAAAGAATTTTAGCCCCACCTTCTTCATTATTTTCAAATGTAATAGTATAGTCGTTGGGATAGAGAAGATTTAAACGTTCGATGGTGTTCGTTATCCCAATATGATGCCCATCTTCTGTTATTAGAGACTGTTTCTGATTTAGTTTTGATAAAATTTCTTCAGAGAAACCTGGACCATTATCTTCGATACAAATCTGAATATAATCTGAGTTCTCAGTTTTTACTTTTTTTATCGATAGTAAAATTGTAAATAAATCCTGAAATGAAAAACCGTGTTTGATTGTGTTTTCAATAAACGTTTGTAACAGTAACGATGGAACAAGAGTATTTTGTAGGTCATCATTGTAGTCTAGTGAAAAGTAGATACTATTTCCATATCGAATTCGTTGTATTTCTAAATAATCTTTAATATGCTGAACTTCATCTTTAAGTTCTGAAAAATCTTGATTAGCCATAAATAAATGACGGAGATAATTTGAAGTTAGGATAGTTAATTCTTCAATTTCCTTGTAGTTTTTTGTTTGAAGCATACTATGAATCATTGATAACATATTTAAGTAGAAATGCGGACGAATTTGGTTCTTAAGATAATTAAGTTCAATCTTCTTAAGTTCTAGTTGTGAATGGTATTCTCGTATTTTTAATTCTTGCATATCAAATATTACTTTATTAAGTTTATCATTTGCCTTATCAATTTCTAGTATACCTTCAGATATAAAAAATTCAGAAGGGGGGATGGAGTCCCCAAGTTGAGAGAGTCGTTCAGTGAGTCTTGTTATTGGTTTAATCATCCATTGACGAATATACAGGATAATGATGATTGATAAAATGGTGATAATGATAGGAACAGCTGATAAAAATACTTCTAAGAGTGTGATATTTCTAAAGACTTCGGCATAATCGACTAAAACATAAATATCGAAAGGTAAATGCGTTTTTTCATTTTGAGCATGAATCAGGTAGTTTTCGGAGGGTATATTGTTAGGCTCTTTTAGAGAAAGTTTACCATTATTTCCAATATTGAGTTTTCTTAGAGGTTTTAGGATATCTTCTGAAGATATGACGGCATAAATGATTTTTCCTTCGTAATGAACAGATTTAACTAAGTATTCGCTATTTTTAGTAGTTACATTTTTCCATTTACGGTCACTTATATCACTACGCAATGATTTTAGATTTGATTTTAGCAGTAGATAATCTTCATATGGAATATAAAGATTGGAGACATTTATAAAATGATTAGTACTATCGGTTTCTAATAAGAATGTCATATGAGTTTCATTTTGATATTCAAACTCTGTAAAGCTAGTTTGAACTTTTTTAAGATTTTCTTGATACTCAAGAAACGTTTGTACATGATTTAATTTCTCTAAAGATTCATTATGCGTTATTGTTGAGTACATAAAGCGTTCTACAGAATGCAATTTCTCATTAACAGAGTCAGCATAAATTTCAATTGAACTACGTAAGTGTACTATATTTTGGTTTTTAATAAAATTTCTGGTTATGTTACTCATAGCAATATTGATTAAAATATTTATCAATAGTAGTACAAGTAGGAGTTTAAAGAAAAAATGAATGGAATGTTTTTTTGATAAGTCGTGATTTAATTTCATATACTATTCTCCTACTAAAATTATAGCACTTTGAAAATATGATATCATGTAACAAAACAGATATGTTTTATCAAGATGTCGGAAAAGTAATAGTTTTTAAAATTAAAAAACTGAAAAATTGATAAACCTAGTCCAAAAAGTTCTATTAAGGGAATTCTATATGGTGTAAAATAATCGTAGAAAATCAGATGGGAGGAAAAACATGAAAGTAGCATCTCAACTTCATAAAATAAAATTAAAGCATAGTATTCCGTTATATATATTACTTTTTCCTTCAATATTGCTATTAATTTTATTTTCCTATATTCCCATGTTGGGACTAATTATTGCATTTAAAGACTATTCACCAGCCAATGGTATCTTTGCTAGTCAGTGGGTAGGATTTAAGTACTTTACTCAATTTTTCTCATCATTCCAATTCGGGACAACTATGTTCAATACATTAAAAATTTCACTTTATAGTATTGTAGTAGGATTCCCCTTACCTATTATACTAGCTATAATCAGTAATCAGTTAAGAGTTGGGAAATTTAGAAAAATATTTCAAGTGACAACCTACTTACCCCATTTTATCTCTACAATGGTTATGTGTGGGATGATTATCTTATTTTTATCTCCTACTAGTGGTTTGTTAGCGAATGTATTTAAGTCTGTTGGAATTACTATTCCAGATCTTTTATCAAAACCTAGTCATTTTGCAGGTGTTTATGTTTGGAGCGATGTATGGCAACATATTGGTTGGGATAGTATTATTTATCTAGCAGCGCTTTCTGCAATTGATCCTACATATTATGAGGCTGCAACTATGGATGGTGCCTCTAGGTTACAAAAAATTCGGCATATAGAATTACCATTGCTTTTGCCTACTGCTATGATTCTATTAATATTAAGAGCAGGTAGTTTATTAAGTGTAGGTTTTGAGAAAGTGTTACTACTACAGAATCCTCTTAATTTAGCAGGAAGTGAGATAATTTCGACCTATGTTTATAAAGTTGGTATGGTGAACTTTCAGTATAGTTATTCGACAGCTATAGGGTTATTTAACACGGTAGTTAATCTAATAATTTTGTTATCTGTTAACTGGTTCTCAAAAAGATATACCAGAACGGGTCTTTTTTAAAGGAAGGAGTGCTTAAGGTGAAATGGTTTCATAAATCAAGAAAAACGAACTCTGAATTATTATTTGATATAGTTACCTATGGTTTAGCAATTTTCCTTATCCTGTTAATTGTTTATCCGTTATGGTTTGTAGTGATTGCATCTTTTAGTAATCCTTCAGATGTTGCAAACGGGAAGGTATGGTTTATTCCAAGAGAATGGAAATTAGATGGATATTTACGTCTTATTCAACAACCTTTATTTTTGCGTAGCTATTTAAATACCATTTTATATACTGTTGTTGGGACCTTAGTTGCTTTAGTAGTCAATATTCCAGCTGGTTATGCTTTATCTAGAAAAGAATTAGTTGGTAGAAAATGGATGAGTATTCTATACATAATCCCTATGTTCGTATCAGGTGGCTTGATTCCTACCTACTTAACAGTAAAGAATGTAGGCTTGATTGATACATTTTGGGTAATGGTAATACCTTTTGCAGTTTCATCATACAATATTATTGTTGCTAGAACTTTCTTTAATAATAGTATTCCAGACGGGATGTGGGAGGCTGCGCAAATTGATGGATGTGGTACAATTCGTTATTTTATTAAGATAGTCGTTCCTTTATCAAAAGCTATTATAGCAGTTATTGGACTTTGGACTGCAGTTGGTATTTGGAATTCGTGGTTTAATGCTTTAATTTATTTAACGAATGAAAATTTACAACCATTGCAATTAATTTTACGACGTTTACTAATTAGTAATCAAATGTTACAATCGCAAGCAACAGGAGAAGTGGCATCAGATCTTCGTATCAAAGCCGATATGATGAAATATGCAGCAATTGTTATTTCAACCGCTCCGATAATGTTGCTATATCCCTTTGTTCAAAAATATTTTAATCAAGGCGTAATGATTGGCGCCTTAAAAGAATAGGAGAAAAACATGAAAAATAAATCATTTACATATTTGTTCTTAGGAACAGTTACACTTGCTGGCTTAACAGCCTGTGCAAATTCTAATAATGCGAATAAGGATGATAAGTCTGGAGAAGATTCTTATAAAATCACAACTGTTCGTTGGTCTGACTGGGGGGAAGATTATCATAAAGGTTTTCTAACTGATTCTGCCAAAGAAGCAGGTATCGATGTTAAATGGGATACACTTGTAGCTGCAGATTGGGCAGATAAGAAATCTGTGTTGGTTGCTAGTGGAGATTTACCAGATGCATTTTTAGGTTCAAATGCTTTTACAGATTCAGAAATTGCTCAGAACCAATCTTTGTTTATTCCATTGGAAGATTTAATCAAGGAAAACATGCCAAATTTAACTAAGGCTATGGAGAAAGAACCTAAGATTAAAGCTATGATTACTTCACCAGATGGTCATATCTACAGTCTACCTAAAAAATTACCGATGCGTCCTACTGTAGCTAATCAGCTATTTATTAATAAAAAGTGGCTGGATAATTTAGGATTAAAGGTTCCAGAAACTTATGATGATTTAGTAAAAGTACTACAAGAATTTAAGGATAAAGATGCGAACGGAAATGGAGACGCTTCTGATGAAATTCCATTCGGAGCAGGAAACTTTGATCCAACATTCTCATATATTCTTCCGTTCAATAATCGTTTAGGGGCAGATAATACATATGAAATGTCTGTAAAAGATGGAAAACCAGTCTACCTTCGTACAGAGGAAAGTTATAAACAAGGGATTGCAGCAATGCACGAATCTTATAAAAAAGGTTTGATTGATCCGGAAATCTTTACAGAAGATACCTCTATGAGTGTAGCAAAACGTATGGATAAGGGAGTATCTAGAGTAGGTGTTTCTAGTGGTTGGACAGCAGATGCAACGTTTGGATTACATTCAAGTGAGTATATTGCCCTACCTGCTTTAAAAGGTATGGATGGAAAACAATATGTCTTTTCTGATCCAGATCATTACAACTATGGTCGAAATGAAATTTTGATTACAAATAAGAGCAAAAACCCTGCTAAATTATTGAAATGGTTGGATAAATTATATACAGATGAAGCAAGTATTCAGAATTTCTATGGATCATTTGGAATAGCTACTGAAAAGAATGGTGATAAGTTTAAAGTGTTACCTCCTAAAGATGGTAAATCAGCTGATGAATGGGCATGGATTAATTCACTTCGAGATTTTGGTCCTAAATACGTAAGCGATGATATCAATAGTCGCGTAGAAATCGATCAAACACAAGGTGATGGATTGAAATTGAAGATGGACCAAGATTTGAAACAATTTGCGTTGCCAGCTTACCCTAATGTGATTTATTCACAAGAAGAACTTAACAAATTATCATCAATCTATGTGAGTATTGAATCTTATGTCAAACAACAAGCATCTAAATGGGTAGTTGAAGGCGGCATAGAAAAAGAATGGGACTCATACAAAGAAACTCTTAAGAATATGGGATTGGACGAATTTATGAAGATTCAACAGGAAGCATATAATCGTTACCAAAAAGAAGTAAAAGAGTAATACTTTATATGAACTCTTGGTTGTATAAACAAGGGACTAGCTAATTACAGGAAGCGAGACTGATAACATCAAATTATCTCGCTTCCTTTATTCTAATTTTTAAAGAAATTTGGAAATGTTTTTTAAATAATTTAGGTAATATTTTTGTGCAACTGACATTCTAAAATATAGAGTTAAGACGATTGATTTTATGGAGAATATATTATGCAAAAATTATTTTCATTAGATGGAAAAGTGGTTAGAATTTTAACTTTTTTGACAGATTTAATTATTTTAAATACTCTATTTATTGTTAGTTGTATTCCAATAGTTACAATTGGAGCATCACTAACTTCTCTTACGACAATGTGGTATCGTATTTTAAAAGGTAAAGATACCGATATTGCTTATCATTATTTTCGGATCTTTAGACAAAATTTTAAACAATCAACTTTTATTTGGTTGTTTATCCTCCTAATAGAATTACTTTTATATGTGAACTATTGTCTTTGGGGCTATTCAAGTTTATTTTCAGAGTATAGTTTATTGTTAGTGTTGCCCTTTTTATTTGTTATAATACTTTTGATGAGTGTTATTTTTCCCTATATTGGTTTATTTAAAGATAATCTAAAAAATAGTATTGTAAATAGCGTATTAATTTGTATTTTAAATCCAATACAAGCTATCATGTTGGTTTTATTTAATATTTCTGTACTGTATATGAGTTTTAGTAGTCCAGAACGAGTTTTAACAGCTATTTACGTATTTACATTTGGGGGATTTGCTTTTTGCGGATTGATGAATGTAACGATAACAAATAAAATGTTTGATAAGGTAAAGAAATTTACTAAAAGGAGGAAAACAAATTGAAAATTTTTAAGGGAGAGTTTTATCGAATCTCTGTATTAACAGACAAGCTAGTAAGGCTAGAATACTCTCAAACTGGAAGTTTTGAGGATAGAACGACACAACTTATCTATAATAGAGATTTTGGCCAAGTTTCGTTAGATTATATCGAGACATCAAACGTACTAGATATTATGACGGACTATTTTCATTTGCACTTTAATAAAGGAGAATTTAACGCCGAAAATTTATTTATAGAATTAAAAGGAAATTTTGCCGTATATGGTAGTCGCTGGTATTTTGGTGAATCTATTGAAACGTTAAAAGGAACAGCTCGGACTCTGGATAAGGCAGATGGAGCAATCCCATTAGAAGATGGAATTATTAGTCGAAATGGTATTGCCTTGTTGAATGATTCTAAAGGATTTATTTGGGATGAACAGTCTGGTTATATTGAGAGAGAAAATCAAATTGACCTCTATTTCTTTGCCTATGGGCATGATTATAGAGGAGCAATCAGAGACTTTTACCATTTGACTGGCTCAACACCCTTGTTGCCACGATATGCTTTAGGCAATTGGTGGAGTAGATATTGGCCTTATACGTCGGATGAATACTTGAATTTAATAGACAGATTTGAAACAGAGAAAATTCCATTATCTATCGGTGTGTTAGATATGGATTGGCATATAACTGACATTCCAGCTCGTTTTGGAAGTGGCTGGACAGGATATAGTTGGAATAGAAACTTAATACCTAATCCAGAACAGTTATTGCAACAACTTCATGATAGAAAGTTAAAACTCTCCTTAAATGTCCATCCTGCTGATGGTATACGGGCTTATGAAGAAGCTTATCCTCGAGTTGCCAAACGATTAGGGTTAAATGTAGAATTAGAAGAACCTGCCATTTTTGATTTTTTTAATCCCTCTTTTAGGGAATCCTACTTTAAAGATGTTCATTATGAACTAGAAAAGCAGGGAGTAGATTTTTGGTGGATTGACTGGCAACAAGGGACACAAGGCATGTTGGATCCACTATGGCTTTTAAACCATTATCATTATCAGGATAGTTGTAAAAATGCAGAAGGTGGCTTAATTTTATCAAGGTATGCAGGTCCTGGTAGTCACCGCTACCCTGTTGGTTTTTCAGGGGACACTATTATTAGTTGGAATTCCTTAAGATTTCAACCTTATTTTACAGCGACAGCATCTAATATCGGTTATAGTTGGTGGAGTCATGATATCGGTGGGCACATGCTGGGGGATTATGACGAAGAGCTACAAACTAGATGGCTACAGTTTGGCGTTTTTAGTCCGATAACTCGGTTACATAGTTCTAGAAGTCCCTTTAATAGTAAAGAACCTTGGTTTTTTTCAGAAACAACATCTAAGATTATGAAGAAATACCTTCGTTTGAGACATCAGATGATTCCATATCTATACACTATGAATGTAAAGACACACGAGGAAGGTGCCCCATTAATCAGCCCAATGTATTATTTCTACCCAGAGAATGATGAGAGTTATAATGTTCCAAATCAATACTTTTTTGGAACAGAACTGATGGTGGCTCCCATTGTAGAAAAGATGGATTTGGCATTCCAATCTGCAAAAGTGGATGTATGGTTCCCTGAAGGTGAATGGTATGACTTCTTTTCAGAGAAAAAATATACAGGTGGTGTGAAGTTAAGTGTTTATAGAGACATCTCGACTATACCTGTGTTTGCAAAAAGTGGTGCCATCATTCCCTTGGTTGGTTCTGAGATAGATATGGGTGTTGATTTACCTGAAGTTGTAGATTGGTATGTATTCCCAGGAAAACAACATTCTTTTGAAATGATTGAAGATCAAAATGGTCAAAGATATAAAACAAGATTATCAATCGACTGGGAAATGGGGATGGTAGAGTTAACATTACAAGGAGATTCTAGTATCGTTCCAAGCAATAGAAAACATAGAATTCATTTTAAAGGAACGAATGTGTCTATAATTGAATTGCCAAATAAGAATGATACAGCTAGATTTGAATGTAAAGATAATAAAACATTATCTTTAAATGATGAAGTTTTTAGACTACTAAAGACGGCTTCTCTCCCATATGAATTAAAAGATAGATTGTTAAATCAATTCATCAATGCCAAAAATTCTCATGAGTTAATGAATATCTTGCATCATCAGGATAAGGAATTGAGAGGGCGTTTGTTGGAAATGATATTTACTAGCGAAAACTAATTGAGACATTTCGTACACAATTTCTATTCTTTAATTGCTAATTATTTATTTTTTAATGTGTAATAGTTTTACATCTCTATGCTTATTGGCTTGTATTTTAGTAATTACAAGTTTGGCATAGGGATGTTTTTTGTTTACTGAAGAGGAAAGGATAAGTATGTTTCAAGGTTTGAAACATTTTTAAACTAAACAAGAGCAAATTTTTAAAGGTAATTTTTCAAACTAACTTCCACTTGTCTGACCGAAGTGGAAGCTAGTCTGAAATGGATTTTTATGGCGGAATTAATACTCTTCGAAAATCAAATTCAAACCACGTCAGCGTCGCCTTACCGTACTCAAGTACAGCTTGCGGCTAGCTTCCTAGTTTGCTTTTTGATTTTCATTGAGTATAAGTATGAGACGTTTGAGCTTTTCTGAAAATTTTCTAAAAGAAACAGAATTTGTTTGACATTTGTTTGAAAATTCTGTAAAATGAATTATTATATCGTTTAAGGAGAATATATATAGAAAAACAGAAAACCTTTTTTGGACATCCTATTGGCTTGTCTACCCTCTTCTTCACAGAAATGTGGGAGCGCTTTTCTTACTATGGGATGCGAGCTATCCTACTTTACTATATGTACTATAGTGTGCAAGATGGTGGATTGGGAATGGATAAGACCACAGCTGCATCGGTCATGGCGATTTATGGCTCGCTGGTATTTTTGTCCTCGGTTATCGGTGGTTTTGTCAGTGACCGTATTTTAGGAAGTCGTAAGACTGTCTTTTACGGTGGGATTTTGATTATGCTAGGGCATATTGCTTTGGCAACACCTTTTGGACAAATAGCTCTCTATCTCTCTATTGCCTTGATTATCTTTGGTACTGGATTTTTAAAACCCAATATCTCAGATATGGTTGGGGGAATTTATGAGAAAGAGGATGATAGACGGGATGCAGGTTTTAGTATCTTTGTCTTTGGTATTAACTTAGGTGCCTTCGTTGCCCCTTATCTAGTGGGGTATCTAGGTCAGGAAGTCAATTTCCATCTAGGTTTCTCATTAGCTGCCATTGGGATGTTCTTTGGTTTGGTGAAGTATGTTTTAGATGGGAAGAAATACCTGCCTGAATCAAGTCTTTACCCTACTGATCCACTTTCACAGAAGGACCAGCAGACCTTGATTAAACGCTTGCTGATTACACTTGTCATGGTTGTTCTGGTGGTTATAGGTTTAGTCTTTACTCACCAGTTTAACGTGGATATGATTGTTAATATCTTTACAATAATTGCGGTAATCATTCCAATCTACTATTTCTTCAAAATTTTATCTAGTCAGAAAATAACTGCTACTGAGAGATCCCGAGTATTTGCCTATATTCCTCTATTTATCGCTGGAGTCCTCTTCTGGTCTATTGAGGAGCAGGGTTCTGTTGTTCTCGCTCTATTTGCGGATGATCAAACTCGACTCTACTTTAATGTATTTGGGAATCAAATTCATTTCCCATCTAGCTTTTTTCAAAGTATCAATCCACTTTTCATTATGATTTATGTGCCGATTTTTGCATGGTTGTGGGGGGAAATGGGTAAAAAGCAACCATCCTCTTCTAAGAAATTTGCTTACGGTTTATTAGCAGCAGGTTTATCCTTCTTGTGGATGATGTTACCAGGGATGCTCTTTGGGACAGATGTTAAGGTCAGTCCTTTCTGGTTGATTATGAGTTGGGCTATTGTGATTGTGGGGGAAATGTTGATTTCGCCTATTGGTCTATCAGTCACTACTAAGCTAGCACCAAAATCCTTCCAAGCACAAATGATGTCTATCTGGTTCTTGAGTAATGCTGCTGCTCAAGCTATCAATGCTCAAATTGTAAAATTTTATACAAGCGAAACTGAAGTCGCTTACTATGGAATTGTTGGAGGAATTACGATTGTATTCAGTATTATCTTATTCTTCTACGTTCCACGTATTGAAAAACTAATGTCCGGTATCAAATAGAGAAAAACTGGAATTTCTGTAGGGATTTTAAAAGCTAGATCAATTATTTATTCAAAGGATTTAGTTCTGTATTGTATAGGGCTAGGTCCTTTTAGTTTGATTAATACTCTTCGAAAATCAAATTCAAACCGCGTCAACGTCGCCTTGCCGTACTCAAGTACAGCCTGCGGCTAGTTTCCTAGTTTGCTCTTTGATTTTCATTGAGTATAAAACTCACGATGTTTCTGCTTTTCCTAGTGGACATTTGTCTACTTTTTTTATATAATAAAACTAAACCAAATTGGTTGAGTTTTAAAAATATGGATTCAAGCATCGATTAGTCTTTCTAAGGGAGATAATGTCCATTAAATCATCATAATAGGAGGTGAAGTATGTATCAGCCAGAAAAATTAAAGGCTCGGAGGAAAGAGTTAAAACTGACACAGAGGGAAATTGCAGAGCAACTTGGGATTAGTTTCCAGGCTTACTCAGCTTGGGAACGTGGAGTCAAGGAACCGTCCAAGGAGAAGGTAGTCCAGCTAGAGAACATTTTAAAAGTACCCAAAGGATATTTTACTCAGATCGAGATTGTCCGTCTCTACCATAGCCTCTCCAAGCAAGGGCAGGAGAAGGTTGTTCTCTATGCTCGTAACCTATCTCAAGAGGAGCAAGCTCAAAAAGTGACAGCTATGCCAGAGCGCTTCTACGAGTACCGTGTTTATGAACGCATGTCAGCAGGGATTGGGGCTTCGGTCTATGATGATCAGAATTTTGATACGGTTTACTTTAATGAGGAGTTGGCTCATGATTTTGCGTCATGGGTGTCTGGGGACTCCATGGAACCTAAATACCAAAATGGTTCAGTAGCTCTGATTCGAGAGACAGGATTTGACTATGATGGAGCGGTTTATGCAGTGGTTTGCAACAACCAGACCTATATCAAACGGGTCTATCGAGAGGAGAATGGATTGCGTCTGGTCTCTATCAATCCTAAATATAAGGATATTTTCATCTCCTATGAGGAAGATCCTCGGATTGTGGGGATTATCGTTGGGAACTTTGTGCCGATGGAGGGCTAGCCAATGGGCTACTTTGATTATTCTAGAGAGCCCAAAAGTGACATTGCATTTGTCGATATAAAATCCTTTTATGCCAGTGTTGAGTGCGTGAAAAGGGGCTTACATCCGCTGAAAACCTCGCTTTGTGTCATGAGTCGTGCGGATAATTCAACTGGTCTTATCCTAGCCTCCTCTCCCCTGTTTAAGAAGATTTTTGGCAAGTCAAATGTTGGTCGAGCCTATGATTTGCCCTTTGATATCAAGACCCGCAAATTTTCCTACTATAATGCTAGAAAGCAAGGGCTACCGACTGACTCGGACTATGTTCGCTACATCGAAGATTGGGCTCAAGTGACCTTGATTGTGCCACCTAGAATGGATGAGTACATCGCAGTCAATATGGAAATTCAGCGAATCTTTCAAAACTATGGCAGTCCAGATGATATTTATCCCTACTCTATCGATGAGGGCTTTATTGACCTGACTAGTTCGCTCAACTATTTCATCCCAGATAAGAGTCTCTCTCGCAAAGACAAGCTGGATTTGCTATCTGCTCGTATTCAGAGGGATATTTGGAGGCAGACAGGAATCTACTCTACAGTAGGTATGTCAAATGCCAATCCTTTACTGGCCAAGTTGGCTCTGGATAATGAGGCTAAGCACACTCCGACCATGAGGGCCAACTGGTCTTACCAGGATGTGGAAGAGAAGGTCTGGGCAATCCCTAAGATGACGGATTTTTGGGGGATTGGCAGGCGGATGGAGAAACGCTTGCATGCTCTGGGAATTTTTTCCATCAAGGAATTGGCAACCAGCAATCCCGACCAGCTAAAGAAAGCTCTGGGTCAGGCTGGTCTGCGTTTGTGGTTTCATGCCAACGGGATTGATGAGAGCAATGTTCATAAGCCCTATAAAGCCAAATCCAAGGGCTTGGGGAATTCTCAAATCTTGCCGAGAGACTACGTGAAGCTACGGGATATTGAAATTATTCTCCGAGAAATGGCGGAGCAGGTGGCTATTAGACTGAGAAGGTCTGGAAAGAAAACAACCCTTGTCTCTATCTATGTCGGTTTCTCTAAACAGGAAGTCAGGTCGTCTATTCACACACAAATGAAGGTCGAACCGACCAATAATACAGCTGTCTTAACGAATTATGTTTTGAAATTATTTCATAACAAATACACTTCTGGAGCAGTCAGAAGTGTCGGTGTAAACTATTCAGGCTTTGTAGACGAGTCCTTTGGTTTGATATCTCTCTTTGATGATGTTGACAAGTTAGAAAAAGAAGAAAGGCTCCAGACGGCTATTGACTCCATTCGGGAACAATTTGGTTTCACTTCTCTCTTAAAGGCCAATGCACTGGAAGAAGCCTCTAGGAGTCTTGCTAGAAGCAAGCTGATTGGGGGACATTCTGCTGGAGGATTAGATGGATTAAAATGATTGATCGTTCTTATTTACCTTTTCAATCTGCGCGAGATTATCAA
This sequence comes from Streptococcus mitis, assembly GCF_000960005.1. Lineage (GTDB taxonomy): Bacteria > Bacillota > Bacilli > Lactobacillales > Streptococcaceae > Streptococcus > Streptococcus mitis_CK. The sequence goes on along the minus strand of NZ_JYGP01000002.1, from coordinate 1,212,700 downwards.
GATCCAGGTATGCAGAAGTGGATGGGATTTTACCTCTCAGAACACACCAGTTCGCTCAGTGAAGAAAAAAGCCGTGTTGATTTTTCGATAGATTTGGATCCAGTTGAGAAACTACATTTACTTTCTCAGCTTTATATTAGCCAGCTAAAGGGATTCTTTGTGGTTAAGGAAAAGAGGCAGAAGGCGGCTATCATCGGTGAGGTGAGGGAGTTATCACATCAGACTCTATCTATTAGGACAAACGAGGGATATAGGTTGATAGAGGTTGCAGATATCCTCGAAATTCGACTGTGGGAGGAGGGAGTTTATGACTAGAAAAGAGCTGTATGAAAACAAACTGCAGATGGATTATTTTTCAGATAACTATATTCATTTTGAAGAGGATTTTCAAAAATACTCTGCCATGAACGTACCCTTGACTTTCTTGATTGATGACATCCTACGAACCATGGCGATGAATCAGAAAAACTACTTTGTCTTAAACAAGGAAAATGCCAAGGATGGACGGAAGCATCGCTTTTATTTTAGGGTGGTAACGGAAAAAGCGTGTCCTAGAAATCGGACCTATACATACTCAGGAGTCAAGAATAGCAGTCAGTAGTGGCTTGTCTGCTATGAATGTATCATTTTTACAACACTTCATGGTTCATATCATGGGGTGTTTTTCTATTTAAGTCAAAGCCCATCAAAAAATCTCACTATTCATCAGGCTAAAGGAAACCTAATCATAGTGAGATTGTGAATTATAGTAGGTTTTGTATCGCCTCTTCAATTTGTTTTGGGTCTGTTTTGGAAGAGAAGCGTTCAAAGACCTGCCCATCACGACCAATGAGAAACTTAGCGAAATTCCATTCGACTCGTTTTCCCAGTGGGCCAGATTTTTGTTCTTTCAACCAAACATAGAGAGGATCTGCTTCCTTACCGTTGACCTTGATCTTGGCAAAACGTGGGAAGGTGGTCTGATAATGTAGGCTACAGAAGGTGTTGATTTCCTCTGCGCTGCCTGGTGCTTGTCCCATAAACTGATTGCAAGGGAAATCCAAGATTTCAAACCCCTGATCTTGATAGTGATCATAGAGTTCTTGCAGCCCTTTGTACTGGGGGGTTAACCCACATCCGGTAGCAGTGTTGACAATCAAGAGAACTTTACCACGATAGGCATTTAGTGAAGTTTCTTGCTTGTCTTGGTTCAAGACTGAAAAATCGTATAGTGAAGTCATTGCTTGCTTTTCTCCTTCTGTTTGGTATTTTTAGGAGGTTTCTCCTCCTGTAGGGATAGAAATCCGTAGGTCAGAGTTCCAAAAATGCTACCGATAATCAGGCCATACATTAGGAAAGGACCACTTTTATCGAATTGCATGAGCAACTTCCCAAAATCTGAAAAGGACATCTGCTGAACGAAGACTTTATGAAAGATGAGTAAGGTAAAGAAGCCGATCTGAATACCGATAAACACAATCCAGCTTCGGAATTTGATTTGGGCTTTGCTGTAGGTCTTGAGGATGATTTCTGATTTGTCATCCTTTTCAAGATGAAGCTCTTGGACGGCTCTTTGGGTTTTTAAAGTAATGAAAAAAATGAGTCCAGAGTAAACATAGGGCATAGCATAGCGAACCACTTCTATGAAGCGTCCAAATAACAGATAAAACAAGAAGAGAAAGAAGGAAGAATAAACGATTTGAACCATAGAACGGGCACAAGCTTTGTAGATAATCTCTTGTCGGCATTCATCAAAAGGGCCCTGAATGTGAAAGAGATTTCGAAGTAGGCGAGTGGTTAAGTCTTCTTTTTTCATGCTAGTAACCTCCTAAATGAGTGGTTTTTGATTGACTTCTTTAACGAGTTGATAGAAAGTATAGAAGTAAATCAAGCTAAAAATGATACAGGTTGTTAGAAATACTAGGTATCTCCAATCTGCAGGACTCCTTAAAAATTGTGGGAAGGATACGAGAATAAAACAGAGAGATACGTTTAGAAGGCGTATTTTTTTGGATTGGATTTTCTGAAGTATTTGTCCCTTGTTCAGCAAAGGAAGAAATAAAAGGAAAATGATCAAGAAAGGACGCGTAATATGTCCAGAAAACAGGACGAAGGTAATAAAGATGCTGACAAAAATATGACTGAATAGTAAAGTTACTAGTGATTTCATAGGGCACCTCCTAATCCTCATCTTGCTCTTTTTTAGCTTTTTCAATGCGACGGGAGATGAGGAACTGTATGCTCGCTCCGAAGAAGATAGAACCGAGAATGCTTGATACACCATTTCTTATAGTGAGAAGAGAATGAAAATAGTCCGGACCTTCACCTATGAGTATATGGAGAAGAGGAGTTATAAAAAACATCCATAGACCAAAGAACAAACCTGCTTTCAGACCAGGGTAGTGTAGTTGCTTGCTTTCTTTCTTACTCAGCATATCTGGTTCAATAGTTGTAATCCCTGTTTTTTGCATTTGGTAGGTGAGATAGCTAGCAACGATGAGGGCAATCACTAAAATCAGAGGAGGATAGACCAGAGCCACTAGTTGAGGAAATTTATAGGCTAGAACGAGTGGAATAAGATTTCCGAAAATCATCAGATAAAAGAGGATGATAAAGACTTGGTTACCGATACGATCGGCCTCGCGCCGCTTGTATTCGTCAAGGGGCTCAGAAATGCCGTATGTGCGTTTGATCAGTTTTTCAGTAAAGGTTTCTTTTTTCATGAGTTGGCTCCTTTTTTAAAAATTATCCTCCCAAAAGAGACTGTTTAGGTCAGTTTGGAGGCTGCGGGCGAGATTGAGACAGAGTTCCAGAGTTGGATTGTACTTGTCGTTCTCAATCATATTGATGGTTTGTCTCGAGACACCGATATCCTTGGCGAGTTCGAGCTGGGAAATGCCCAGTTCCTTGCGAAATTCTTTCACACGATTCATCTGGACTCCTTTCTGATTTGTGTCGTATATATTTGACTATATTATATTCTTCTATGGAGTAGATGTCAAGCATATTTGACATATTTCTTAAAGAAATCTTACTTGTTTTTGGCCTATTTGTCTGACTAGTGCAAGCTAGTCAGATTTGTGGTAAAATAGATAAGATATGACAAAAGAATTTCATCATGTAACGGTCTTACTCCACGAAACGATTGATATGCTCGACGTAAAGCCTGACGGTATCTACGTTGATGCGACTTTGGGTGGAGCGGGCCATAGCGAATATTTATTAAGTAAATTAAGTGAAAAAGGCCATCTCTATGCCTTTGATCAGGACCAGAATGCCATTGACAATGCGCAAAAACGTTTGGCACCTTACATTGAAAAGGGAATGGTGACCTTTATCAAGGATAACTTCCGTCATTTACAGACACGTTTGCACGAAGCTGGTGTTCAGGAAATTGATGGAATTTGTTATGACTTGGGAGTGTCTAGTCCTCAGCTAGACCAGCGAGAGCGTGGTTTTTCTTATAAAAAGGATGCGCCACTGGACATGCGCATGAATCAGGATGCTAGTCTGACAGCCTATGAAGTGGTGAATCACTACGACTATCATGACTTGGTTCGTATTTTCTTTAAGTATGGCGAGGATAAATTCTCTAAACAGATTGCGCGTAAGATTGAACAAGCACGTGAAGTCAAGCCAATCGAGACAACGACTGAGTTAGCAGAAATTATCAAGTCGGCCAAACCTGCCAAGGAGCTCAAGAAGAAGGGCCATCCTGCCAAGCAGATTTTCCAGGCTATTCGAATTGAAGTCAATGATGAACTGGGGGCGGCAGATGAATCTATCCAGCAGGCTATGGAGATGTTGGCTCTAGATGGTAGAATCTCAGTGATTACCTTCCATTCACTAGAAGACCGCTTGACCAAGCAATTGTTCAAGGAAGCTTCAACGGTTGAAGTTCCAAAAGGCTTGCCTTTCATCCCAGATGATCTCAAGCCCAAGATGGAATTGGTGTCCCGTAAGCCAATCTTGCCAAGTGCAGAAGAATTAGAAGCCAATAACCGCTCGCACTCTGCCAAGTTGCGCGTGGCCAGAAAAATTCACAAGTAAGAGGAAAAAATGGTAGATAAGAAAGAAACAACCAGTCAATTCTTGCAGAATCGTATAAAAAAATTCTCACGTGTGGAGAAGGCTTTTTATCTTTCCATCGCTTTTACGGCTCTCGTTTTAGCAGTGAGCATTATCTTTATGCAGACACGGCTCTTGCAAGTGCAAAGTGATTTGACAAAAATCAATGCGCAGATAGAGGAAAAGAAGACAGAGCTGGACGATGCCAAGCAGGAAGTGAACGAATTGATTCGTTCAGAGCGCTTGAAAGAGATTGCAGATAAAAAAGATTTGAAATTGAATAATGAAAATATCCGAACAGCGGAGTAAGATATGAAATGGACAGAAAAAATAACCCGATTTGCGATAAAAAATCGTAAATCTCCAGCAAAAAACCGTAGGATAGTTGGCAAGTACCTCAGCTTTGTAGCTGTTGCCCTTTTCGCCCTCTTTTTGGCCAATTTTGCGTATATTATCGCAAAAGGTAATATATTTGGTACTGACTTGGTAAAAGAGGCTAAAAAGGTTCACCAAACAACTCGAACAGTACCTGCCAAACGCGGGACTATCTATGACCGAAATGGAGTGCCTATCGCTGAAGATGCGACCTCTTATAATGTCTATGCTGTTATTGATAAAAAATACAAGTCAGCAACGGGTAAAATTCTTTATGTAGAGGATTCGCAGTTTAATAAGGTAGCTGAAGTCTTCCATAAGTATTTGGATATGGATGAAGCTTATGTGAAAGAGCAACTGGCTCAACCAAATCTGACCCAAGTTTCTTTTGGAGCAAAAGGAAATGGGATTACCTATGCCAATATGATGGCGATTAAAAAAGACTTGAAAGATGCTAGTGTGGAAGGGATTGACTTTACAACTAGCCCTAACAGAAGCTACCCAAATGGCCAATTTGCTTCTAGTTTTATTGGCTTGGCCCAACTCCATGAAAATGAGGATGGCAGTAAGAGTTTGTTAGGAACTTCTGGTCTGGAGAGTTCGTTAAATAGCATTCTTGCTGGGACAGACGGTATTATTACCTATGAAAAAGACCGTGTAGGAAATATCGTACCAGGTACAGAACAGGTATC